>NZ_CAMKRR010000119.1 GCF_946415235.1 uncultured Ruminococcus sp. | reverse complement strand
CTTTGGAATCCCTTCCTTTTGGGTTGGCGTAATCAATGCGTAAATTTTGATTTATTGGAGGATAAAATGATAATTATGTCAGTTGACTTCGGCGACGCAAGAACAGGCATCGCTGTCTGCGGAAAAAGCGAAATGATAGCTTCTCCCGTCACCGTCATCGCCGAAAAGGACTTCGGTAAATGTATAGAAAAAACCGCCGCTCTCGCCAAAGAGCAGCGCGCGGAACAGATAGTCGTCGGCTATCCCATGAATATGAACGGAACAGTCGGCGAAAGAGCCGAGAAATGCAGGCTCTTCGCCGAGGAGCTCGAAAAGCTCACAGGCTGCCCCGTCAAGCTCTGGGACGAGCGCTGCACCACCGTTTCAGCCCATAATGCGCTGAATGTCACCAACACACGCGGCAAAAAGCGCAAGGCAGTTGTTGACGCTGTGGCGGCAGTCCTCATCCTTGAGAGCTATCTGGGCTACAGACGCAATTCGGGGGAAGCTACATAATTACCGACTTTATATCGTCAAAAAGGTCTCCTGCGGCTTTAAGCGCCTTCCCTGCGTCACGCTTTATGCTCATTTTCTTCATGGGACGCGCATTCGAGAAGGCATAGCAGGCGATACCGACTATCGCTCCCGCAGCCGCTCCCTTTGCAAGCGATTTCATATTCATATCCAAAACTCCGTATATATTATTGTCCGCAGTGCGGACGTTATTATTATCTGAAAAAAACGTATAACTATTCTGATACAGTGAAAGGAATAAGTAATGAAAAAACTGCTTATTTTATCATTTTTAACTGCAGGAATGCTGTCTGTATTCGGCTGCTCCGACAACAACACCCCTTTTGAGGAGCTTCCTGCTCCTACAGAAGCGACAACTGCTGCTGAAGCTGCAGCAAAGGAGAAAAAGGTCTACGACTACGTCCACGGTACAAACGGGTACTATAATATTGCAGACGAAATGACAGAGTTTGATATGAAGTCTCAGCAGTACGGCACCTGCTGGCTCCATGCTGCGGCTGCAAGTATGGAGACTGCATATTTCAAGGAAAACGGCAGCTATATCTCAATTGATCCCATGAAGCTTCTTGACAGCACCTACTTAGATGAAAAGGACGAGGGCTTTTTCGTAAAAGACGGCATAGACGCAAAAGATTTCGGCGGCTCACAGCCTATAGTAACATTCCGACTGTCAGGCGGTTTTGGTGACCTTGTTATTGACAGCTCTGTCTTTCTTGATAAAAACGACAGGGAAGCCATAAAGGAGAATATCCGCAAAAGAGGCGGCGTCGCTATCGGTATTCTTGACAATGATGACAGCAAAAAGGGCTGGTTCGGTACATACCGCACCATAAACTATACAAAAGATGACAATTTCGACCACGATGTGACTATTATAGGCTACGATGACCATTTCCCGAAGGAATACTTCAAGGAGCCTGCCTCAGAGGACGGCGCATGGATAACCTATAACAGTTCATTAGGCTCGGCGGGATATTATTATATATCCTACAGTGCTCCCCTTGAATACGCCATAAGCCACTCCGTTACCGATAAATACGGAGAGGTCCTAAGCTATGACGCAGGCACAGAGGAGGACAGATATGTCAAAACAGGAGACAGCACAAAAACTGCCAATGTTTTCCACAAGGCAGGAAAGCTTGCCGCTGTTGGTACATATAATAACTTCGATGAGCAGGATATAAAAATTGAGATATACAATGAGGACTTTTCGGAGCTTCTATATTCTCAGGACGCAAAGCTCGGCTATCACGGTTATCATACCATAGACCTTGATACTCCCGCAGATGTTACTGATTATGCCATAGTCATAACCTATACCAAGGGAGCTCCTGTCGAGGGAGAAGATACTGACTATGACGGTATGGTATATAAAACTGTATCCGAAAAAGGTAAGTCCTTCGTTTATATTAATGATAAATGGAAGGATATGACCGACAGTGACATCAAAGACGCCCTCAAATCAGACTTTGAGCCGAATAACTGCTGTATAAAGGCGATCTGCGCCAAATAACAATATTATAAAACAGAAGGATAATTATGCAAAATCTGAATATAGTCCTTGTAGAACCGCAGATACCGCAGAATACGGGCAATATCTCCCGTACCTGCGCTGTTACGGGAGCAAGGCTCCACCTCGTCCGTCCGCTGGGCTTCGAGGTAAGCGACAAGCACCTTAAACGTGCGGGACTTGACTACTGGGACAAGCTCGACATCACATACTATGACAGCCTTGACGATTTTTTCGAGAAAAACAAGGGCGGAAGCTTCTTCTACTTCACCACAAAGGGACAGCACGTCCACAGTGAAGCAGTTTACCCCGATAACTCCTATCTCATCTTCGGAAGAGAGGACAAGGGGCTTCCAGAAGCTCTTCTTCACGATAATCCCGACAGCTGTTTAAGAATACCCATGCGGAACGAGCTCCGCAGCCTCAACCTCTCCAATGCCGTTGCCATAGCGGTATACGAGGTGCTGAGGCAATGGGACTACCCCGATCTCTCACGCGAGGGAAAACTTACTCAATATACATGGTAAAGGAGATATTATTATGTCAAAGATCGCTATACTTACCGATTCATGCTGTGACCTGCCCAAGGAGACTGTTGAGGAGCTTGGCATAAAGGTCCTTCCGTTTACTCTGACAGTGGGAGGCGAGAGCTTCCGCGAAATGTACGACAAGTCCACACAGGAATTCTATGAGCTTCTTGAGGAAACAGACGAGATCCCGAAACATTCACAGATCTCACCCGTAACCTTCGAGGAGACCTACAAGGAGCTTTTCGAGCAGGGCTATACCGATATCATCAGCGTTTCCATAAACTCTCAGGGCTCGGGTACATATAACAACTCGCTTATCGCCAAGAATGATTTCTTTGAAAATAATCCCCAGGCAAAGGATAAGCTTCGTATTTTCAACCTTGACTCAAAGTGCTATACCCTTTTCTACGGCTATCCCGTTATGGAAGCTGCAAAAAAAGTCCGCAAGGGAGCTGAGGCAGAGGAAATAGTGGCTTATCTCGAGGACTGGTTCAATGTATGCGCTATATACGCTGTCCCCTTCTCGCTCAAATACGCCAAGAAGTCGGGACGCATCTCCGCAGCAAAGGCTTTTGCGGGAGAGCTTCTCGGTCTTAAGCCCGTTATCCTCTTCGCAGACGGTACTACCGAGACAGTTGACAAGATAAGAGGCGAAAAGAACATCGTCCCGAAGCTTGTTGAAATAGTTGAGAAAAATATGACTCCTCAGACTCCCTATATACTTCTTCACGGCAGAGACAATACAGCTGCAAAGGAAGTCGAAAAGGAGCTCACTAAAAAGACGGGAAGGAAGGCTGAGATGATGGGCTGCATCGGCGCAGTCGTTACCTCAAATATCGGTCCCGACCTTGTGGCTATTGCCATAAGACGCAAAAACAAATAAGCTTTTTACCATAAAGGGCAGACTGCGGTCCGCCCTTTTGCACATAGCACAAACGCCTGTATATCGCCATGTAAAAGTATTTTTACATAGGCTGTCCAAGCCTTTTTACAGCTTTTTCGGGCGAATGTAAAAGGATATTGGTAGTAATCTTCGCCGCCTGATGCTATACTGGTGTCAGTCAGGAGAACAGAACTCCAAAGGAGGAAAAATATGGAGATTGGAAATCAAATCAGGAAGTTCCGCGGAAAGCTGAACTGGTCACAGGAGACCCTTGCCGAAAAAGCATACGTCAGCAGACAGACTGTCTCTAACTGGGAAAACGGCAAGAGCTACCCCGACATACACAGCCTTCTGCTTCTCGGAAAGCTTTTCAATGTTTCTCTTGACGAATTAGTTAAAGGAGATGTTGAATCTATGAAAAAGGAAATCGAAAAAAATGACGTGAAAAAATTCAATGCAATGGTATGGCTGCTTGCAGCTGAATATCTTGCAGTGGCTGTCTCCATTATACCGCTGATAAAGTATCTCGGCTGGCTCGGCGGAGTTATATGGGGAATACTCTTCTCGGTATCAATGTTTACAGCCGTAAAGGTCGAAAAAATGAAGAAGTCCAATAATATTCAGACCTACAAGGAGATAAAGGCTTTCATGGAAGGCAAGCCGCTGGATGAAATATCAGAGGAACGCATCAAGAATATCAGCAGTCCTCTCATTAAAATGGTCGGCGGAGCGTTTTTTGCGTTTATCGTCGTAGGTATATGTGCTTTCGTTTTTTTCAAGTAATACAGCAAAAGGGAACGCTTCTGCGTTCCCTTTTCTGCTCAATGCAGCTGTTACTGCATCTTGTATGAGTCGATCATCTTCTTACAGATGTGTCCGGAACGCCTTACATAGCGTTCTTCTGCCTGTATATAGGCGATTTCAGCCGATAAACCGGTCTTTAATTTAACCTCTAATTTCATTGATCTCTCATTGATCGGTACTACATCTATCCTGTCGATGATAGCCTTCGTCATCTCGTCAACTTCGTCTTTTGACATCTGATGATCGGGACTGTACATGGTGCGAAAATAGTTTTCGATGTTCGCCATTTCCTTTGCGTAGTCCACTGTTTCCTGCGCCTTTTTCTCCAGTGTGTGGATATCTTCCTCAAGCTGGGATATCAGTACGTTTATCCCGTCATTGCGCTCGCAGAACTCCTCACGGGAAATAAAATTATCGGTATACAAGTCAAGCAGCTTCTCACGCTTGGCTTTTTCTTTTGTCAGATGTGCAGTCATCTCGTTTATCTGGCGCTGAATATTGACGTCGCGCTCGCTTTCGCGGTAAATACGCATGAAATCTGTAACATACTCATCAATATTGCCTGCAATACTCTGAAAATGCTCCGACAGCATTTTGTAAAGGTCGTCTTCCATTATAGCGAAAGAAGCGCACTGTTTAGCACCGAATCGCTTCTTTTCACTGCATACCCACTGATATATGGGCTTTCCTTTGGAAACACTGTTGGAATAGCTCGTTCGCCAGTATGGCTTGTCATGGGCTTTGCACCATATTTTTCCAGTGAAAACGCTTTTATCCTTGAAAGAGCGTCCCCTTGTCTTGATAGCCGTACTGCGCTCGTGGAAAATAGAATTTGCCTTTTCCCATATTTCCTCGCTGACTATTGCGGGAACTATCTCTCCTGTTTCGTCTTTGTACAGCACCCATTCTTCCTCTGGTAAAAACCTCTGCTCACGGGTGCGGTAATCGACAATCTTTACCTTATTGCCGCAGTAATAGCCCTTATACTTAGGATTCTGAATGATACCGTTGATAGTGTTATGGTGTATGCGTGAGCCATTTCTGTTCCGGTAGCCCTTTTCCCAAAGTATGTTCTCAATTTTACGGGAACTGTAGTCCCCTGTTGAATACAGCTCATAAATAAGTCTTACCATTTCGGCTTCTGATTCATTTATCGTAAGCTTGCAGTCGTGCTTGTCATATCCGAATATGCGGCTGTTGCCCATTACATTTCCGCTTTCGATAGCGCGTTTGTGTCCCCAACGAACACGCTCGGAAAGCTTTCGCACTTCATCTGCCGCTATACTTGACATTATAGTGAGTCGAAGCTCGCTGTCCGTATCTATAGTACAGATATTGTCATTCTGGAAAAATACTCCAACACCTGCTCTGAGCAAGTCACGAGTGTAGGTCAGACTGTCAATGGTATTTCTGGCAAAACGGCTGACCTCCTTGGTAAGAATAAGGTCAAACTTTCCTGACTTGCCGTCCTCAATCATGAGCATGAAGTTGGCACGGTTCTCAGCGGACTCGCCGCGGACACGGTCAACATAGCCCTCAACATACTTCCAGTTGGGATTTTTCTTTATCATATCCTTGAAAAAGGTTATCTGATTTTCAATGGAGTTTTCCTGTTCTTCACGGGTAGTCGAAACTCGGGCATAGAATGTTACTCTCATTTTCAGATCAAATATGGTCTTTCTTTCCATTTTCATCTGATTTGCCACGCTGTAAATGTCCATATACCATTCCTCCTTTTGTGACATTTTTATTTTAAGACTATTATACCATACCGACGTGTGTTTTGTCAAGAAATAATAAAACGCTCTGTTCACAAAAAAGCTCCCTGTTTTTCGGGAGCTTTCGGTAATACTAACGCTTGCAGCTGTCCAGACGTTCGATAAGCGCGGTCATCTTCCCAAGCCGAGTGCAGTCGATAATACCTTTTTTATACAATATCTGCGCCCACGCGGCCAGTGTCTGCTTTTTCAATATCAGTTCCGGTGATTCCTTCCTCTTCATTCGCATTCCTCCTACACAGATAGTATTAGTTTATAAATGTCAGAATATTCCGCTTTATTCCAGTTCGCAAGTGCGTTTCTGCACTTCATGTTGTTTGTGTTCGTATTTTTCAAGCCTGTCGATGTTGTAGGCTATGGTTTCCATTGCAGAAACATCTTCGGCAAGCCTGTCGATTTCTTTGAGCTCATTCTGATGTGCCTGTTTGAGTTCAGCAAGTTCTTTTCTCCATGCTTTCGGAGTTATCTTCTTATCTCCAAGAGTTGTGCTGTAATACTTCTTTGCAGTTTCAAATAATGTGATCTCTCCGCGGTGCTCGTTGTAGAACTTGTCCTTTTTCTTCGGTTTTGTTATGGACTGCCATTCCTGATAAACAGCCTTATTGTTTTTGTAATACTCATAGTTTCTGAGCAGTTCTTCAAGAACCTTGATCCTGTTCTGTTGTTTTTTCATGGTTTCCTTGTGAGTCCTCAGTTCTTCCAAAGTATCTAAATTTTTCTCTTTCAGTTCAGCCAATGTCCTGATATTGTGCCCCTGCACAAATGCGATAAGATGTGACAAATCTCTGAGCTTTGATGCCTTCCTTAATGTTGAGAGAGTTATGCCGCGAACCTGACTGAATTCGATACCGTTTTCATGAAAACGCATGAGCATGAGTGCAAGGCTGTCCCTTTGAGATACCTCCCTCATTTGCATAAGCCTGTTATCAATGGTTTCAAGCTTTTTAAGGAGAATATTGATTTTGTAGTTTATAACTTTTATCTCACGGTTTGTATCTCCCTTGATAGTTCGCTTGCCTTTACGTTCCATTTGTGTGGCGGCAACTCCCATGTGGATCGTCGGCTTTACAAGTTTTCCTTGTCGAGCATAAGACCTGTGATCTACTGTATCAGCAATGTTCCGCTGCTCCAGAAAGTTGTTAAGATAGTCAGCCCAGACTTTTCTCCATTCTTCGGCTTTTTCGCGGCTGTTCCAGTCTGTAGTCTGAACGGTGTGGCACTTGTAGGTCCGTTTCTTTTTATCATATATCTTGTTTCCGTTTTTATCGAGAACGTACTCTTTTCTCTGCTTGTCGCCCCAGGTTCCGTCCTCATTTATCGGGCGCATTGTCAGCATGATATGAGCATGAATGTTTTTCTGTTCACGATTGGGATCATGGATACAGATATCCGCACACATTCCTTTGTTTACAAAAGTTTTCTGTACAAAATCATGTGTCAGAGCTATACATTCAGATTGAGACAATTCATTTGGAAGCGCAATTTCTACTTCACGTGCAAGCTGTGAGTTTTTAGATTTCTCTACAGCTTCAACCGTATTCCATAGTGTGGAACGGTCTGCGTATTCCACGGGAGCATTTGACGGCAATAATATTTCACTGTGAACTACTCCGCCCTTGCGTGTGAAGTCGTGCGTCATACCGTCATAATTGTTATGAAGCTTTTCTCCTGCTCGGTATGCTGCTGCGGCTACGGCAGACTTTCCTTTTCCACGGCTGATAATTTTTATTGAGCAATGATAGATTGCGATATTATCACCGCCTTTTCAGCCTCGCAGAGCGCACATACCATGTAAGTGGTATATAAGTGCGCCCTTGGTACCAAGGGAAGCAGTATTGCTGACCTCAAAAAACGCTTTTTCAGAATTATTCATCAGTATTGTCATGGAAATATGCTCCTTTCAGATCAACAGGCAGGCTGCTGAATGCTACTCTCAAAATATGCTTTATCTGATCGTTGGAATATGATTCAGCGTCGGGGAGAATACTTTCAAGGATAGCTCCCCGTTCAATAAGTCGGTGAGTACGGCTGCGGCGTTTTTCTTCTTTGTATCTGTTCCTTAACAGCTCTATACGGTGCGCTTTCTGTGTTTCTTTTTCCGTCAGCTTTTTCAGTTCAGCTTTGACAGCTTCTCGTTCCGCAAGTGCTCTCTCATAATCGCTTTCAATATTGATAAGTTTGTCTTCTTCGTTCATAAATCTTCTCCTTTCTGAGCGCTGTTATCGCTCCAGTCAACAACTAAGGTTTCATATTCGTGAATCGGAATGTCACAGACAGTGTACTCGGCGTGATCTATCCTGCCGTGTGCATTTCGCGGATACCGCCGCCGCAGATATCCAAGCTGTTCCAGTTCTTTTATAGCTGCCGTA
>NZ_CAMKRR010000118.1 GCF_946415235.1 uncultured Ruminococcus sp. | reverse complement strand
AGAATACCTTTATGCGAAATCCACTAAGCGCAGGATACTAAGCTGGCGTGATATTCACGTTAATGTGTTTATCTGAATAAAACAACAAGGCTCTCACAGTTTCGGCTGTGAGAGCTTTTTTGTACACTCTTTAAAACGAATGGCCGCCTAATGGCGGCCATCATGTTATAACGTTGATTTTGTATGCTCCACGGTCTTCGGGACCACAAGCCGACGCTTACGGATTTTCGGCAGTTTTTCATGTTTTAATATAATCCTGTTTTGTCCCTGTTTTTCGGGGAGAAAAGCTGATTTGGCGCTTATTGCCTTTGCAGAAAAATCTTAAAACTGTAGGAAAAGTGTAGGAAAATAATAAGAATCTCACAGCCACTTGCAAGTTCGTTTGTGTATCAATTCGATCACGTTATCAATCAATGTTATCCAATTCTTTCAGCCAAATATTAGCGGAAGCATCACTTGGCATACGCCAGTCGCCGCGGGGAGAAAGAGTAACAGTTCCTACCTTCGGACCGTCGGGCAGACATGAGCGTTTGAACTGCTGTGCGAAGAAACGCCGATAAAATGTTTTCAGCCATTTCATTATAACATCTTTAGAATATGTTTCTGCAAAAGCGAGAGAGGCGATACGGAATATCTTAGAGGGAGAAAATCCGTATCTCAGCATATAGTACATGAAGAAGTCGTGAAGCTCATACGGTCCGACAAGATCTTCTGTTTTCTGAGCTATGGTACCGTCTTTCTCAGGCGGCAGCAGCTCGGGACTTACAGGAGTAACAAGTATATCGAACAGGACTTTTTTCAGCTCGCCCTCTGATACTTCAGCTTCATAGTTTACAAGCCAGCGTACAAGGGTTTTCGGAGTGGACGAATTTACTGCGTACATTGACATATGGTCGCCGTTGTAGGTTGCCCAGCCAAGAGCAAGCTCTGAAAGGTCGCCTGTACCGATAACGATACCTCCGAGCTGATTTGCTTTATCCATAAGCACCTGAGTGCGTTCTCTTGCCTGTGAGTTTTCGTATGTAACATCATGCACCTCAGGAGACTGTCCTATGTCGGCAAAATGCTGAGTTACACTACTGCAAATATTTATCTCGGTAAGCGTTGCGCCGTAAGTCTTTCCCAGAGAGCAGGCGTTATTGTACGTCCTGTCGGTAGTTCCGAAGCATGGCATGGTTATGGTATGGATACCGCTCCTGTCAAGTCCGAGCATATCAAAAGCGTGAACGGCAACTATCAGGGCAAGTGTGGAATCAAGTCCGCCCGAAAGTCCGAGTATAGCCGTTTTGCAGCCGATATGACGCAGTCTTGTCATAAGACCAACTGCCTGTATGGTGAGTATTTCTTCACATCTGCTGTCAAGTGCCTTTTTGTCGGACGGAACAAACGGAGTTTTTGGGAAAGCTCTGTCAAGGATCGTCTCAGTAACATCAAGCGAAAAATATGCAGTTTTACAGCTCGGGCAAGCAGAAAAAGAGTTCATTCTTCTGCGCTCGTAGGATAATTTTTTTATGTCGGTATCAGCAATTGTCAGTCCGCTTGAAAACGCCTTGGACTCAGCTAAAACAGAACCGTTCTCCGCTATTATATTATGTCCTGCAAATACCATATCCTGCGTGGATTCGCCTATACCTGAATCGGCGTAGGCGTAGGTGCAGGCGAGTGAGCCCGAATGTGCTTTTATAAGAGTTCTGCGGTAATCTGCTTTGCCTATGACTTCATCGCTTGCGGAAAGATTGAATATGATGACAGCTCCCGAGGCTGCAAGCCACTCCGACGGTGGAGAACTTACCCACATATCCTCGCATATCTCAACGCCGAAGGTGAGCTCAGGAAGCTTCCTGCAAGTGAAAACAGTATCTTCAAGATGAACGGAATACTCTTCGTCAAGCTGAATATCTGCACACAGACTTTCATTGGCAGCGGTAAAATGTCTGACTTCATAAAATTCGCTGTAATTCGGTATATTCTTCTTTGCAACAGCACCGATTGCTTTGCCTCTGTTTACGATAACAGCGCAGTTATACAGTTTTCCGCAGACTGCAAGCGGTACACCGATAAGTGAAACTATATCCAGTTTTTCTGTCTCTCTGATTATCCTGACAAGCTCATGCCTTGCAGAGCTTAACAGCGCGTCCTGCAAGAACAAGTCGCCGCAGGTATAGCCTGTTACGGAAAGTTCGGGAAAGCATATTATTTTTACTCCCTTGCTGTGGGCATCGGTAATAAGTTCAATTATCCTGTCAGTATTGTACTGACAATCTGCAACTTTAACATCAGGCGTTGCACAGGCTATTTTTATAAATCCGTCCTTCATAGTATCCCTCCAAAAAGAAAAAGGCACTGCGAAAAAACGCAGCGCCCTTGCTTGTCTGAGATTATTATATATCAGATACAAGAAATTGTCAAGGAAAAACTTGACATAATAAAACGAGTATGATATAATGCAAGTAAAGAGCAACGGTGCTGTGTATTCAGCACCGTTTTTGCGTTTTTGGAGGTGATACGGTGTTACAGATAAGATATAAATGGACTGACGGCAATAACAGGGATTTTCAGAGATTCTATTTATCTACAGAGGAATATTACAGCAGTCTTGTAGGCGGAGTTCAGAACCGCACAGGCTTTATCCCTTACAATATATCCGAAAGCATAGGCACTGTGCTCATAGCCTGTATTGATGATATCGCTGTTGGCTGCGCGGGACTGAAAAGATACTCAGATACAGATGCGGAAATCAAGCGAGTATGGGTAGAACCTGAATACCGCCGACAAAGTATTGCTGAAAATATGATGAATATGTTAGAGAAACTGGCCGGGAAATTGAAATTTCAGCGTACTGTGCTGCAAACACGTGAAGCGATGAAAGAAGCCGTATCGCTTTATGAGAAGCTTGGATACTATCGTATCAATAATTATCCGCCTTACGACAGACTCGAAGGCGCAGTCTGCTATGCTAAAAACCTGTGATAAAAGGGAGGTGCTTTTATGGCTGCTTTTGACAGGATATTATCGGGAATACCCGAAATGGATACAGCACTTGACAATATAAGGCTCGGCGACAATGTTGTATGGCGAGTTTCGGAACTTTCTGAGTTCAGGCTCTTCATGGAGCCTTATCTCAGGCAGGCTATTGCAGACGGCAGGAATATCATATATTTCAGATTTGCAAGTCACGAGCCTCTTGTAGAGAACCGCCCCGAGGTAAAAACTATCGAAGTTCCGCTTTCGCACAGATTTGAGACCTTTACCGTTGATATTCACAACGAGATCGAAAAGGCAGGCAGGGACGCCTTTTACATATTCGACTGCCTCTCGGAATTGCAGGCAATGTGGGCGACTGACCTTATGATGGGCAACTTCTTCCGCGTGACCTGTCCCTTCCTTTTTATACTTGATACAGTTGCATTCTTCCCGATAATACGCGGAAAGCACTCCGTTCATGCGATTAATAAAATACTGGACACCACACAGCTTTTTCTTGATGTTTATTCGGATAAAAAGAACGTTTATGTACGTCCCGAAAAGGTGTGGAACAGAAGCTCAGACACGATGTTTCTTCCGCACACCTATGAGCCGGAGACAGGGCGATTCCGCCCCATTCTTGACGGTGTCAAGTCCAGCCGCTTCTATCAGGTTCTCGGCAACGCCCAGCGCTCCGCGGACGAGCAGTTCATGGATTCGTGGGACAGGTCGTTCAAGAAAGCAAAAGTCCTCTTTGAAAACGGCATTGATATAACCGAGCAGTGCAGTAATATGTGTAATATCATGATGACAAGGGACACAAAAATGCGTGAAATGGTCAAGAAGCACTTCCGTCCCGAGGACTATTTCAGCGTCCGTGACCACATGATAGGCACGGGAATGATAGGCGGAAAAGCCTGCGGTATGTTGCTTGCGAGAGCCATTATCCGCAACACCGAGCCTGATATAAACGAAGTTCTCGAACCGCATGATTCATTCTATGTAGGCTCTGACGTTTACTACACATACATCGTTGACAATAATTTCTGGGATATGCGCATAAAACAGCGCACCGAGGAAGGCTATTTCTCCCTTGCAGATGAATTCGCAAAACAGCTTTTGAACGGCAAATTCTCCGATGAGATGCGTGAACAGCTCAACCGTATCATCGAATACTACGGACAGGATCCGTACATCGTCCGTTCGAGCAGTATCCTTGAGGATGGCTTCGGCAACGCATTTGCAGGCAAGTATGAGTCGGTTTTCTGTTCTAACAGAGGTACTCCCGAAGAGCGACTCGAAGAGTTTGAAAATGCGATAAAAACTGTCTACGCAAGCACCATGAGCCTTTCCGCTCTGGACTACCGCAAACGCCGCGGGCTTGACAAGCGTGATGAGCAGATGTCCCTGCTGATACAGCGTGTGTCGGGCTCTTACTATGGCGCATACTATATGCCATGCGCGGCAGGTGTGGGTTATTCTTACAGCCCATACAGCTTTCTGAAAAGCTCCGACCAGTCCGCAGGAATGCTGCGCCTTGTAATGGGACTTGGTACGTCAGCCGTCGACAGAACAGAGGGCTCATATCCCCGTCTTGTAAGCCTTGATATGCCCGAAAAGACGATATATTCGACTTATGCGGACAGACACAGATTTTCACAGGGCAAGGTGGAAGTCATCAATACTTCTATCCACGACCTTGAACGTCTGCCGCTTTGGACGATTGAGCCTGAGATACCTGAGTATCTGCAAAATATTCTCCTCGAACACGACTTCGACGCAGAAAGCAGACTGCGGGAAATGGGACGGAGAGTATCGTCAACTTTTATCTCCTGCAAGGGGCTTGTCAGCAATAAAACTCTCATGTCGCAGATGCAGAGAATGCTCCGCTGTATACAGGACGAGTATGAATATCCTGTTGATACGGAGTTCACTATAAACGTTTCTGACAGCGGCGAATACTCCATTGACCTTCTGCAGTGCAGACCGCTTCAGGTCATCAAGGACAAGTCGGGAGTTGCTGTTCCCAATGATATACCTCAGGAGCATATCCTTCTCGAAAGCAAGGGAGCTTCAATGGGACTTTCAAAGACTTCAAAGCTTGATATTATCGTGTATGTCGATCCCGTTGTGTACTACAATATGCCTTACAGCGAGAAGAATTCCGTTGCGAAAATGATAGGCAAGATAAACTGGACTTACCGCAACAGCGGCAAACATATGATGCTGATGGTGCCGGGAAGAGTGGGAACTTCTTCACCCGAGCTTGGCGTACCGACAACATTTGCCGATATAAGTGAATTTGACGTCGTGTGTGAAATGGAGGAAGCTCGTGCAGGCTATAACCCCGAGCTTTCCTATGGCAGCCATATCTTTCAGGATTTAGTGGAGGCGGAGATACTATACACAGCTGTATTCAATAACAGCAAAACACTGCATTTCGCTCCCGATAAGCTGAAAGAGCTGCGGAATGTGCTTGAAGATATCGATGAAAACAGCGGACTTGACGACGTTATACACATCTACGACGTGAGCCGCTGCAAGTGCGAGCTTTACAATGACATCAAGAATGAACATCTTCTTATAACGATCTGAGCAAGGGGGCTTATCCGCAAGGGTAAGCCCCTTTTTTACTGGAGTGAGAATATTGAAACTGACATTTCCGCCTATTGGGGCAAGAATAGTAAAATCGTCAATAGCAGTCGGACTGTGTATGGCGGTGTATTTCATAAGGACGCTTCTGCCTGTCGGCAACGGCATACCTTTCTACGGGGCATTGGCGGCTCTGTGGTGCATACAGCCCTATACCGATACTACCAAAAACAATGCATTGCAGCGTTCAGTGGGAACACTTACAGGTGCAGTATACGGGCTTCTCTTTCTGCTGTTGTTCCGCAGGCTGGGTTTAGCCATACCTGAGTTTGTCTATATTTCTGCAAGTATTTTCATAATCCCTGTGATATACACAACTGTTGTTATGAATAAACGGAACGCATCTTTTTTCTCATGTGTTGTGTTTCTGAGTATTGCACTTACACATTCCTTTGACGAGAACCCATATCTGTTCGTGCTGAACAGAGTTGTTGATACCTTTATAGGAATTATTATCGGAGTAGCTGTGAACGACTTCCGCCTACCTGTCAGACGTGATGATTCGACTCTTTATGTCAGCGGACTTGACGATGTGCTCATTTCACAGGCCTCAAATTACAGCAAGGTCGAGCTGAACAGACTTATCCGCAGCGGCGTGAAATTCACTATATCCACTACACGCACTCCCGCAGAGCTAATGTCCATAATGCAAGGAACAGACTTGCAGCTTCCTGTGATAGTTATGGACGGAGCTGCGCTTTATGACGTTAAGGAGAAGCAGTACCTTGATATGACATATCTGTCTCCGACTGTTTCAGCAGAAGCCGAAAGGATAATTTCAGAGTGTGGACTTCACTGTTTCGTGAATACTATGCTCGATTCTACCCTGCTGATATACTATGGGGAACTGCATAATTCTGCAGAAAAAGAACTGTTTGAGTCTCATAAACACTCTCCCTACAGAAACTATGTACGCTCCGAATACCGCCGAAAGGATATGAATGAACGTGTTCTGTATATCACCGTTCTCGCTGAAAAGATAGACATCTTTCTGCTTGAAAGAAAACTGCGTCAGCAGCTTGGAGCAAGTGCGAAGATAAGCCTTTCCGACTCTGAATACGAAGGCTTTATGTATCTGAAAGTTTTTTCTCCCCTTGCTTCAAAGGAGAATATGATGATAAGGCTGAAAGAGTATGCAGATGCGGACAAGATTGTGACATTCGGCAGTATACGTGGGAAATACGACGTTTATATCAACGACGGCGGAGGAAATGCCACTGTGAAAAAGCTCAAAAAAATATGCAGAGCACACGGACATTTTTAACACATAAAAATATTGTCAAACTATTGACAATTTATTTGAGTTATGATATTATAATGGTATAGTTAAGCAAGCAATGGCGCTTATCCGCATGGATAGGCGCCTTTCTTATTTGAGGTGATACCGATGATTACTACAAAAGATGTAATGTATTCCGCTTTCTCTGAAGGAAATAATATTCCGGCTGAATATTTTGATAAGTACAGCGTAAAACGAGGACTCAGGAATCCCGATGGTACAGGCGTTATGGCAGGAGTTACTAATATCTGTAATGTTCACGGATATGTTGTGGATGACGGCGAGAAAAAGCCTACAGAAGGAAGGCTGATTTTCAGAGGCTACAGTATCAATGATCTTATCGAAAAAGCTGAAGCTGAGGACAGATTCGGTTATGAGGAAATAGTTTTTCTCCTTCTTACAGGCAGACTTCCGAACAAAAATGAGCTTGATGAATTCAGAATGACATTATCTGATGAACGTGCGCTTCCGCAGGATTTCTTTGAAGATATGATATTGAAAGCACCGTCACCTGATATCATGAACAAGATGTCAAGAGCTGTACTTTCTCTGTATTCCTATGATGAAGCACCCGAATCAAGAACACCAGAGCATGAAGTGGATACAGCCGTATCTCTTATTGCCAAAATGCCTGTAATTATGGTGTGTGCATATGAGACTAAAAGAAGATGCTATGATAATAAATCAATGATAATGCATCCACTTATTAAGGGACAATCAACGGCTGAGAATATACTTTCAACTATACGCACTGACAGAAAGTTTACTCACGATGAAGCAAAATTACTTGACCTTATGCTCATGCTCCATGCTGAACACGGTGGTGGTAACAACTCGACATTTACCTGCCGTGTACTTACTTCATCAGGAACAGACCCTTATTCCGCATATTCAGCAGCGATAGGTTCGCTGAAAGGTCCACGTCACGGCGGTGCAAATCACAAGGCACTGGAAATGCAAGAAATAATAAAGGCAAATGTCAAAAATTGGGAGAACGATGACGAAGTTGCTGATATTCTGAGGAAGATCCTTTGCAAAGAAATTGGCGACGGCAGCGGTCTGATATATGGTATGGGACACGCTGTGTATACGCTGTCTGATCCGAGAGCTGTAATACTGAAAAAGTACGCAGGTATGATGGCCGAGGGGACAGAGTTTGAGAAGGAATTCCACCTTATCGATTCGATAGAGCGTCTCACGCCAAAGGTCTTTGAAGACATAAAAAGCTCAAGAAAAGCAATGTGTGCAAATATTGATATGTATAGTGGATTGGTATATAAAATGCTGAGGATACCGCCCGATCTGTTTACTCCTCTTTTTGCTGTCTCGAGAATGGCAGGCTGGTGCGCTCACAGATTCGAGGAGATAAACAGCGGCAAACGTATCATGCGTCCTGCATATAAATCCATTAATAAGGAAAAGCCATATATTGATATGGAAAACAGATAGAAAGGCTGATAAATATGAAAAAGATAAAAATGAAAACTCCCCTTGTTGAAATGGACGGCGATGAAATGACACGTGTGATATGGAAGATGATAAAGGATATACT
>NZ_CAMKRR010000117.1 GCF_946415235.1 uncultured Ruminococcus sp. | reverse complement strand
GTATAGTTGTACTCAGGACCGAGGCATATAGCAAGGTTGCCGGGGATAGTCCATGTTGTCGTTGTCCATATAACGAAGTATATCTTTGAAAGGTCAAGTCCGAGGCCTGTGAATATGCCCTTGTCGTCTGTTACGTTGAACTTGACATAGATGGAATAGCACGGATCGTTTGAATACTCGATCTCTGCCTCTGCGAGAGCTGTATTGCAGTCGGGGCACCAGTATACAGGCTTGAGTCCCTTGTACATATAGCCCTTCTTAGCCATTGCGCCGAATACCTCCACCTGTCTTGCCTCGTACTCGGGGCGGAGAGTAAGGTAGGGATAGTCGTAATCGCCGAGACTTCCCAGTCTCTTGAACTGGTTCATCTGGTTCTTTACATGGGTAAGAGCGAAATCATGGCAGTGCTTTCTGAGATCTACCGCAGGGATAGCGCCGTTCTCAACGCCGATAGCCTTCATGGCTTTCAGCTCGATAGGAAGTCCGTGAGTATCCCAGCCGGGAACGTAGGGTGAGCAGAATCCGCTCATATTCTTGTACTTCACGATAAAGTCCTTGAGAGTCTTGTTGATGGCTGTACCAAGATGTATCTCGCCGTTTGCGTAAGGCGGTCCGTCATGAAGTATATAAGTGGGCTTGCCCTTATTCTTCTCTATCATCTTGTAATAGAGCCTTTCATTCTCCCATTTCTTGAGAGTTTCAGGCTCTCTTTTAGGCAGATTTCCGCGCATGGGGAACTCTGTCTGCGGTAAATTAAGAGTACTGTTATAATCCTGTGCCATACTATCCGATCTCTCTTTTAAAAGCTCAGAGAGATCCTCCTTTCGATCTTTTTGTTTATGATTATTCCTCGACCTCTGAAGCAACTGCTGCTGCGATCTCTTCAGCTGTCTCGGCTTTTTCCTCTGTCTCCTCTTCCTCTGTGTCATTGTCGAATGTCTCGGGCATAGAGGAAATGAGCTCGAGGTGGCTCTTGTACATATCGAAGAGGCTCTTCTTGAAGTCTGCTACCTGCTGCTGAGCTTCGATGAGAGCTTCCTTTTCCTTTGCGATCTCCTCGCGGTTTCTTTCCATAGCCTCAGCGTGCTGACGTACAGCCTCGTCCTCGAGAGCGTCAGCCTTTGCCTGTGCCTCTGCGATTATCTGCTCTGCCTTTTCGTTGGCTTCGTTGAGCACCTGATGTCCCTGCTTCTGAGCGCCGAGAAGAGCGTCCTTGAGAGCGTCCTCGTCCTTCATATACTCTCTTACCTTATCGGCAAGCACCTGTATCTTGCTGTTTGCCTCAGAGCGCTCGCGCTCCATTTCGTCGAGCTCTGCTTCCAGCTGGTTGAGGAACTCGTCTATCTCCTCCTGCTTGTATCCGAAAGCTGCTTTTTCAAACCTTTTGTTTCTGACATCTTTTGAAGTTATCATTTCAATTCACCTCTAAATATATTTCTTCAAGTTAATGTGTATGCGGTCTTTCTTTGTATGACCGTTAATCCCGGAAAGTACAAATCTTCCGTAGCCCCTAATCGACAATATATCTCCGCCCCTTAGTTCATGGGAGACTGATGGAACGGGCAGGTGATTGACTTCAACTCTGTCCGTGCGGATAAGTGCCGCTGCCTTTTCCCTGCTGAGCTTTGCAGCAAGTCCGACCACACAGTCGAGGCGCAGCGAAGCAACTGTACCGCATATTTCCTGAAACTTCTGAGCGTTTTCAAGTATAAACGGCTTATCGTCGGCGATCTTCACTCCGACTCTGCCTATTTTGGATAAGCTCCCGCTGATATGCTTTGCAGCCACCCCCGTGACGAAAGCCTGTGCAGTTCCGTCAGTGACCACTATATCTCCTATGACATCGCGTTTCAGCTGCAGGCCCATGAATGAGCCGAGAAAGTCCCTGTGAGAGAGCCTGTCCTCTTCCCTATAGGTAAAGGTAAGGCAGACGAATGGGAATTCCCCGAGGATATACTCCTCGCAGTAATCGGGGTATATGGCAAGCATCCTGCGTCTTGCGTCCTCATAGCCGCCCCACAGTCTGTACCTCAGCGCCCCTGTATTCCTCGCGCACCATGCTTCTGCTTCCGCGCACTGTCTTTCATCGAAAAAGGACGAGAACACGGCTGCTCCGTCCCTTTCACAGAGCGCTGCCATGTCCCCGAGCCTTGCGGTAAAAAGCTTATCCGACGGTTCGTTCATCAGATGAATACACCGTTGTTCTCCAGCTCGCCTACGAGGTCCTCGCCGATAAAGCCTACATTATAAGGAGTGATGATGTAGGTAAGATTAGCGACAGGCTTGAGGCTTCCGCCGTTTGCATAAGCAACGCCTACGAGGAAGTCGATAATCCTTCTCTTGTTCTCGGGCGAAGCTGTCTCAAGGTTGAGAACTACTGTCTTTTTAGCGATCAGGTGATCTGCTATCTGCTTTGCATCTGTGAAAGCAGAGGGCTTTACGAGTACCACCTGAAGCTGTGCTGTTGTCTGTATATTAACGACCTTATTGCGTCTTTCTCTGCTCATGCCGCCTGACATTCCTTCGTTTACGGGAGCATCATCCTGTGCGGAGGACTGGAAGCCGCCGCGTTCGCTGCGCTCATGGCGAACAGGAATATCTGCGTCAAAATCATCGTCCTCTTCAGCAAAGAAAAATTCCTTAATGTTCTCAAAAAGTTTCATCTTAATACTCCTTCTCCGCATTATTTATATTTTTATCTCTCTTCACAGGATCAATGCGGAGTATCCCGTGTTGATCTTCGGCTTTCCGCCGGGAGTTACTTTGAATAGTCCCTTGCGCCGAACAGTCCCGTGCCTATACGCACCAGTGTTGAACCGTGCTTTACAGCCTCGGCGTAATCGTGGGTCATACCCATTGAAAGCGTATCCATGCCCGTATACTCGGAGGAGATGCTGTCGTACAGCTCCTTCATGCGTCCGAGGAAGATATCGCTGTCTGAAGGCGGCGGAATGGTCATAAGACCTCTTACGCGCACCCCATCGAGCTCCGAGAGCCCGCTGATAAGCTCCTTCAGTCCTGCGGGAGCAATACCGCTCTTGGACTCCTCTCCGCCTATATTTACCTCACAGAGGATATCCATTACCCTGCCGTTCTTAAGGGCGAGGCGGCTTATCTCCTGTCCCAGCTTAAGGCTGTCCACGGACTGTATCATGCTTACTGTATTTATAATGTATTTTACTTTATTTGTCTGCAAATGACCTATGAACTGCACCTCTGCTGACTTGTCATAAAAGTCTGCTTTAGAGAGGTACTCCTGCACCCTGTTCTCGCCGAGAAGATCTATTCCCAGCTCAACGGCGTGATTTACCGCCTCGGGAGCAACAGTCTTCGTGACTGCCATGATACGCAGTTTATCGTCGGGGCTTCGGTACTTTGCCATTGCCTCGGCGCATCTTTCTTTTATTATGTGCAGGTTCTCGTCGATATAAGCGAGATCGTTGTTATTCATTTGTATCGACCTCCTCTATCAGTATATCATCATAAAGCGCAAGGTAATCGTCATCGTTCACGGGCTTTGACAAAACGTAATCGCTGCCCTCGTAAACGACCTCGATCCTCTTGAAGAGTATCTGCTCGCCCTTTCGGATATAAACGCCCTTTTGATTTGAGGTCTTTTCGGTGACATTGCCATTTCCGTCGTCCACGGTCTCTGTGACCTTGGCGAAGCGGATAGCCTCACGGGGCACTTTAAGACCCGTACAGTCATCCTTGATGAGCTCGACTATCTCGGCTCTGTGCTGTACAAGCTCGTAATTGAACTTATCGCAGGAAATGATGATTATACTCTTATCCTTCTTTTCATCGCGGATATCATATATCACCGCAGGATAGCTCTCTGCCGAAGAATCGAACCTCAGCGAGATCTCCTCGCCCACTGCATACTGCTTATTGGAATTATCCGCAACTATGGCAAGATACCAGCCATAACCGTCTATGAGCTTGCCCACCACGTTTGGCGCGGTAGACTTCCTGTCACTGATCTCCTCGAGCATGGATACGGTGAGCTTGTCCATATTCTTTGTGTTCAGCTTGTCCTCGTAGCCGTCGATATAGCTTACGAAATAAGCAGAACGCGGAGCCCTGATCGTCTCGCTCGGAGCTGTTCTCTTTGCGTTGAGCTTGTCTATCTCATTTTTGATGTCAAGTATCTTCTGGTCGAAGCCCTGTACCTCATCAGTAACTATCTGGTATGTACTTAGCTGTATAAGAAGGTCGTCCTTGACATCGCTGAGTTCATCCAGATTTCCCATATCCCTGTAATAGATAAGGCTGCGGTAGCTGTCGCTGATACTTTCGGAAAGGCTTGAAGGCTGTGCTGATTCAAGAGTACCGGGATTGGTTATCTTTTCCAGTATGCCCAGCTCTTTGTTGAGCTTGGCCAGCTCATGCTTGATGCTCAGCTGTTCATCATCGAGGTAAGCCTCTGCGATGACGGTATCGTTTCCGACCTTTCCGCCGTCCGATACGTTATAGCTGAGAAAGCCGTTCCCGCTGTAAAGCTGTATCTCCTCGTCCCTGATGAATACGCCTTTATATTCCCTGGACGACAGCGCAGAGGCTGTGAGAGCGGAGACCGTATCG
Organism: uncultured Ruminococcus sp.; assembly: GCF_946415235.1. Classification (GTDB taxonomy): domain Bacteria; phylum Bacillota; class Clostridia; order Oscillospirales; family Ruminococcaceae; genus Ruminococcus. The sequence goes on along the minus strand of NZ_CAMKRR010000117.1, from coordinate 3,902 downwards.
CTTTCCTTGTTTCGGAAGTTATAGACTATGCTTATAAACACGATCAGAAGCAGCACCAGCACCACGTTCCTGAGGAACTTGACCATGAAGCTGCCATCCGACTTGGAAAATCCCATTCAGATCACCCTTAGTCGTTCTTTTCGGAAGCGTCGAGTATAGAAACCGATCTTGCGGGGATGATAGTGGAAATTGCGTGCTTGTATACGAGCTGCTGCTTTCCGTCGCAGTCAAAGATAGCTACATAGCTGTCAAAGCCTTTTACCATTCCCTTGAACTGGAAGCCGTTAGTGAGTATGATAGTCACCATAATCTTGTCTTTTCTGCACTGATTGAGGAACACGTCCTGCAGATTGATTGTTTTGTTCATACACATTCTCCTATCAGATTTTTGTTTCCGTGTAAAGCTTTGAGGGTAAAATTTTTTTCAAATAACCCGCGCAGAAATACACACAGTACATTATATCACATTTCCAAGTATTTGGCTATAGTTTTTTTGCATTTTTCTAATATTTCATTATTTTTATTAAATCTGTCCAAAAACAGCCAGTTGATACGGGGGTTTTTTCGAAACCACGTCAGTTGACGCTTTGCATACCGCCTTGTCTCCTGCTTTACGGTGTCTATACAGTCGGAAAGAACGGCTTTACCCTCAAAATACGGGATAAGCTCCTTATAGCCTATGGCGTTGGCAGCGGTCTTCATGCCGCTTTCCTGCCACAGCTGACGGGCTTCGTCTATAAGTCCCGACCTCACCATTTCGTCCACACGCATATCTATACGGTCGTAGAGCTTCTGCCTGTCATCGAAATTGAGCCCGATAATAAGGGACTCATAGGGACTTTCCACAAGGCGGCTCTCCTTTTTCAGCTCACTGAACCGCCGCCCAGTCACCTTGCAGACCTCAAGAGCGCGGACAACTCTGACGAGATTGTTGGGATGTATGCCCTCTGCGGCTTCGGGGTCAAGCCCGGCAAGCCGCGCATGGAGCGCTTCATTGCCGTTATCGCGGGCATAGGCGTAAAGCTCCTCACGGTAAGCCTCGTCGCTGCCGCCCTCGGAAAACTTCACGTTCTCGAGAAGAGAGTCGATGTAAAGCCCCGTACCGCCCACGATTATGGGAAGCTTTCCGCGGGAGAGTATATCCTGTATCTTCTCATTGGCAAGCTGAACATAGTCCGCGGCACTGAAGCTCACGTTCCTGTCAAGGAAGCCCATGAGGTGATGGGGTATCCCCTGTTTTTCGGCTTCCGCAGGCTTTGCCGAGGCTATGTCCATGCCCTTGTATATCTGCATGGAATCGGCGGAGATGACCTCTCCGCCGTAAATCTTTGCAAGCTCAACGCCCAGCCATGTCTTGCCCGAGGCTGTCGGTCCGACTACTGCAAGCACGAAGGGCTTTTTATTCTTTTCGTTCATTATCAGCTTCTCCCGACTGTATACGTTTTATCATTTTTGATGTCTCCGCTTTCCTTCTCACCCTGACAGCAATTATCACGGCAATAAGAACAATTGCAGGCACCAGAACAAGTACGGGGACAACGACCATCAAATAATAGGGCGGTCCCGTGCTTATGCGGCAGGAAAGTATTTCGCCGTCCGTCTGGATGATATATGCGGCAGGAGTATTAAAAACCACCGTTTCGAGTTTCACCTCATCGGTAACTGCGAGAACATTCCCGTCCCTGTCGCAGTAGGCGACCTTTATCTTGCGGAAGTGATTGAAAAGCTTGTTATTATCAACATTAAGCTTAAGACAAACGACCGAATGTTCCGTAAGGTCTGCTTTGTCAAAAACGGCGCAGTTATGCCGCAGGAGCATACTTGTACAGCAGTCCTTATCATACGCCGCAAGTCCGCAGTCCTTTGTGACTCCGAGAAGCCGTGCATTTTCCTCGTTAAAGTCGGCGGCATACTTGTCATTTTTCCTGTCCTTTACGAGTATATCCGCAAAAGCAGTGCCCGCGGGAGCGTTTTTCAGTTCAATATTCTGACAGCGTGTATCAGTGTTCCATGCATAGGCGGTGATGCCGCCGAAAAGACACATAAGCAGCACACAATATACTGCGATAAAGACTTTGACCGCTCGTTTCATGACCCCCTCCTTACGTTCTTTTGAACTGATGTGAGATATTGCTCTTTGTCATGGTGAACATCACAGGTCTGCCGTGAGGGCAGTGACGTATCCTCTCGTCGAAGTAGACCTGCTCAGCAAGGGACTGCAGCTCCGCGATGTCGTTTTTGTCATTGCCCTTTATTGCCGATTTGCAGGCAACTGTATGAAGCATATCGTCAAGCATATGCGACTGTGGATCATGACTGTACAAACGGAGATTATTGGCTATCTCGGAGATTATGTCCTCCATATCCAGCTCCATTATGAATGTGGGAACTGCCGTCGCCACAACGCAGGGCTTCTCGGAGAAGTCAAAGGCAAAGCCCATATCCGCAAGGAGCTCCTGATTTGTTTCAAGGGCGCTGAATTCATCCCCCGTGAGAAGAACTTTAACTCCAGTAAGGAGCTGCTGGCTGTACTGACGGCAGTTGCGGCTCTTCAGGCGCTCGAAGATTATACGCTCATGGGCAGCGTGTTTGTCTATCATTATCATGGTATCCTCGCCCACCTCAGCAACGATGTAAAGTCCGAAGGCTTCGCCGATAACACGTATCTTCGGCTTTTCAGTCCATACTGACTCCTTCGGAGCTTCGGGCTCGGCAGGCTTCGGCGCAGGTGCAGCCGCAAAGGACTGCTGTGTGATATAGCTGAATCCTTCAACTGCCGCAGGCTCGGTTTCTTCTTCCCTGACAGCTTCGGGAGCGCTCACGCCGACAGGCTCCGCAGCTTTTACGGGAGCTGTTTCCCTTTCGTATACGGGAGGCGCCTGCTGTACGGACTTTGGCTCGTCGTAGGCAGGGCTCGGCTCGATATCCGCGGTAACAGGCGGTTCTTCCCTCACAGGCTCGGGAGCCGCATAAACAGGTGCAGGAGCTTCTGCAAGCTTCTGCTCGGTCTCCTCTATCTTGTCAACTGGAGTAAATAAAAACTCCTGCTGCTTTATCTCCTCCTGCTCGGGAGCAGCCTTTGTCCAGTCCGCATGGGGCTTGAGCTCGAATTCGTATATGAGCCCGTCCTTCATCATTGCGTTCTTCACAGCAAAGTAAATGGCGTCGGAAACGGATTTCTCATTAGTAAATCGCACCTCTGCCTTTGTGGGGTGGATATTTACGTCCATAGCGCTGGGGGCAAGGTCTATGAGAAGCACACAGGCAGGGAATTTTCCCGTCATTATCATGTTGGTATAGGCGTTCTCGAGAGCTGACGAACACAGCCTTGAACGGACGTATCTGCCGTTCACGAAGAAATTCTGGAATGCGCGGTTTGTCTTTGAGTACAGGGGCTTTATGACAAAGCCGCCTACGTGTACTCCCTCGTATTCGTAGTCAACGGGTATGAGGTCACGGGCAAAGTCCCGTCCGTAGACCGCATATATCGCCGAAAAGAGCTCACCGTCGCCGCTGGAGTTGAACTCCGTGCGGTTATCGCGGATAAATCTGAAGGAGATATCGGGGTGGGACATGGTTATCTTCTGCAATATGCTGCTGACTGCATTTGCCTCTGTAACGTCCTTTTTCATGAACTTTCGCCTTGCGGGAACATTGTAGAACAGGTCGCGGATTATGACGGTAGTACCGTCGGGGCAGCCGCTCTCCTCATGGGACTTTTCGGCGCTTCCCTCGATAGCATAGAGTGTGCCGTAGAGCTGACCGCTCTGCTTGGTCATTATCTCCACACGGGAAACCGCCGCCACGGAAGCAAGCGCTTCTCCGCGGAAGCCGAGGGTGAGGATATTGTCAAGGTCCTCCTTTGCGCTTATCTTGCTGGTGGCATGACGAAGAAAGGCTTT
>NZ_CAMKRR010000116.1 GCF_946415235.1 uncultured Ruminococcus sp. | reverse complement strand
AACTGAATATTTCCTGTTTGATCCGGATACCTTAACCGCATCTATTCCTTCAGTTAGTGCAATCCTTACATACGCTCTTAATGTTTCATGGTTTATTCCATATTTTGGAGCAATTTGCTTACAGCCTCCATTTCCATTAAGAACATCCTGCACAGCTGCAATTCGTTCTTCATCTGTTAATTTCCTTCGTGACATAAAAATTACCCCCTTAGAGTTTTAACACTTTTGTTTTTTCGTGTGTCTACTCTAAGGGGATTATATCAAATTAGGCGGTTATTGCTATTTATAATCAAAAATTGCTATGTAAAAATTATTTCAAAAAGGGGTTGACATATAGAAAAAACAATGATATAATACATTTAGCTAATAAAAAGCACCCCCACAAGGCATAGACGGTTTGGCGACCGACTACGCCTCTTAATCATACAGACGGTGACAACGTACGAATGCCTTAGTGAGAATGCTATTTGTGTGTTGTAATGCATGGTGTCATGCATATTTTATTATAACACTTAAAAATAGAACTTGTCAAGCCTTTCAGATTATTTGTGTGTTGTTACGTCTGAAGGGCTTGTCTTTTTTATTGCTTTAAACATGAATCTTGAAAATAGAATAAGTAATACTTCATGCTGTACCTAACATTAGCATTCTGTCGGTGTGGTGAATATCGATAGCCAAAGAAGATGTGCGCCCATGACCTGCGAGTCTGCAAACAATCAGATCAGCGATAAACACAATTCTTCTAATCTCAAGTTGTTCTTGAGGGGCGATGACAAGGAATGTGATAATGATACTTCCGTGCGAGCGGCTTTGAGTAAGAACCTCAAAGATATATAATAAAGAATGACATAACCTTTAATGTATATATGAAGCAGCTACTGGCAGTTATTCTAAAAACTGCGATAACACTTTAGCTCACCATGAAGCGTTGCGAACTTATTATATAATCAAGTAGATATGACAAGTACTCAGAACACAATCCTGTACTCTAAGTAGTTGTTATATTTGGCAGGGGCAGAAGGACTTGAACCCTCGGCACGCGGTTTTGGAGACCGCTGCTCTACCAACTGAGCTATACCCCTATTGATAATAACTGTTGCCCAATCGCAACATAATAATTATATCAGAGTGGCAAAGATATGTCAATAGTTTTAAGAAAATTTTATTTTTTAACTATAATTCATTTCCCTGCTATCTGTACAAATGGCAAAGCCGCTGAAAACTCAGCGGCTTTGCGGGTATTTACTGTGTTTCGCTCATATAGAGACCGATTCGGCTCTTAATGATATTAACGAATTCATCAATAGTTCTTTCGCCATTGAAGACATAATCGCTCTCCTCTTTTATTATCATCGCCGCAGACCTCTACCTTACATTTTCTTTTTATCTTTGAATAAATGCGCCTGTCGGCTGCCTTGTCCAGCGGTCTGCAAAGCTCTGCCATTTCACCGAGGATATCGTCATCTGCATATCTGAGATCATCAAACAGCTGTTTCTTTTTCATTTTTATCACTCCTCACCGATACCTGTTCCGCTCAGCAGTGACCTGAGCTTTTTTAATGCGCGCTGCTTTCTTTTTCTGACAGCGGCAGACTTCATGGAAAGTCTTAAAGCTATCTGTCCCGAATCCAGTCCGTAAAAGAAGCTCATAAGGATTATAGCGCTGTCGGGGTCGCCGAGCTCCTTTATTTTGCCGAACAGGATACGGCTTTTTTCCTTTTTTTCACTCTCTGCCGATATATCGTACCGATCCGAGACACTGTCATCCAGCTCATCAAACAAAAACCTGCTGCGTGAAAGCCTGTGATAGGCACGTATCGCCTTTCTTTTGGCTATGATACCCGTTATGCCTTTAAGATCGCCCGCCGAACAATATTTGTCGGTATTCATAAATATCTCGGCAAAGACATCGCTCACACACTCTTCTATGTCCTCTCTTGCACCGCATTTTCCGAGCTTGCTGCAGACGATAGTATAAACATAGTTTTTATATTCATTATAAAATCTCCGCTGCCCCTTCTGCGGAGATGATAGGATAAGCTCTTTCAATTCACTTCCCGTCATCAGCAAACCTCCCTGCATTTTCATATATTACTATTACAGAATCCAGCTTCTGTGTGACTGCCTGAAACTAATATTTATATTTTAATAAAAAATCCCTGCCGTACCTGAGTTCGGCAGAGACATTTTTTATTTTGCGGCACTTTTAAGTGCTTTTATCACCTTTTTCTGCACAGGGAATCTCTCACTGCGCGGACATTTTTTCTCATAAAACTCACAAAGCGCGGAAGCGTCCTCACGGGACAGAATTTTCACAAGATCAACTGTGAAACCATGTACTGCATTCATGAGCCAGTAAGCGCTGACGGGATCTTTATGCTCAGTCTGTATGCTGTAGATATACTCAAGAACTGCTCTGACGTCTGACGTATCGGGCTTTTCAGCGGCATAATCCTCAAGCATTTTCCTAAGGCGCTCCGAAAAACGGTCATGACAGGGATCGTCGGAAATTTTCTTCCCGAACCCTAAAAGTCCGTCAGCAGGCTTCTTATCGCGTTCAAGCTGCTCCACCTCTGTGATATACTCCTCATACAGAGCCTTTATGGCAGAAAGGCCGTTTTTGTATTCACTCATTTTCCGCCTCTGTTCTCTCCCCTGTCTCAGCTGCTTCATCGGTCATAACGGCAGCCTTTATCTCTCTGCGGAACAGATCACAGGCATATATGACAAAAGCGATATCCGCCGCAATAAAGACCGCGGCGATGATACGCGCAGTTGTAAGGCTCATGGAAGTATTCTCCGCAGCCGCTATCTTGTACGCAAGATACGCGACATATACTGCGACTACCGCTCTGAGAGCAGCCCCCTTTCCCGCCTTTGAGCATTTTTCCTGATCGTATTTTCTCATGTTCATGTTTTTACCTCTCAATGCTTTTAAACTGACAGCGGCTCAGGAGTTTTGCTTCCCGAGCCGCAAATATCTTTATCAGCCAGCCTTACCTGTCTTTTTGTTCGATACAACGTCAAAGATAACAGCTATAAGAAGAACTGCGCCCTTGACTACGTACTGCCAGTTGTTGTCAAGTCCCTTGATGGACATACCCTGGTTGATAACGCCGAGGAGTATAGCTCCGACTACGACGCCGCCTACAGTACCGCTTCCGCCGTATGCTGAAGCACCGCCGATGAAGCATGAACCGATAGCGTCCATCTCGAATGAGTTACCTGTATCGCCGTTTACAGAGCCTACACGGGCTGCAACGAGAAGTCCCGAAAGACCTGCAAGGAGCGACATGGATGTATAAGCAAGGAAGTATACCTTCTTTGTATCAATACCCGAAAGCTTTGTAGCCTTCTCGTTTCCACCGACTGCGTAGAAGTAGCGTCCGAAAGCGGTCTTTGAGGTGATGAATGCATAGATCAGTACTACTGCAAGCACCCATATAGCCATTACAGGGATACCCTTATAATGAGCTATCTTCCATGTATAGGCAAGCACAAGGAAGTCAATAACGATCACCTTTGCGAACTGTGATAAAGCCGATGCCTGCTTGTATCCCTTCTTAGCCTTCTTGATACGGTTAAGAACTGTAATTACAACGAGAGCTGCCGCAATAATGATACCAAGAATGAAAGCAGACCACTTTACCTTATCGGTATCGACTCCGGGGACTTCGATATAGGAAGCGAAGATATCAAGGAATCTTTTTCCTACGCTGCCCTCTGTCTGCGGGATAGCGATAGTCTTTGAATCGAGTATCGCACGTCCGAAGCCTCTGAACAGGAACATTCCCGCAAGAGTACAGATAAACGGAGGGATATGTATGTAACCGATCCAGAAGCCCTGCCACATACCGATAAGACAAGCAAATACAAGGCAGAGGCAGATAACGATGAGCGGATCCATATTATGCTTGGTCAGCATCTGAGCGGCTACAGCGCCCACCAGGCAGACTGTGGAGCCTACCGAAAGGTCGATGTTACCGCCTGTGAGGATACACATGAGCATACCGCAGGCAAGTACCAGAACGTAAGCGTTCTGTATCAGAAGATTTGAAAGGTTCTGAGGATAGAGGAGACGTCCCTCTGTCCACATAGAGAAGAATATGAATACCACGACCAGAGCAATGACCATGGTGTATTTTTTTATGAATGTTTTAGTGTTCATGTTACACTCCTTCGATCATTTATTTTTTGTCAGACTGAAGGATAGCGGACATTATCTTTTCCTGCGTTGCTTCGGATGCAGGCATCTCCGCGACCATTCTGCCTTCGTTCATAACGTATATACGATCGCACATACCGAGCAGCTCGGGCATTTCAGACGATATCATTATCACGGATTTGCCCTGTGCCACAAGATCATTCATTATACAGTATATCTCATACTTTGCACCGACATCGATACCTCTTGTGGGCTCATCAAGTATGAGTACCTCGGGATCGGCGAACATCCACTTTGCAAGGAGCACCTTCTGCTGGTTGCCGCCTGAAAGATTGCCGACAGCCTGCTGTACGGAAGGTGTCTTGGTGCGGAGCTTTTCCTTGTAATCCTCAGCCACTGCATTTTCCTTGTTTATGTCCACGATACCCTTGCTGCACACCTTTTCGAGACGTGCCATGGTAGTATTCTGAGCAATGCTCTGTTCAAGGATAAGACCGTTTCCCTTTCTGTCCTCGGTAACGTAGGCAAGACCTGCCTCGATAGCGTCACGGACATTTCTCAGGCTCTTATCCTTACCGTCGATCCTGAGTTCACCGCTGATATTCGTACCGTAGGAGCGTCCGAAGATAGACATTGCCAGCTCGGTTCGTCCTGCGCCCTGCAGGCCCGAGAAGCCTACTATCTCACCGCGGTGTACGTTGAACGATACATTGTCAACGACCTTCTTTTCGTTATAGATAGGATGGTGTACGCTCCAGTTCTTTACCTCCATGCCTACCTTGTCGCTGACATTGTGCTCACGTGACGGATAACGGTCACTGAGCTCACGTCCTACCATTCCGCGTATGATACGTGCTTCATCAATGTTATGACCTTCATTGTCGATAGTCTCGATAGTCGAGCCGTCACGAAGCACCGTGATCTTATCGGCAACGTAAGCTATCTCGTTTAGCTTATGGGAAATAATGATCGAAGTCATGCCGTCCTTCTTGAAGCTGAGAAGGAGATCAAGAAGCATCCTTGAATCCTCTTCGTTCAGTGAAGAAGTCGGCTCGTCGAGTATGAGCAGCTTTACGTTCTTGCTGAGAGCCTTTGCTATCTCAACGAGCTGCTGCTTGCCTGTACCGATATCTTTTATGAGAGTGGTGGCCTCTTCCTTAAGACCGACCTGCTTCATATGCTCGCCCGCTTCGTAATAGGTCTTGTCCCAGTCTATACCGAAGCGTCCCTTTCGCTCATTTCCGAGGAACATATTCTCTCCTATGGAAAGCTCGGGGATCAGTGCAAGCTCCTGGTGTATGATAACTATTCCCTTTTCCTCGCTGTCGTGCAGCGTTTTGAACTGGCAGACCTCACCGTTGTATACGATATCGCCCGTATAGCTTCCGAAAGGATAGGTTCCGCTGAGAACGTTCATAAGCGTTGATTTGCCTGCGCCGTTTTCGCCGACAAGAGCGTGTATCTCTCCGGGGCGTACCTGAAGATTAACGTTATCAAGAGCCTTTACACCCGGGAATTCCTTAGTGATATTTTTCATTTCGAGAATGTATTCTGCCAATTATATCCCTCCTTTACCATGTCTGAGCTTCTTTATTAGGGGTATTTTTCCGAATGTGCCTAATTTCATTCAGAAAAAAGGGCGGACTTAGTCCGTCCCCCCTTTTTTCAGACACTATAATAATGTTATTTCGTCATCATGTTGTTGAAGCTGTTGATTCAAGATACTTGTTGTTGCTGTCCCACTTGTAAAGACCTGTATCTACAAGCTTATCCAGTGAATCCTTTGTAATAACATAAGGAACGAGCAGATATGAAGGAACTACCTTAACGCCGTTGTTATATGACTCTGTATCATATGCTGCTTCGGCAGAGAGGCTGAGGCTTCCGTCAGGTGTCTGACCTGAGAGTATAGCCTTTGCAACGTCGAGAGTAACGCCTGCTTCATCACTTACGTTCTTGTATACTGTCATTGACTGCTTGCCGTCAACGATATTCTGAAGATTAGCGATATCGCCGTCCTGACCTGTTACGATAGGAGTATTACTGCCGCTGTAGTCAGAGCTGATAGCCTGTGCAACACCGAGAGCTGTTGAGTCGTTTGAGCAGAGCGCAACATCAAGCTGTGTTCCGTCGGAATAGTAAGAAGCAAGTGTGTTCTGCATATTTGCAAGAGCTGTATCTGTTGACCATGTAGGTGTAGCTACCTGCTCGAAAGTTGTCTTGCCCGACGGTACCTTGAGCTTGCCGTCCTTGATGTACTGCTCAAGAGCGTCATAAGCGCCGTTGAAGAAATAGCCTGCATTATTGTCGGCAGGGTCGCCTGCTGTGAACTCGATATTGAAAGGACCTGCCTCGCTGTCAAGCTTGAGAGCATCACGTACGAATTCGCCCTGGAGCTTACCAACTGTGTAGTTATCGAATGAAACGTAGTATGAAACTGCGTCTGTGTTCATGATAAGACGGTCATAAGCAATAACAGGGATATTTGCGCTCTTAGCATCGGCGAGTGTCTGAGAGAGGGTATCACCGTCGATAGCTGCGATAAGGAGAAGGTCTACCTTATCAGCGATCATTGACTGGATATCGTTGTTCTGCTGTTCTGTCTTGTTATCAGAATACTTCAGATCAACATCGTATCCGGCTGCCTCGAACTGGTCCTTGAGGTATTCACCGTCACGGTTCCAGCGCTCGAGAGACTTTGTAGGCATAGCAATTCCGACAGTCTTTTTACCGCTGCTGGTATCCTCGCCGCCGTTGTTGTTAGCTTCGGTAGCTTCTTCTTTAGCTGCGGTAGTTGTTTTAGTGTCGTTACTGCTGTTGTTGTTCGATGATGAAGAATTATCGCCGCATGAAGCGAGTGATCCAACCATCACCAGAGTTGAGAGTACTGCAAGAAACTTTTTCATTAGATTTTCCTCCTTAAATGTTAAAATTAATATGTGAAAAAATTATTGCCATACAATATTTTATAACTTATCCCCTGATACTTAGTATTCTACACAATATTACCCTCATTGTCAATATGTTATATATTAACTTTGGTGAATTGTATAATTCGGAAGCGGCAAATATGTGAAATATGCTAAAGGATTATATACGTTTTGTGATTTTTTTAAAGATTATTACAAGAAAGGACAAGAAAAAACCTGCTAATGTCCACATAGTTCCACACAAATCAGATAACAAAATAAAGCGGGAGCAATGATCTGATATTGCTCCCGCTTAGTAATTATTTACTTATAAAAAGCATTATTTGCTGTCACTTAGTGCTTGGTATATGTTACCCACTGGTAACGTGCTGTGAGCGGAGTTCTTCCGTCATAGTGTCCGAGCCACTCATCAACGCCTCTTCCCGGCCATGCATTCATCATGATCTTGCCTGCGGTCCTTGGAATATTGTCATTAGCTGTATAAACTGCCTTGCCGTCAACATACCATGTGATATGATCGGGCTGCCAGTCAAAGCCGTAGGTATGGAAGCCCTGTGAAGCATCGAAACCGAGGTCATAAAGCTTCTCATGGTTGCCCTGTCCGTTGGTGTAGTAGTTGAACTGTACCTTTGTGGTATCCTTGCCGAGGAACTCGATATCTATCTCATCCCACGGATTGCCGTCAGACTCGCCTGTATAAGTGAAGAATGACGAATTTACACCGGTGTTCTTGATAGGCTGCATCGAAGTCTCATAGTAACCATAGCTGTAGAAATCGGTAGTCCTGTACTCAGCGCCTGCATAGTTATACTTGCCTGTATTGTCCCTGTCGATGCTGAGTGTGAGAGTTCCGTCTCTGAAGCCCGTCTGTGAAGCATACCAGCCGCAGTCGAAGGGATCGCCGTTCTCCCAGCCGTCAGAAGCTATGAAGTAACGTGAAGAGCCTGTTCTGAAATCATCAGTCATTGTAGCCGACTTGTTCATTTCAGTACCTGCGGGTACGCTGCCTGACTGCTGATTATTATTCTGCTGATTGTTCCAGTCATTTACTTCCCAGTTGTACCATGAATTGTTGTTATTCTGGTTGTTCCAGTCGTTATTCTGCTGATTCCAGTCATAGTTCTGCTGATTCTGATTGTTCCAGTCGTTGTTCTGCTGATTCCAGTCGTAATTCTGCTGGTTCTGGTTGTTCCAATCATACTGTTGATTGTTGTTCCAGTTGTTTACGTCCCAGTTATTCCAGTCATTGTTCTGCTGCTGACCGTTGTTCCAGTTGTTCCAATCGTTATTCTGCTGCTGACCGTTATTCCAATTGTTCCAGTCATTCTGCTGGTTCTGGTTATTCCAGTTGTTTACATCCCAGTTGTTCCAGTTGTTCCAGTCGTTGTTCTGCTGCTGACCGTTGTTCCAGTTGTTCCAGTCATTGTTCTGCTGCTGACCGTTGTTCCAGTTATTCCAGTCATTGTTCT
>NZ_CAMKRR010000115.1 GCF_946415235.1 uncultured Ruminococcus sp. | reverse complement strand
TTTACTTCATGTTCTTCCTTGTTCTTCGCCTCGCATTACGCTTTATTCGTTTCAATTCTTCATATTTAGTCGGTGCTTATGGCAATGAGGTCACACCCGTTCCCATTCCGAACACGGAAGTTAAGCTCATTCGCGTTGACGATACTTGGCTGGTGACGGCCCGGAAAACTAAATCAGTGCCGACACTGAAAGCCTATCTGAAAAAGATAGGCTTTTTTATTTTATCGGGAGGAGAATGTATGAAAAAGCTTATAAAAACTAATTACGCTTATTTCCTGATTTTTGGTTTTATTATTATATCAGGCTTTACTTTGTTCATGTGCTGCGATGATTATATATGGTTTTACGCATTTTCAGATGACAGATTGTCATCATATGCTTCCCCGAACGGTCGGTATCTGACCAATATCATCACAAGATTTTCGGTGCAGTGTCTGCCGCTTTATTCGTTATTTTATATCATTTCATTCGGTTCACTGGTTATACTGCTTGAAAAGCTTGTAAGGAAGAAAAATATTCCCGTACCTATTTCTTTGCTTTCGGTGTTTATTCTTATTCAGCTCATACCATCAAAGACTTATGCGGAAGTGATTCGCTGGATATCGGGCTTCAACAATTATTGCTTCGCATTTGTATTCACACTTATATATATCATTTTTACATTCAATATGCTGTTCGGCGAGCATAGACCAAAGCCATATACTGCTCCTCTTCTTTTGCTGCTTGGTTTTGGAGGCTGCCTTTGCGTTGAACATCTTACTATATATAATATAATGTTCTGCATTTTTGCGATAGCTGTAATGTATATCTGCAAAAAGAAGCTCTCTTTACACCATTTTTGCTACCTTGCGGGAGCTGTATCGGGTGCGGTATTAATGCTTTCACATGGACAGTATCATACCATTGCTTCGGATAGCGACAATATCGGCACAAGAAGCTTTGAATTTTCATTTGCGGATTCCTTGATGCAGACTCTTCGCTTTGTTCTGCCGCATTTCTGCAAGGATTTCTGGATACTGCACTTTATAGTCACAGCTGCTTTCACTGTTTTTTATATCAGGAACAGATTTGAAAAAAAGCCTAAATATGCAGGCGTATGTGTATGGGGCTGCTGGTTTTTCGTTGCGTATCTGCTGTTTACCTCCGTATTTCAGGACGTTGCTGTACTGAGCACCGCAATGAAAGGAAGAGCCATCGAGCTTGCACTTACTTTCCTGTATATATGTGCTCTGATGTATAATACGGCGGTCTACCTTAAAAACAGCGAAAGGATACGTGCTTTTGTATATATTTTAAGCTCCGTATCCCTTACGCTTCCCTTTGCTGTGGCTTCACCCGTAACAGCAAGATGTTTTTTCATCGAGTACCTTTTCTGGATACTTTTCGCTCTTGAAGTGACCTTTGATGCGATGAGCGGTATAAGGAGATCCGATCTTGAGATCGTAAAGAATATCCTGACCTGTATTGCCTGCTGTATCCTTATAATATTTGCAAATATGAATATTACCAATCGGTATTATGATAGTATCAGGTATAAGCTTTTGCAGGAGCAGATGGAAACAGGTACTCATGTGGTCGATCTTATGATACTGCCGTATCAGAAATACGCTTATGATGATATTAAGGTGAACTTTGACTTTTACGCTCCCGAAGACAAAGTCAGTCATTGCAGGTACGCATTGAAGTATCACGGTATTTCTTACGGCGACCTGAAAAGCAGGACACGCAGAACTATTGAAGCTGTGGATTATAACGAAGCAAAGGAGCTTGAATAAAATACAGAGGGCTTGATAAATAATTTATCAAGCCCTTTTTGTTTTAGTTTGCGGAGCTGTGATATATTATCGGGCGGAGCTGTATACCTTTCAGAGCGGCTTCGATAGCCTGCGGCAGCATGGAAAACTCCGCTACAAGGGACGCAGGCTTGTTTATCCAGTCGTCCTGAAGCATTGGCACGAAGTAGTAATTCTTCCTGTTGAACAGCTCACCGAGATTTTTGGCCGAGCCCATAAGCGAATCATTTGAAGCTATAGCAAGAACTACGGGCTTTCCGCGGCGCAGGTGAGACTTTACAGCCATGGTAACGGCTGTATCGGTCACGGAAGAAGCAAGCTTTGCAGCGGTATTTGAGGTACAGGGGGCAACCACCATGATATCGGTAAGCTCCTTGGGACCGATGGTCTCGGCTTCGGCAATGGAGAGAATGACCTCTTTCCCTGCTATACTGCGAAGTCTGCTGATATTTTCGGCAGCAGTCCCGAACCTTGTATCAATAGCCGAGGCGTGTTCGGACATTACGGGCAGGAGCTCCGCACCTCTTTTGACAAGGAGCTCCGCCTGCTGAAAGCTCTTCTCAAAGGTGCAGAAAGAGCCTGTCATGGCGTAGCCTATACGCAGTCCTTTCAGGATATCACTCAAGGTATCCACTCCTTTCCGCAAGCATGGAGCTTACAGCTTCCGCTATCATCTCTCCCGATGTTACGGGAGCCGTCTTTCCGGGGAGACCCAGTGCCCATATTACTTTAAGCCCGAGGTTCAGAGCGGCTTCAAAGTCTATGCCGCCGGGCTTTGAGGCAAGGTCAATGAAAAGAGTGCTGTTCCCGAATTTTTCAAGGGTGTTTCTGTCAAAAACCAGCCTCGGAGCTGTATTGAACACAAGGTCGTAGTTTCCGTTCAGCCTTTTTATCGGGACTGCTTTTACTCCGCAGAGCCGAGCCTTTGCAGCTCCCCGCGGATTATGGACGGCGGCAGAGATATCCGCGCCGAAGCCCTGCAATATCCGCACCAGAGCAGTACCTATCCTCCCCATTCCCACAATGAGCACTTTCAGTCCGTTAAGAGTGACGGGAAGCTCTTCAAGTGCGAGCTGCACCGCTCCCTCTGCGGTGGGGATAGCATTTTTAATGTTAAGCTCCTCGCTGAGCATATAATCGGCAATTTCGTGGTTCGGGAAGGCTGCTTTCAGTTTTTCGCTTACTTTTCCCGCGAATATCACGGCATCTTCCGTCAGAAGTTCCTTTACAGCGCGGAGAGTGAGGACTTCCGAGCCGCAGGGAGTATAGATATTTCCCCTGTCGTCAAGGGGAGGTACAGGAAGTACGGCGCAGTCGTACCGTACAGCGGAGCTTTTATCTGCAAAGGGCAGCGTCATACCGTCGGGGAGGCTGTCTCTGTCAAAGCCTGCTGTCCCTGTCTCAAACTCGCGGGACAGGCGGTCGGCGCAGTATATCTGCCGCATATCGCCGCCTGCGATAAGTATTCTGTGTTTATTCATGTTGAACTCCTATCCGCCTTTTACGGCATGGAATGATTATTTCAGATCACATTTATTATATGAAAAGGCGGAGAGGATTGACAATACAGACTTTAGCCGTTAGCCTATTGTAGGGGCGCATTCTGTGCGCCCGCCCAATAATCCTGTGTAGGGACGGCCATTGGCCGTCCGCAAATAAACATCATATTACAGCGGACGCGCAATCGCCGCTATCCTTAACGGAACTTAATAATTTCTATGTAACCCGAGGGCATATTGTCCTCGGGTTTCTGCTATTTAGCAAGCTGCCTGTGTGAATGTTTTGTTCTTTGACGGAGTCAGTACAGGCATTGGCTTGTGCATTGAATGGAATGAATAGTGTATCACAACATCATTTCCGCAGGTTTTTGAATGCTTCTCAGGCTTTTCATATACTTCAATACGAGATATGAATAATTTGAGCAGCTTTGGTGTAAGTTCTTCCATTTCAAGGTCAGTCTTTGCATTTTCGATAAACTCCTGTACACTCTTGTCTTGCTGTTCTATGCTGTGAAGCTGCTCGGAGAGGGCTTCAAGTTCAGCTTCGAGGTCACTTTGCTCTTTCTCATAGCCTGATGCGAGCTTTTCGTAGCGTTCAGAAGTTATCTTGCCTAACGCTCTATCTTCATACAAGCAGCTCATAATGCTATCAAGTTCCTTGATACGAGCTTTCAGTTTGGAATGCTTTACTTCGGACTCCTTTCGCAGTTTCTCAGCTTTATCTGCATTGCTTTTAACAGCTATTTCATAGAACTCCTGTGGCTTCTTCCTTGCCAAGTCGGTCATGAACTTGATTCCGTCCAAGACCAGTTTATCGAGCACATCTGCCTTTATGCTGTGTACTGTACAGTAATTCTTGCCCTTTGCCTGATATCCACCGCACTGATAGCAATTGTTCTCGGACTTTAAGTTTTTACCTCGATGAAGATATAACTTTGCACCGCAGTCGGCGCAGTACAAGTACCCTGCATACTTATCAACATCTCCAAGTCTGTCGGGACGCTTCCTGCCCTCGTAACGCTTTTGCACTAATCCAAACAGCTCTCGGCTGACTATCGGCTCATGAGTGTTCTCAAAGATAAGCATATTCTCAGGCGTATTTTTCAGCCTTTTCTTCAGCTTATTGGACTTGCTGTAGGTACTGAAATTGACAGTATCACCGCAGTAAATCCTGTTTGACAGCATATCCCTGACGGTACTCTGCGTCCAGATGTACGGAGTATCAAGCGTAGGGTGTTTGCAGGTCTTGCCCTTCATGTGGAACTCATATACCCCGGGTGTCTCGACTTTGTTCTCATAAAGGTAATTGCAGATAGCTCTGACGCCCTTTCCCTCTGCACACAGCTCGAATATCTTATGGACTATTGGTGCAGTGATCGGGTCGGGGATAAGCTGCTTTGTATCAGCATCTTTCAAGTATCCGTATGGTGTCATTGTTCCGACACGCTCTCCGCGCTCGCCTTTTGCTCTCTGAACCGCACGTATCTTCTTTGATGTATCACGAGCGAAAAAGTCATTAAAATAGTTCTTTATACCTGACATTTCATTGATGCCATTGGCGGAATCAACGCCGTCTGTGATAGCGATAAACCTGACATCGTGAGCAGGAAACACCAGTTCCATTAGTCTGCCAGCTTCAAGGTAATTCCTCGAAAGTCGGCTCTGATCTTTCACAATGACTGTTCCAACAAGCTCGTTCTCTACGTCATTAAGCATTCGTTGGTAGTCGGGACGGTTACTGCTTACTCCGCTGTAGCCGTCATCAATGTAATACTGGCAATTGCGGAAGCCATTACGCTCTGCATATTCGCTGAGCATTTTCTTCTGATTCTCTATGGACAGCGACTCGCCCTCGCGAGCATCTTCCTGTGAAAGTCTGCAATACAAAGCTGTTATTTGATCGTTGTTTGGTTTCATTTAATATCCTCCTTCTCTGGAAACCAAACCGAATAGGACTCTGTTGGCGTACCTCTCGGTACACCAACAGTATACTCCAACTCGGTCGGTTTGTCCAGTATTTTTTTCGTTAATATGCTTTCACAAGTTCGCGGAGCTTGTCCGCCGCAGTCACATTCGTATCAGTCGGCGTTGCATTTATGACGGTGTAGGTCTTGCCGTCAATCGTGACCTCTCTTATCTCAAACTGCGTTCTGCGCAGTTCAGCGTACTTGTTCGTTGAAGTTTTATTATCCTTTTCTGCCATTCAATAACCACTCTCCTCGCTGTTGTCTCGGTTGTTTTTCTTATGTGGTTTGCATTGTTCATTTTTCATCTCTCCTTATTAAATGTAGGTTTGGTTTTACCCCATGTGTATTCCGTGAACTTCCTTGCGCTCTCGTTCCTCGGCAAGTGCTTTGCTGTCAACGTGTTCCCGAGCATATTCGGTATCGTCGGCAGGCTCGTCCTCTATCAGCGTAGCCACAGCTGTAACGCCGCCGACAATGCTATCAATACCAACTGTGAGACCACTATCCACTTGGCAACTTTTAAGCTGAGCCTGTGCTTGTACTCGTCGAGCTCTTTCAGCTTCGAGCCATATTCCTCGTTCAGCTTCCCAGCCTGTGAGGACAGGTCTGATGTTGCTTTCTCCAATTGAGCTGCCGCTGTTTCCGACAGTTCTGCTGCCTGATTCAGCAACTCCCGACAGGTTTCTATGGTCGCTCTCTGCTCGGAGCGGACTGTTTTCAGCACCTGTTCTGTCTCTGATTTCGTTGACAGCACCGACAGCGTTTGCAGTATTTCCAACTGCTCCTGCGACATCTGCTTGTTCAATTCTATCAGTGCTCGCCAGTTGGAATCGAGAACTAATACTGCTGGCGGAGCGTCCGCTGCCACTGACAACTCTTTGTTGTACATCTGATTCAATTCGTCTAATCTCGAACTCATGCTCTAACATCTCCTTTCGATAACGCTCGCCGTGAAGCTTATTGTCACGGCACTTTCTCTTGTTCGGACAGGTGTAGGTAATGTATTTACGGTTGTCCTCCCACCTGACATCGTAGCTCTGCTGCTTCATCAAGTAGCAGAACTGTTTCTTCGACTTCGCCTGTTTCATTACTTGATTGATGACATTCATCAGCTCCCACTTGAAGCTCTCGCCCTTTTTCGCTGACCGATATTCTCTATCAGAGAGGTAGTCTTTATTCATTTTCTTCTTCGGAGTGTCGAGGACATGGACTCCATACTGCTGACAAATCTCATCGCTGAGCTTCATCAGCTCCTCGACACTCTCCTTGTTGGAATGGTACTTCTTTCCATTCTCAAAGCTGACCGAGTTGAAAACGAAGTGCGAGTGAATATGCTCGCGGTCGATATGAGTTGCGACTACAACTTCATAATTGTTGAAGGCTTTCTCCGCAAGCTCAACTGCAATCTTATGAGCGAGCTCAGGCTCAATCTCATATCCGCTGGGGAAACTCTGCACCAGATGATAGTAGAGCCGTCCGTCAGTTTTGTGATACAAGTTTTTAGTCGCGGTCATTTCATCGAGGGAAGTCTCGGGCAAGCAGTTGATGCCAGTCACGAAACGCTTGTCCTCGGAAACCGTTTTCTCCTTTCTGCTGACATAGTTGAGGACGTTCCTCATACCGCCAGCGGTCTGAGTTTTGTTGTTGATAAAATGAATGATAGGCACTATTTCACCTCCTTGGCAATGTTGCATACAGCTTGGGTGACAGCCTTGTGTTGCTTCAACAGCTCGTCCAAGTGAACAGAGTGAAGTCGCCCCTCATGAGCCAGCATTGCTATCTGGTTGAGGTTGCGTCCGATTGCTTTCTGCTGCCTTGCGACCTCGTCCAATCCGTCAGCTACGACTATCTTTTTGTCGAGTGCCGACCTGAGAACGAAGTCGCTAAGTGACAGCTTGTGCCGTTCAGCCTTTCTGTGTATCCACTCATACTCGTCGTCGGTACAGCGGATAGTGATAGTTCGATTACGTTTTCTCATTGAATCACGCTCCTTCCTTTATGCGATTTTTGAGAGGGGGTTCGGGGGTCTCCCCGACCAGCAAGCGTTCGGCGGACTGCCGAATGCGATGCTGGCTTTTTCAAACCTCCGTGACCGATACTGCTCCGTCAGCGGTATCTTTCTTCCTCTGCTGATATTGCCCTCACTCGCTCCACGTTGCGCGACAACCGCTTCTGTGGGTGTAGATGGGATACCTGTCCGCATTCGGTATCGGCGGCAAAAACGGCGCGTTTTGTGGGTGACGGTAACTCAGTCGTGACAGTAACTATACCGTCACCCGAGTTTTACTGTCACCCGACTTTTTAGCGGTATACAGACTTTTGTCAAGTATAGGTGACGGTATGGTCAGCATTTTCAACACCTCCATTTTTAGCGTCACCCTATCATTAGCAGAGAGAGGACTGCCTCCATATATATAGCGGTGAAAAATGAAAAAAACGAACATTTCAATATTCATGCTCAGTAACTTTGTATAGTTGCACAATCTGACAGACGTTATAACTACGTTTACTTAGCGATATTTACCAAACGGCAGAATAGAAAAAGCCCCACAGCAAAATGAATGCTGTGGGGTTAGGTTTACGCCGCGGGATCATTCTGAGTGAGTATTATCTCATACTCCTCAAAGAACTGAAGTATACGCTTGTAGTTATGCTCAACGCATTTTGTGTAGCCACACGATTTGGCTTCTTCAAAAAGCGAAACATATTCTTCGCGCAGTTTTATCAAAGCTCGATGTAACAGCCTTTGTACAGCTCGGACAGTAGTGCTCATTCGTTCAGCAATCTCGCTTGTATTAAGATTGCTTTTGAATGTACAGTACAGCGCACTGTACTGTTTCTTAGTAAGCGACTGCATTGCTTCTTGAAGGATCGGATCGTCGAAAATATCATCAAACCCGTTTGTGAGTTTCGCTTCAGCGCGTAAGACAAAGGACGGGGGATCATTCAACCGACGTTTTCTTTTCTCTGCGCTTTCCCACTCATCATAATCCTCAAGACATAGATCTGCTTTGTGATCATAATACCGTCTGTCTGAATTAAGCTGTTCTTTCTCGAACCTCTCCCATTCCTCAGACTGATAAAACTTCTTCGCCTGTTCGTATGCTTCCTGACCGTATAACTCCTTATAAATCTGCAGCGGCGTGTCCAATTCAAGAACACTCATGTTATCATGTTTGTGATAATTTTTCACTCTCATAATATACATCCTTCCATTAAATAAGGTTTTTGATTGCATATGAGAATGAATGTTCTTGTTTAGATGCTTTTATTTTAGCACACTTTATGTCGATTGTCAATATAAAATCGAAAAAATGTTCTTTTAATAATGCGGCTGAGATATTTCTAATAAAAAATGCCGCACTTGTAAGCATACGCCTACAAGTGCGGCAAAGGTTATCTAATTATAACTAAAACTCTCATCATTCAATTAGTCATCCAACCCGAGAAGTTTTCTCTGTATTGCAAGTGCATCGCCAGCTGTTACACCATCATTATCACCTGAAATATCAGCGTTTTTCATACCTTGTTCTGTAATATGATTTTCGTTAGTGCCATTTTCGCCAAATCTATCAGGATTTGCAAGAGCCTGCATAATAAGCACAGCATCTGCCATATCTACATGACCGTCGCAGTTAGCGTCACCTTTTATAGCTTTACTAGCAATAGGATCAACCTCAACAGTTTTAACAATAATTTCAACTTCAAACCTCTGTCCATCGGAAGATTTTGCTGTAAGAGTGGTTGTTCCTGCTTTCAGGCAAG
>NZ_CAMKRR010000114.1 GCF_946415235.1 uncultured Ruminococcus sp. | reverse complement strand
CGTCTGTGAGCTGCGCGAGGAGACCTCTGCGCTTGAGTTCTTCAAAAGTAGTCATTGTAAACTTCTCCTTTATATTATTTGTCATTTATTATTCTGCTTAGCTGTACGAGCCACTCAGGCGGCTCATTGCCGTAAATAACGAGCTTTCCGTTCCTGTATTCACCAACATTTACGAAGCCGTTCTCATTGTCCCAGAATTCAGCCTCGCTGCAATATGGCAGTACTGCGGCAAGGTCGCTGAAACGCTTTTCATAGCGCCTCTTTACGTCCTCGGCAGGGATATCGTGACCGCCCTTGCGTACTCTGTTGGCTATTCTCAGCAGACTTTCCTCACAGCTGCTGACACCGATATAGTACAGTCTGATACGGTAATCGAGCTCTATGGCGCGGCGTATGGTCTTTAAAGTCCTGACGCCCGAAAGCGTGGTCTCCTGCGTGAAGCTCAGTCCTTTTTCGAGACACTCCTCCATGAGCTGTATTGCTTTTTTGCCGCCCTCGATACGGTCTCCGTCAAATTCGGCATTGAGCTTGTCAGTGTCGATTATGATGCCGAGGTCATCAGTCTTGCGGACGAGAACTCCCGTGAAGCTGCTCTTGCCGACACCGTTGACGCCTCCGACAATAGTGTATGTTTTCATATTTCACCGCCTTTAAACAAGTTAAAAGGGTTATATGCATAAGCAATGAAAACGTCGGGCGTTTTCATGTTTATCACGACCTTTCAATGTGAATGGACTTTCATGTATATTCTTTGTTTTCCTTTATTGAGAGCAGAGAAGGCGAGGAGCTTACAGCAAGAGCTTCATATGCCATCTGCACCTGATATTCATTGAGCTCTATCTGGTAATGGGTAGCTTCCTCTTTGTTCTGCTCCTTTGCATTTACAACAATAAAGTATGAGAATGCCGAGCCTGTGTAGACATCGTTGCCATAGTATTTTGTCTTGGTAACGCGCTTGTTTACGGACTCTATCTCGTTTTTGTCAAGACATATTATGACACTGTCGGTGTACATCACGACATAATTACCGCCGATATTTATGCCGCTGTTGCAGGCGTGTTCACCGTTTTTGCGATATGTCAGCATTTTGCCGTTAAGGTAGGAGCGCTCTATTTCGGGGAGCTTTTCACCGCAGTTGGCAATAAAAGAGCTGACAGGAGTATGCAGGAGCTTGAATGCGCCCCACATTGCGGAGATGATACCGCTTACAGCAAGAACTGCTCTTATATCGCTCTCAGCAGCTCTGCATATGATCGCTGCCGCTATGAACAGAACCGAAGCTGTCAGCCACACTGCGCCCGATGGCTTGAAGAAGCGGCGATTAAGGTCGGCTCTCATTGAATTTGCCGTGACCTGCTGAAAATCGTTCTTCAATACGTAAGCGGAATACTTTTCATTCCACTCCTCATTGTTGTGAAATTCGTCGTTCCTGACTGCCTTAGTGAACTCCTCATCCTTGCGCTTTGACTTGGCTTCAAAAAAGGCAGATAAAAACAGTGCCGCTGCAACAGCTATGGTCAGACATATACAGAATACATTGGAAAAGCCCTTTGCTTTGCCTAAAATAAAGCAAAGCGGCACACATATGATATATGCGGCGATCCTGCGTTTCAGCGGCGGCAGCTCAGGTTCGGACTTCTTTTTCGGTGAACTCATATTCTCATCTCCCTATATTCAGTCCGCGTGTTTCATTATGGCTTTCAGCAGACCGAGAAATGCCGAGTGTATGAATGTACGGGCGGCTACAATGAGCTGTCCTCCAATGAACACATATTTTATGCAGCTGTAAAAGCTCTCACCTGCGCCGTCTTTGTACCTGTCAGCAAGCTCGGCAATATACGGAGCAACAGTACTGTTCCCGAAGGTGACGAACTCAACGAACAGAGCAAGGAGTATGGCTATAGTAAAGCCGAGGTTGAGCCATGCGCTGTCAAGTCCCGCAAGACCCGTAACAGGGTGTATATATCGTGTTATCAGCGCCGTCAGCAGAAAAGCGAGTACCGTACAGACGGTCATGCGTACAAAAGGGGAGCTGCTGCCCGACCTTGCAGGGCTGATAAAGCCGATATACAGGAACAGGAGCGGGATAAGGAAAATAATTGCCGAAATACACAGATAAGGCAGTATCTTTTTCATAGTTCCCCTCACTTTCAAACAGAAAAGCCCCCGAACAGCAATAAGCTGTCCGGGGGCGAAGTTACTCGCGGTACCACCCCGATTTACCGAGCAAAGCACGGTCTCGAAGAGCTGTAACGGGCACACCCGGCCGCCTCTACTTGCTTTCAAAGCGGCAACTCCCGAATGTAGGTCACTGTACGCCGTCATTCCCTCACACCTTACGGGAACTCTCTGTATCGGGCACTGTACAGGTTTTATTCGTTCACAGTATTTGTACACTTAATAATAGCATATCTTTTTTTTCTTGTCAAGACCTTCGTTCGTGAGTTGAGAGTTGAGAATGGAGAGTTGAGAGTGTAGGGGCTGGCGTCCCCGACAGCCCATGTAGGGGCGCACATTGTGCGCCTGTCATTTCGTAATGCGTAATTATTGCACGGGCGGCGTTCCGCCGCCCGTGAACGCCTCTGCGCCAGTGAAATGATCCTCGCCCGTGATATGCGAAAAACCTCAGCATCTCTGCTGAGGTTTGTTTTTTTGTTATGGAAGCCATGAAATTCTAACTTCTGAAAGCTGTCCGTCGTTAAAGAAAAATCTGTAACCGCTGTTATCGTTGAACACCTGAGAATCCACCAAATAATCAACTCTGTTCAGTTCGTCGTCTATTCTTGTGGGTTCTCCGCTGTTAGCGATAAGTTCGTCCTTTGTAATCCTGCTTGGAACAGCTATTTCGACACCCTGATCAGTAGCAGCTTCCAATTGTTCTCCCCATAAAGCAATATCTGTTAATAACAAATGAACTTTACAAAGAACGCAGTCCCTTGCAGGGATAGCAGAATTCGTAACATTAATAAATTCAAAACTGATTGACTTACCCTCTATTGTCTTATGAAATGAATCATCGCTACTTTTGGCTGCTCGTTTTTCTTCATTAAGCTTATCTTCGCCTATATTTTTAATTTCAACGCCTGCATCAATCATTTCCTGCATTGTTGTCTTGCCGAGTGTGAATAAATGACCATTATATATAAAGCTCCTGTTATCAAGGTCAGCGTATTTATCGCTTAGTCCCTCAGGCACAGTGGCTTCCTTTGCTGCCTCTGTTACAGCTTCTGTGGTTATTTCCTCTGTAGTCTGTGCTGCTTCCGTTGCTGCTTCTTCCGTTACTGCTGCTGTAGTTGTCTTTTCTGCCTTGTCATAGCTGCTGTTGTCCGCTGTCTTTTTGTCACCGCAGCCTGCCGCGGATACTGCACAAATACACAGTGCAAGGGCAAAAGCAGCGATTCTTGTGCGCTTTTTCATATTAAAGATTCCTTCCTTTAATACAATTTCGTTTCAGTGTAAAATACAAATGTGACAGGATTGTGATAATATATATGATGGTTTTGTTAAAATGCGGAAGTCAGCAATAAATAAAAAATTAAACCGATGACCGCAATATTTGCACAATATCCGCACCTCATTTTTGTGCAAAAGGTAGAATCTGAAAATTATTTTTTCCTTATTAAACGGTTTTCCGTTTAATTTCAGCTCATTTCAGCCCCTTTATAGAAAGGGCTTGAAAAAAGAGTACCTTAAATAATATATTTTTTTCCCTCCCACTTGAAATTTGACGAGGTTTGGTATATAATTATTTATTATAGTTTATCGGGAGGAAGAAAATAATGAGTTCCAAAATCGGATTTGACAATGAAAAATATCTCAAAATGCAGTCAGAGCATATCAGGCAGCGCATATCGCAGTTCGGCGACAAGCTTTACCTTGAATTTGGCGGAAAGCTCTTCGATGACTTTCACGCTTCGAGAGTGCTTCCGGGTTTCAAGCCCGACAGCAAGCTGCAAATGCTTTTACAGCTGAAAGACGACGCAGAGATAGTAATTGTCATAAATTCTGACGATATAGAGAAAAACAAGGTCAGGGGCGACCTCGGCATAACCTATGATATAGATGTTATCCGTCTTTTCAATGTTTTCACGAAGATAGGACTTTATGTCAGCAGCGTAGTCCTTACCCGCTATGACGGTCAGCCCACAGCGGACGCTTTTCAGAAGCGCCTTGAAGCTCTCGGCATAAGGGTATACCACCACTACAGCATCAAGGGCTATCCTTCCGATCTGCAATACATAATCAGCGACGAGGGTTACGGAAGGAACGATTATATCGAGACCTCCCGCAGACTTGTTGTAGTCACGGCTCCCGGTCCCGGAAGCGGAAAAATGGCTACCTGCCTTTCACAGCTCTACCATGAGCACAAGAGAGGCATCGACGCAGGCTATGCAAAGTTCGAGACCTTCCCCATATGGAACCTCCCTCTCCGCCACCCTGTAAATATCGCTTACGAGGCGGCTACTGCCGACCTTAACGACGTTAATATGATAGACCCGTTCCACCTCGAAGCATATGGAAAAACTACCGTAAACTATAATCGCGATGTTGAGATATTCCCCGTCCTCAACGCTATGTTTGAAAAGATACTGGGCGAGTCTCCTTACAAGTCGCCTACGGATATGGGTGTAAATATGGCGGGAAACTGCATAGTTGACGACGAGGCTGTTTCCGAAGCTGCAAGACAGGAGATAATACGCCGCTATTATACAGGTATGTGCGAGTACCGAAAAGGTCTTATCTCCCAGGACGAGGTAATGAAGCTGGAGCTTCTCATGAAGCAGGCAAGCGTTACAGTCGAGGACAGAAAGGTCGTATCCGCAGCTCTCGACAAGGAAAAGGCTACAGAGGGACCTGCGGCAGCTATGGAGCTTCCCGACGGAACTATACTTACGGGACGCACTTCAAATCTCCTCGGAGCTGTTTCGGCTCTGCTGCTGAATGCGCTCAAGCACTTCGCAAAGATCGACGACGAGATACTTCTCATGTCTCCTCACGTTATCGAGCCTATAATGGCTCTCAAGGTAAATCATCTCGGCAACAGCAACCCGAGAATGCATACCGACGAAACTCTTATCGCTCTTTCCATATGTGCAAATACCGACGGCAATGCAAAGAAGGCTATGGAGCAGATATCGAAGCTCCGCGGCTGTGAGGTGCACTCCACTGTTATACTTTCGTCAGTTGACGAGCGTATCTTCAAGAGACTGGGTATAAACCTCACCTGCGAGCCTAAGTACGAGGCATAAAGAGCTGTTATGGACATTATAGAGCTGATACGGGAATTATACGGTGATTTCTGCGTATTCTGCCCGCCGCTTGACGAGAGTCGGTATAATGAAGCGAAAATGCTTGTTCCCGAAGAATTGTTTGAGATACTGAAGATAAGCAACGGCATAAAAGAAACAATGGAGCTTCCGAACAGAGAAGAGCGCATTGTCATCGGCTTGATAATATATCCGTTTGATGATATCAGGTCACAGACAGAGCGCTATATAAATGAATACAGCGGTGAGGGCGTTGTTTTTGTCGGAAACGGCGCGGACGGTTTTTTTATACTTAAATCTGACGGCAAGGTTTATTTCCGCGGGTATCTTGACGAAGACGAGGAGCTTTATGCTGACAGTTTAGCTGAATATTTCAGAAAATGGCACTGTCCGAGATCTGCGTAATAATAAAAACAAGCCCCGAAGCAGCTAAGACTACTGTTTCGGGGCTCAATTTCTGCTGTTCATCGGACCGTTTTCAGCCCTCTATCTGCCTTGCAAGGAACTGCGCTGCGGCATTGATAAGACTTTTCTGCATATCAGTGGCTTCGTGTGCCTTTTCGCTTGTGAGGAATACCACAGATCCCGAAACATCGCCTGATGTGATTATAGGGACTGCCGCAATGGCTGTTCTGTCAACTCCCTCGGCAGGGAAGAAGTTATTGGTGCTGCCGTCGGGGCAGTAGAACTGTCCGCGGTTTTCCATAAGCTCCTCAAGCTGTCCCGAAGCGCGGCGCTCAGAGAACTCCTTGCGGGCTGCTCCTGCGGTAGCCACAACGTGGTCCTTATCGAATATCAGTACCGCACAGCCTGCTATCTTATGCATAATATCGGCTACATAGCCTGCATTTTCGCTCATTTCGCTTATGGCGGAGTATTTCTTGAATATTACTTCACCTTCGCTGTTAGTGTAAATTTCAAGCGGGTCGCCCTCACTGATAACATTGACACTAAGAATCTCGCCCTTGCTTGTCGAAATATGGGCGATTGGCGTGAGGTTGTCGGCTTTCTTAGTGCCTGAATTAAAATTTACAGCTGCTCCTGTTGTTTCAAGCTGCAGTTCATCGGGTACACCCGTATGCAGGAGCGTATCTATATCAGATTTTAGCTTTATGTCGATATGGTCTGTGTAAACGTCGATGCGGTCAAGAATGAAATCCACATCTGTTTTGGTAAGGTTATCTTTGTTTATTATGGTATCAAAGACTTCCATAACGGTTTTAGCGGTGCGGTTCATGGCAATTATCGCATTATGCTTGTCAGTTGCAAGCTGTATCTGATTGCGGAAGCCTTCTATTTGGAGCATAAGGTCGTCAACTTGCTCCTGATAGACTTCTTCAAGCATATCCTCGCGCTCGGGATGTTTGGCAATATCCTTAACGTGCTGACGGCTGAGAAATTTAAGCTCTGTCTTGATATCTTCTATTCTCTGTAAAAGAACTTCTACAACATTTTTGCTGGAAGATGTTTCTTTCTGTTCTTTATCTATCGAGCTTTGCAGCTGTTCAAGCATTGCTTCGGAATTATCCTTTACCTTCTGCACAAATGATTTCAAAAGCTCATCGAGCATATCGACTCTTGTATGATGCGAAGAACAGCCTTTTATGCCGCGTTTGTGGTATGTTCCGCAGCGATATGCAGGTGGAAGGTCGGAACGGCTCATTGAAAACATCGGACTTCCGCAGTCTCCGCAGAAAAGATGACCTGTGTAAACATTGTCATATTTCTTGATCCCACGATAATTGGAGCGTGAACGCTGTTTCATCTGCTCCTGTACGACCGAGAACAACTTATAATCCACGATAGGTTCATGGTTATTGGCGATAACAATATTATCGACCTCCTGCAGCTTTTCATCACCGCCGTTGATCTTCTTGCGTCGGTATTTGCGTTGACGAAGTGTGCCTATATAGAAATCATTGCTCAGTATTTCGCTGATAGTGACAAGACTCCATTCAGCTTTTGAGCGGACGGTATATTCTTCACCTGCGGCTTCTTTTCGCATTTCTTCGGTCTTGCGTGGAGTCGGGATATGCTGATCTGTAAGATAATTGGCTATTCTCTTGTATCCCCAGCCGTCGGCATAAAGCCGGAATACTTTACGTACTACCTCGGCGGAAGGTTCGTCAACAACAAATTTCATAGCTTTTGTGTTTGTCATAATATAGCCGTATGGAACTGCGCATATCCATTTTCCCTCTTCCTGACGGTGCTTGATAACAGCTTTGACTTTTTTGGAAGTGTCGGTTACAGGCATTTCGTTTATAAGAAATCGGAACTGAATTGCCATCCATTCGTCCGAAGTAGGGAAGTCGATACCGTCTCCGATGGATATTATACGCATTCCTGCCTCACGCAGGTCTTCGAGTTCAACAAGTCCGCGGCTGGTGCGGCGTGAGAAACGTGAAAAATCCTTTATTATAAGTATGTCATATTCTCCGTGAAACAGCTTCTTGCGCATTTTCTGGTAGTTTTCGCGCTGTTCAAATGTATATCCGCTGCGATCTCTATCGGCATAGAAATCCAGGGTAGAATCGGGAAATGTTCTTGTTACATAGTCAGAAATAATTGCCTTTTGGTTCTCGATTGAAGTATTATCCTTGTCCATTTCTTCGTCTACGGAAATTCGGCAATATCCTGCAATTCTGAACTTTTCGTTCATTAGATTCTCCTTTCTGTCAATGTTATCTAATTGTTGACAATAGTTCTTTAACAACATTGTACCATTGCTTATAGTATTTGTCAAGTGGAGTCTTGCAGAAAAAGGGTGTGCGATCAGGCACACCCTAAATTACTTATCAAAAGATCTTCTGTATATTTTAATAAATCTCCCTGTCCTGACAGGAAAAATATGACTTTGCATTTACTGCTTCCGGCTTTTGAAAGAATCAGTTTCGTCAGTTCTTCACGGTCATAAAGTTCTTGTTCCTTATTTGTGAGCCAGACTTCGATATATCCCTTTTTCTGCTTGTCATATAATTCCAACATATCAACTCCTTTCTTTTAGTATTTGCCATAATACTTAGGAATAATCATCATTTTCATTCCAGTTCATAAGTGCGCTTTTTTCTGCACTTCATATTGTTTCTTCTCATACTTTCCAAGTCTGTCAATAGTTTGTTTGGAAATGCCCTTGACAGCTTTTGAGCATTATTTAATTGTAGGCATTTCCGTTGACTGAGATTCGTTCTCATTTTTCGCAGGTTCATAGTCTGCAAGCTTGGCCAAAAGATTGAGAATACAGTCAATAATTTCTTGTTTTGTTCTTTTCATTTTGTCTTCTCCTTAAAGATTTTTGGGTGATCATAACATTAAATTAGTTATGTAATTTGCCTGCGAAGCCGCAAACTGTATACCCATTATAGCTCATAGGAATTGCATATTCAATTGACATTATGGCAGAAAAAAGCCCCCGAAAAAAAGCGCTTTTCCGGGGGTATACTGCTATCTCTGATAGGGAGTATTCTATTGTATTAAACGTCATAAAAGCACAGAAGCCATACGTTTCTATCGTAAAAATCAAACAAACATTCGACAGACATATTTCTATTAATTCAGATGTTCGTGTGAGATTTGTACAAATATTGAAATTCAAAAAAGCAGTTTTCCGTTAGGAGGCTGCTGCAAGTCTGTATTCTGATGCAACGAAGAATAGCCATTTATAAAATGTGGTGATACTATTGTTGCAGTAGATACTGCTGCAAGGGATGAGTTTATTTTTATAGCAAAATAAAAAGTTTATAGGCTCTGCGAAAAAATTTCTGTAAATTCAAAAACTGTGATAAAAACGTTATTATC
>NZ_CAMKRR010000113.1 GCF_946415235.1 uncultured Ruminococcus sp. | reverse complement strand
GTGTTGTATTTATTTGCATAATATTACTATGGCAGTATATGCAGCTTTGTTTTACATCATTATCCGCAGTCGGAATATAAAGATAAAACAAGCGGTTCAAATATGATTACGGAACAAATCTTGGACGGGGATACAACGTCCGTCTATTTTTTGCAGGCTGAGGTAAAAACTCGGCTGTTGATCTATATATTTACAAATGAATAAAATAATGCGGCATTTACCGCCTTGAAGTAATAATTAAAACTATGATACAAACTTTTGATTATTCTTACAAAAAGGAGGTAATGCACTGTATGAACTTGGGTGTAGCTATTGTTCTTATACTCGTTGCTTTCGCAGCAGGTGTGGGCGTGGGATATGCTCTTTTCTTTAAAAAGGGTATCGCAGCAGGCGTTGAACAGCGCAAGCGCGACGCTGAAGCGATAGTGGGTTCTGCCGAACAGCAGGCCGAGCGTATTGTTGAGGACGCCGAAAAGGACGCTGACAACAAGAAGAAGAGCGCTCTCATCGAGGCTAAGGACGAGATACATAAGCTTCGCACAGAAGCGGACAAGGAGATCAAGGATCGCAGAGCAGAGCTGTCACGTCAGGAAAGACGAATGCAGCAGAAAGAGGAAAATTTAGACAAGAAGACAGATAACCTTGAGAAAAAGGAGGATATGCTCAATCAGAAGATCAAATCAGCCGACGAAAAGCTGAAGGAGGCTGACTCTATCAAGAAAAGCCAGATGGATATTCTCGAGCGTATTTCCGAATTTACAAAGGATCAGGCTAAGGAGTACATAATCTCAAAGCTTGAAGACGACCTCGTACACGAAAAGGCTGTGAAGATAGCAGCTTACGAGCAGCAGATAAAGGACGAATGTCAGGAGAAGGCAAGAAGCTATATCTCTCTTGCCATCGCCAAGGTAGCTGCCGATCAGGTGTCAGAGGCGGCAGTCTCTGTCGTTCCTCTTCCAAATGACGAAATGAAGGGCCGTATAATAGGCCGTGAGGGACGTAATATCAGAACTCTCGAGACCCTTACAGGCGTCGATCTCATCATCGACGACACGCCCGAAGCGATCACGATATCCTGCTTTGACCAGATCAGACGTGAGGTCGCAAGGATCGCCCTCGAAAAGCTTATTGCCGACGGCCGTATCCACCCCACACGCATCGAGGAAATGGTCGAAAAGGCTAAACGTGAGGTCGAGTACCGCATCAAGCAGGAGGGTGAACGCGCTGTTATCGAGACCAATGTTCACGGTCTCAACCACGAGCTCATCAAGCTTATCGGACGTCTCAAATTCCGTACAAGTTACAGACAGAATGTCCTCGATCATTCTATCGAGGTCGCTAAGCTCTGCGGAGTTCTTGCTTCCGAGCTGGGCGTTGACGCAAATATCGCAAGACGTGCAGGACTTCTCCATGATATCGGTAAGGCTCTTACTGCCGAGATCGAGGGTTCTCATGTACAGATAGGTGTTGACGTTTGTAAAAAATACAACGAAAATCCTGTTATTATCCACGCTGTTGAAGCTCACCACAATGACGTTGAGCCGAAAACAGTCATTGCCTGCATAGTTCAGGCAGCCGACGCTATCTCAGCTGCAAGACCTGCCGCAAGAAGCGAAAACTATGAAAGCTATATCAAGCGCCTTCAGAAGCTCGAGGAGATATGCAACTCCTACGACGGCGTTGAAAAGTGCTTTGCTGTACAGGCAGGACGCGAAGTCAGGATCATGGTCACACCGGAGGTCATCAACGATGAGAAGATGGTACTGGTGGCAAGACAGATCGCTCAGCAGATCGAGACTGAAATGGATTATCCCGGTCAGATCAAGATCAATATCATACGCGAAAGCAGAGTTACTGACTACGCAAAATAATGCAGATCACTGCGGGAGCGGTTTTTCTTCCGCAGACGTTCGGCTGTCGGGCGTTATGCTCGACAGCCGTTTTATTTTACCGTGGAGACTTCGGGAAGCTCTTCCCCGAGCCTTCAGAGTAAAATAATCTGTTCATGATAGGAATGAATGAGGGGGCTATACTATGAAAAGGAAATGGTTCTTCGGAGCACTTGCTTCGGCAGCTGCTTCACTGCTTCTTGCGGTATCGTCGTTCCCTTTGGGAGCTGCCGCCGCATGGAAGCAGACAGGTCTGATGGGAGACCTTAACGGCGACGGTGCGGTAAATGTTGCGGATATCGTTGTCCTGTCAAAGCATCTGCACGGTACCGAAAAGCTGACTGAAAACAGTATTTTCAGACTGGCTGACAATACCGATTATACCCTTAGGCTTGAAGGCAGGAGAGAAGTAAAGCCTGCCGCGGGCACAAAGAGCATACAGAAGGCAGACCTTGACCAGAACGGTGCTGTTGAGGTCTTTGACCTTGTTGCCCTCAGGAAAGTGGTCATATCCGACATTCCATGCGGAGTGATACTGAAATGGGAAGAGGATGTCAAGCCTACTGCAACTGCCACTACCACAACAACTGCTGCGACTACCACTACCACTACAACAGCTCCGCTTCCGCCTGAGCCGCAAAAGGACTTCATTGAACCGCCCGTAAAAAATATGTACGGCAGTATGCCGTCACAGGGAAAGGTCAATCTGCTGGTATTCTATGTGGATTTCCCCGACTGTAAGTTCAATTATGAGCCGACCGTCGAGGAAATAGAAAATATAACTTTCGGGCCGCGGAACGAGGATTCTGCGAACTATCCCTTCGAGAGCATGAGCGCATTCTATTCAAGAGCTTCAAAGGGGGCTCTTGAGCTCAGCGGAAAGGCTTACAAGTATACCTGTAAACATGGTGTGGATACTTACGGACCTGATATATACAAGTCGGCGTTTGCCGAAGAGGTCGTAAGAAATATGGACAGCGCCGTGGATTACACTCAGTTCGACGCCGACGGCGACAAGATCATCGACGCTGTGCTCTTCTGTGTGCCCGTATTGGCGGGCAATGATGACTGGTGGCCGTGTGCGGGACAGTACTTCGGCAATGATATGGTCGTTGACGGTATGCAGCTCGGACATATGATCACGGGCAATGCTGCTATCAACAGCTTTAATAACTATGTTAACTTCACATCAACCTATCTCCATGAAATGGGACACTGCATGGGACTTCCCGATTATTACCTCTATACCGGTGATGAAGACTTTGAGGGAATGCACGGCTCAGCAGGCTACGATCTTATGGACGAGGCTTATTCTGACTTTTCTGCGGCATCAAAGCTCATGCTCGGCTGGATGCGGGAGGATCAGGTAATGGTATACGATCCGTCAAAGGGCGATCAGACCTTTACCCTCGTGAACGGTCAGTCGGACGGAGGAAACTGTCTCATAATCCCCAGAGGCGATCTTAACGGCTATAAGTCGGAGTTCTTTGTAGTTGAGTATCTTACACTTGACGATAACAACTTTCAGGTAAAGCCGCACTTCTGGTGGCGAAAAACAGGAAGCGGAATAAGTGTCAAGCATATTGAGGCTTCCGAAATAACAGATGAGTACGGAACGTTTTTCAAATATGAAAGCGGACAGGATCATTATACGGACAACAATAACGGACGCCGTTTTATAAGACTTGTTGATGACGCAGAAGATGCCTACCTCAAGGACAAGGATAATTTCTTCAGGACAGGCGCGGTCATATCAAACAGCATAAACGGCTTTGCGTGGTATGACAGATCGGGCCGCGAGACCGTAGACCCCGGTATAATAATAACTGTGGGAGAAAACAGGGATAATACCTACACAGTAACAGTTTCGAGAAAATAAACTGCATGATATTGCAGGAAGGAAAGAATAACAATGTCAAAGTCAATCAAAAGCACACCGAAAACGATTTTCCACACTACCGAGAAATCAAACTTTATCCTCAATATGACCGAGGAGCAGTACTCAAAGCTTGCTTCGTACGGACTTATAATAGGAATGTTCATGATGCCTCTGTTTACGCTTGCACCCGAGATAAACGATGATAAGTTCTCGTATGCCATGACGGCGGGCGGACTTGCCGTTGCAGGCGTTATCAATATGATACTTGCCCTTATAGGCATAATGAAGAAGTACATCACAAAAACGGCAATGCTTCCCGTATGCGCTTTCGGAGCAATGATAGTATGGGGAGCGGTGTCGCTTTTCAACGGTTACGATTACGGTGTGGGGCTTTACGGCTATACCGAAAGAGGAGAGGGACTTCTTGCCATACTCTTCTATGCGGGATTTTTTACCACAGCCATATCGCTTAAGCGAAAAGCCGATGTTCAGCGCGTTATAAACGGCGTTATAGGAGTCGGCATCTTCAACTGCATTATTTCCCTTTTGCAGGTGTTCGGCGGCTATCTGTCCCACTATCGTCTGCTGGGCGAGATCACGGAAAACGGCGAAAGCAGAAACCTGTATGCATATGCGGCTTCGGGACTTTCAATGTCGCCTATCTTCCTTGCAATGCTGCTTACACTCGCACTTACGGCAGCTCTTATAAGCTTTGTCACATCTGACAGCAAGAGAAACAGACTTATCTATCTTGCTTCTGCTGCACTTTTCTCATTTATAATGATGTTTACCTATTCACTGGTCGGTATCTGCGGCCTTATCTTCTCACTCATTGCGGCAGCAGCGGCAGTGTTTGTACGCAAGGCTCCCAAGATACGCCTTTTGTGCGTACCTGCTGCGGCAGTATTTGCAGCGCTTGCAGTCGGAGTAGTCAGCATGGGCAGGATAGGTACGGAAGATACATACAGATTTTATGACGGAAGGATACTCTGGTGGGCAGACGGCTATATCAGAGCCGATGCTTCGGGAAGCATAGACACGTCCATACTCGATATAGATGATACCTCGGCGGTCTACGGTTATATGAACAGAAAGACAATGGATATCATCGCAAATAACAAGCTTACGGGAACAGGTCCCGAGCAGCTGGTATATCCTCAGCTCAAGACCGCAGCATTTACGGACAAGATCAATGAAATGCTCCACGCCAAAGGAAACAGGCTCACCTTTGATAAGGTTTACAACGAGTACCTTTATACAGCGGCTACAAGGGGAATACCCTCGCTCATAGCGCTCCTTCTCATACTTATCCCCGTTATATCGGCGGGAGTAAAGGCGGCGCGCAAGGGCAAGTACAGCGAGCTCTTCATAACCTTCGCAATGACAGCGGGAGGTGTGCTGCTCTTCTTCATAAGCTGCAGCAGTATAGCATATGCCCCTGTATTCTGGGCAGTTGCGGGAGCTTCGGGCGCGGATATAATCGGAGACAAGCTTCCCTTGGCTGAAAAGGCTGAGAAAAAGGCAGCTTCCGATAAAAAGACCGAGAACGAAAAGAAGCCTGCTTCAAAGTCGGGAAAGAAGCCAAACAGGAAAAAGTGATAAATAATCAGGCTGAGAGATCATCTCTCAGCCTGATTTTGCCTGTATACAGCAAGCTTTGATGTTTTTGTAAGCGATAGCTAACAAAAAGCTATTGATTTTTTACTCAGATATGGTAAAATGAAAATACGAGGAGCGCAGGCTCCCGAATAACACGGAGGTGTATATATATGGCATATATTATTTCTGATGATTGTGTAAGCTGCGGCGCTTGTGCAGCAGAGTGCCCTGTTGGTGCTATCTCTGAGGGCGACGGCAAGTACGTTATCGATGCAGACGCTTGTGTTGAGTGCGGTGCTTGTGCAGGCACATGTCCTGTTGGCGCTCCTAACGCTGAATAATCAAAAAAAGACGATAAGCAGTTCCTTTTTGGGAACTGCTTATTTTTTTGCCCTTATTCGCAGCAGCCTGAACGTACCACGAATGAATTGCAGTCTGTACACTCGGGAACAGTTGGATTGTCCTCATGAGTACCTACAGAGATACAGTCAAGAGAGCAGTAATGCTCAGATACAAGGTTGTGTCTGCACTGAGAAACATCGCATTTAATGCATTTGTTCTTCTTCTGATCTTCCATGATAAAATCTCCGTTCTGATTATTGGGTTCACCTTGAACCGATAATAGTATTGCCGTAATTTTGCAGGATATACAGTGAATATGTGAACAAAAATAAAAGAAAGTGTTACATCATGAAAACAATCATTCAGGATCATTGACTTTTGAAAATGATTGTGATAATATTATCATAAGGAGCGCAGGCTCCCAATGATATAATATTACGGAGGGATCAACTATGTATGAAAATGACAGAAGCATGAACAATGCTTTTCCCGACAGCTTTGAGACTACTGTTTCGGGAGTCGATAATGTTACAAGGAAAGGCAGAGGAAAAAAGGCAGCGCTGATAGGGGGTATATCAGCAGCAGTCATCGCAGGCGGAGCTGTAACGTCTTATGCAGTTTCCGACACTGTGAAAAATCAGGTAAAGCTCCGTGTGAGCAGTCCCGAGCATTATTATGCGTGGGTCACAGAAAAGAATTCAAAAACTATCGGCGAATCTGTAAGCGAGAGCTACAGAAAGATGCTTGAAAAGCGCGAAAAGGGCGGGACATTGGACCTTATGCTCTCCTTTGAGCCGTCACAGGACGCAAAGGATATGCTGAGCGATGATATTTTCGGTGATGTGGAAGACGAAGTTACAAAGAGCGTTACAGACGTTATCAACAATACGAATGAGATACTTCTTTCGGGCAGCTATAAGGTTAAGAAGAACAGAGTCAGCTCGGATCTCGGCCTTGAATTTGACGGTAAGGAAATAATGAGCTATGAGCTTGCTGCCGACGCCGAGAATATGGATTATTTCTTCCGTATCCCCGAGCTCAAGGAGCAGTGGCTGGGCTTTGAAATGGGCAGCAGCTCCGACTTGTACGGAGTGAGCGAGTTCATCGAAATGTATAAGATGATGCTTGAAGACCCCGCATCTGTCATTTCTCCCGAGGAGCTTGAAGAGGAAATAAACAAGTACGCAGGTATATGGGGCAGCTTTGCGGAGGACGTTAAGGTCGAGAAGAAGGAAAGTGTTGCTGTCTGCGATATCAACGTAAACTATACGGTAGCCACCGTTGACCTTAACGATAAGGAGCTGGACGAGCTTGCCGTAAAGTATCTTGAGGCAATGAAGAGCGATAAGGTACTCAAAAATATCGCCGTAAATAAGCTGAATGCAGTAAAGGACGAGGCAGAGTATGCCGATGATCTCGATAAAGAGATCAACGAGCTCAGGGATGATCTTGCGGAAAACGCTTACGATAACGAGACAGTCGTAAGCATCGACACATATATCGACGCAGCGGGAACTATCCGCGGATTTGAATTCAGGAACGACGATGATGATTCGCTGAGACTTGTTTTAGGCAGGGACGGAAGCGCTGTAAGAGGCGAGATTATGTTCAGCGAAGGCAACGAACCTTTATTCAAAGCAAGTCTTAAGGCTGAGGAAAGCGGCAAGAGCTACAGTGGAGATCTCACATTTACATACAGCGATTTTTATGGCTCTGATGAAGAGAGCGTTTATGTGAACTTCAGCAATGTTGAGGTCAAGGACGAAGAAAAGGGCTATTTCAGCGGTGATATATCAGTGATCGCTCCCGACACCGATACAATAGACATATCATGCAGCTCGGACGGCAAGAGTGAAGAGATAAAGTATAACATTCTTATAGACGGCACAAATTACGGCTCGCTCAAGCTTGCATATGCGCTGAATGACGGTGCGGATATTGATATGCCGAGCAAGAACGGCGCCTTTATGGTAGATATAACAAATATTGACGACTATGATGGTTATATCACATCTGACGAGCTTGCCGAGTTTGTAAAGAACTCTCTCGAAAAGATCGGCATTGACAAGGAGCTTGCCGAGAGCGGCGCAGAAAGCTTCAAGTACGGATACGACAAGCGTGCGGAAGAAGCTGAAAGCTTTGACTTTGACGACTGGGACAGCGACGATTTTGACTTTGACTTTGATCTTGACGAGGACTATGACGACGACGATCACAGATCAACAGCAGGCGGCAGTATAATAGGCGGTTCTGACGATGATGAATTCGATTTCGAATTTGACCCGGGTCAGCTCAAATATGAGGACTATAAGGACATGATGACGAAGGAAGAGTTCGACCAGTGGATGGAGCTTATAGAGCAGTTCTCAAATAAAGCATCATAAAACATAAAAAAACGACCTCATTCTGAGGTCGTTTTTATTTTAGTCTGTATTGGCAGTCATTTGTTATCCGAGAGAGCTTTAAGCTTTGACAGGATAATATTTGCGGCGTCGAATTTGGACATGAGCTCCATTTCCTGCATATCGTCGGGAGTTATCATAGTGATGATATTGGTATCCGTACCGAAGCCGGCACCTGCACTTCTTATAGAGTTAGCGCATATCATGTCACAGTTTTTCTTTGTGAGCTTTGCACGGGAGTTCTCAATGACATTGTCGGTCTCCATGGAGAAGCCGCAAATGACCTGATCTGCACGGCGGTTTTCTCCGATATACTTAAGTATATCTGTTGTGCGCTTCAGAGGTATGCTCATATCTCCGTCGGACTTCTTTATCTTGCTTGTGGCAGTTGTAGTCGGAGTATAATCCGCAACAGCAGCTGCCTTGATAACGATATCCGTCTCGTCAAGGCGCTCTTTTACGGCGTTGAACATATCCTCTGCGGACTTCACGGGGACAACATTCACGAACATAGGCGGCTCGACATCGGTGTGAGCTGCAACTACCGTAACGTCCGCGCCTCTGAGCATAGCGGCTCTTGCAATGGCAAAGCCCATTTTGCCGCTGGAGTGGTTGGTTATGAAGCGGACAGGGTCGATGCTCTCACGGGTAGCGCCGGCGGTAACGAGGATCTTCTTTCCTGCGAGGTCTTTTTCAAAGGCAGCCTCGCGGACGATGTATTCAAGGAGAGTTTCCTCGTCGGGAAGCTTTCCGTCGCCGATATCGCGGTTCGCCAGCATTCCGCAGACAGGCTCGACGATCTCATAGCCGAACTTTTTCAGCTTCCCGATATTGTCCTGAACAATGGGATTATGGAACATATTATGGTTCATGGCGGGAGCGATTATCTTTTTGCAGGTACACGCCATGACAGTGGTAGTCAGCATATCGTCGGCAATGCCGTTTGCTATCTTGCCTAT
>NZ_CAMKRR010000112.1 GCF_946415235.1 uncultured Ruminococcus sp. | reverse complement strand
GAGCCTCTGCGTAGTCGATCTCCTCGTCACGGCTCTTGATGTCCCATTCTCTCCAGGGAGCGATGATAGCCATTTCGGGAGCGAAAGCCTTTATAGCAAGCTCAAATCTTACCTGATCGTTGCCCTTTCCCGTGCAGCCGTGGCAGATAGCGTCAGCGCCCTCTGCAAGTGCGATCTCTGCGATGCGCTTTGCGATTATGGGACGAGCAAAGGAAGTACCGAGCATATATCTGTTCTCGTATATAGCTCCTGCCTGAACTGTAGGATAAACGTAGTCCTGTATGAACTCTTCCTTAAGGTCTGCGATGATGAGCTTGGAAGCGCCTGTCTTGATAGCCTTCTCCTCAAGTCCGTCAAGCTCCGTGCCCTGTCCTACGTCGCCCGAAACAGCGATAACTTCGCAGTTGTTGTAGTTTTCCTTGAGCCACGGGATGATTATGGATGTGTCGAGTCCGCCCGAATATGCGAGAACTACCTTTTTGATATCCTTTTTGTTAGCCATTGTGATTACCTCCTGAATATTATCGCTGCTTTTGTGCAGCGCGGATTAGCGATATAACACTATTATACTACATAGTAAAATATTGTCAAGTATTTTTGAATAAATATTCATTATTTTTTGTTTTATTCACGTTTTGCCGCATATTATTCATTCTAACCCCTCGTTTTTTGGTACTGCCTATTTTCCTGCCTATTATTCCCGGAGTTAAAAAGCTATGTTAAATCCCTGTTTGTTTTGTACGAAATTACGATTTTTATTTTAAAGAAGCTTTTTTTCTTGATATTTTTTGCTTTTGCCATTATAATGAAAGTACATATCGCTCTGCAAAGTGCTAAAGAGATACAGGCAGAGCTTTCCAAACATTACGGAGGTTAAACATTATGGCTGAGAAAAACGGTACAAAGATAACTATACTCGGCGCAGGCAACGTCGGCGCTTCTGTAGCTTATACATTCGCTGTTGCAGGAACGTGTTCGGACATCGTTCTCGTTGATATCAACAAGGCTAAGGCTAAGGGCGAGGCTATGGATATCCGTCAGGGCGTATCCTTCGGTGAGAACGTAGAGGTATTCGACGGCGGCTACGAGGACGCAAAGGACTCCGACATCGTCGTAGTTACGCTCGGTCTTGCAAGAAAACCGGGTCAGACACGTCTCGACCTTGCTCAGACAAACGTAAATATCATCAAGGAAGTTATGCCGCAGGTAGCTAAATATGCTCCCGACGCCATCTATGTAGTTGTCAGCAATCCCGTTGATATCCTTACATATACTATCCTCAAGTGCACAGACCTCAAGCCAAATCAGGTCATCGGTTCGGGTACGGCTCTCGATACCTCGAGACTTCGTTCCATAATCGCAGATCACGTAGGTCTCAGTCCGAACAGCATCCACGCTTATGTATTCGGCGAGCACGGTGATTCTTCGTTCATCCCGTGGTCTATAATGAATATCGCAGGCGTTCCCGTTGACGAGTACTGTGCGGATCAGGATCACGCAGACCTCGACGAGGAAGAGATAATACAGGAAGTACGCAGCGCAGGCGCTGAGGTAATAAAGAGAAAGGGCGCTACATTCTACGCTATCGCCATGAGCGTCAACAAGATATGCGACACCGTTCTCCGTGACTCAAAGAATATCCTCACGGTTTCCACAATGATTAACGACAGATACGGCATCAACGATGTATGTCTCAGTCTCCCGTGTGTTATCGGCAGCAACGGTATCGAAAGAGAAGTTTCTCCGAAGCTCACAGACGAGGAGATCTTAAAGCTCCAGGCAAGTGCCAAGGCTCTCAAGGCAGTTCTCGACCAGATAAATTTCTGAGAAACCGCAAATACGTTTTTTCGCGGAGAGCAGACTGTTCTCCGCTTTTTTGAAACCAAGTATAATGAAAGGACACTTATCTCATGAATTACGCAGAAGAATCCCTTAAAAAGCACAAGGAGTGGCAGGGCAAGATCGAAGTTATCTGCCGCGCTCCCCTCGAAACAAGAGACGACCTCTCACTTGCATACACTCCCGGTGTTGCACAGCCCTGTCTCGAAATACAGAAGGACGTTGACAAGAGCTACGAGCTCACACGCCGTTCAAACCTCGTTGCCGTAGTAACAGACGGTACAGCAGTTCTCGGTCTCGGAGATATCGGACCCGAGGCAGGTATGCCCGTTATGGAAGGCAAGTGCGCGCTGTTCAAGGCTTTCGGCGACGTTGACGCAGTTCCTCTCTGCGTCCGCTCAAAGGAAGTTGACGACATCGTAAATACAGTACGTCTCCTGGCAGGCTCCTTCGGCGGAGTAAACCTTGAGGACATATCAGCTCCCCGCTGCTTCGAGATAGAGAAGAAGCTCAAGGCTTGCTGTGATATACCGATATTCCACGATGATCAGCACGGTACTGCTGTCGTTACTCTTGCAGCTATGCTCAACGCTCTCAAGGTAGTAGGCAAGAAGCTTGACGAGATAAGAGTAGTTACAAGCGGTGCGGGCGCAGCAGGTATCGCTATCATCAGGCTCCTCATCTCAATGGGACTCAAGGACGTTGTGCTCTGCGACAGAAACGGAGCTATCTACAAGGGCCGTCCCGAGGGCATGAACCCCGTCAAGGACGAAATGGCTGAGATAACAAATCAGCAGATGAGAAAGGGCAGCCTTGAAGAGGTTATCAAGGGTGCAGACGTATTCATCGGCGTTTCAGCTCCTAACTGCGTAACTCCCGAAATGATAAAGTCAATGG
Source organism: uncultured Ruminococcus sp. (assembly GCF_946415235.1). Classification (GTDB taxonomy): domain Bacteria; phylum Bacillota; class Clostridia; order Oscillospirales; family Ruminococcaceae; genus Ruminococcus. Next base: position 6,498 of record NZ_CAMKRR010000112.1, on the reverse strand, counting down.
CTGACAAGCCTATACTCTTCCCCATGGCTAACCCGACTCCCGAGATCATGCCCGACCTCGCAAAGGAAGCAGGCGCAGCCGTAGTCGGCACAGGAAGAAGCGACTTCCCCAACCAGATCAACAACGTACTCGCATTCCCCGGTATCTTCCGCGGAGCTCTCGACGTTCGCGCAAGCGATATCAACGACGCTATGAAGATAGCTGCCGCAAAGGCTATAGCTTCATTCGTTACAGACGACAAGCTCAGCGCTGATTACATTATCCCCAGCGCTCTTGACAAGACCGTAGCACAGGCAGTTGCAAAGGCTGTTGCTCAGGCTGCAAGAGATACAGGTGTTGCAAGAATATAATGCATAATGCAATGCATAATGCATAATTGCTTGCAGAAAAAAAGCTTTTATGTTATAATTGAGCCGTGGAGCTTTTCGCTCTGCGGCTTTTTGTTTAGTTGAGAATGTAGGGGCGAACAGTGTTCGCCCGCAGGATAATGCTGATCATCACGTGCGGCGGAACGCCGCCCCTACAATTACGCATTACGAATTACGCATTGACGGGCGCACAATATGCGCCCCTACACTATGCACTAACCACTAATAACTCGGAACGCCGAGGACGGCGTTCCCTACAAAGGAATGATAAATATGAGTTTAAACGACACACCCTCCTCGGAAAGAGTACATATAGGCTTTTTCGGACGGAGAAACGCAGGCAAATCCAGCGTGGTAAACGCTGTTACGGGTCAGGAGCTGTCCGTAGTCTCAGACGTCAGGGGAACTACCACAGACCCCGTCACAAAAGCAATGGAGCTCCTCCCTCTCGGCCCTGTTGTGATAATAGACACCCCCGGTTTTGACGACGAGGGAGCTCTCGGGGAGCTGAGAGTCCGCAAAACGAAACAGATACTCAACCGCACGGACCTTGCCGTGCTCATAGTTGACGGCTCTGTTGGACTTACCGACACCGAGCGTCAGCTCATCGGCATATTCAGGGAAAAGGATATCCCCTTTCTCACAGTGTACAACAAGTCCGATATCGCCGAAAAGCGCGTCTGTCAGGACAATGAAATAGAAGTCAGCGCTCTAACGGGCAAGAACATCTATGAGCTGAAGGAACGTATCGCCGCCCTTGCAAAGCTCCCCTCACAGGAAAAGCGCATCATAGGCGATATGCTCAGTGCAGGAGATATGGTGGTGCTTGTAACTCCCATAGACGCGTCTGCTCCCAAGGGCAGAATGATACTGCCTCAGGTGCAGACCCTGCGCGACATACTCGACGCAGACGCAATGGCAGTTTTCACCAAGGAATTTCAGCTTGCGGAAACTCTTGAAAAGCTCTCTGCTCCGCCGAAAATGGTCATAACCGACAGTCAGGCCTTCGCAATGGTGAGCAAAATAGTTCCCGAGAGTGTTCCCCTCACTTCGTTTTCAATACTCATGGCGCGTTACAAGGGCTTCCTTGAGACCTCCGTAAAGGGCGCAGCTGCCATAAAAACGCTGAATGTCGGCGATACCGTCCTAATCTCCGAGGGCTGCACCCACCACCGTCAGTGCGGAGATATCGGCAGTGTGAAGCTCCCCGCCCTGCTGAAAAAAACTACGGGGAAGAACCTGAACATAGAACTGAGCTCGGGACGGGAATTCCCCGAGGACCTGTCGAAATACAGCCTTGTGATACACTGCGGCAGCTGTATGCTCAATGAGCGTGAAATGGTATACAGGCGGAAGTCCGCAGAGGATCAGAACGTACCGTTCACCAATTACGGCATAGCTCTCGCCATGATGAACGGCATACTCAGACGCAGTCTAGGCATATTCCCCGACCTCGCAGGAGAGATAGAATGAAAGCCCGACTGCCGTATATCATCGGCTTTGTTCTCCTTGTGACAGCTGAGGTATGCATCGGCGTGTTTTATTTCAGCAATTTCATACGCTCATACGTGGGCGACGTGATAATCGTATGGGTGCTGTACTGCCTGTTCCGCTCGTTTGTGCCGAAAAGGTTCAGCTCCTACGCTGTTGCTGTAGGAATACTTGCATTTTCATTTGCGGTGGAGTTCCTGCAAAAAGCGCATATAGCCGATGTCCTCGGTGTTGAGAATGAGCTTCTTCGTATCATCATTGGTACGAGCTACGCTCCTGAGGACTTGTGGAGCTATATCGCGGGAACTGCCATTACTTTCCTCGAAATATGGCTGTTTGACAGGCTGTCCCGCCGCAAGGACGCATAGACAGAAATCCTCCCGAAAGCATATAATGAAAAGGGACTGCATAAACGCAGTCTCAAAGGCAATAATAATAACAACAAATTCATTATATATCGGGAGAAAACATCATGTCCGTCAGAAGAGGAGAAATTTATTACGCCGACCTCAGTCCCGTTGTAGGCTCTGAACAGGGCGGCATCAGACCTGTACTTATAGTCCAGAACGACGTGGGGAACAAGCACAGTCCCACAGTTATAGCGGCTGCCATAACCAGTCAGCGCGGCAAGAGCCGCCTGCCTACGCACATAGAGGTACAGGCAGACCAGTGCGGTCTCGCAAAGGACAGCATAGTTCTGCTGGAGCAGATACGCACCATAGACAAAAAGCGTCTGAAAGACAAAATGGGTGAGTTGGACCTTAACTCCATGGATAAGGTAAATACGGCTCTTTCCATAAGCTTCGGGCTGGAAATATGATTTTACGGGCGGACAATATCCGCCCTGCAAAAAAGGCGGACTTTTTGTCCGCCTTTTGTCTATTCTTCAAGCTTTTCCTCGATAGCGACCACGATATCGCTCATTTTCACGTCAAGAGCGTTTGCGATACGGTAAAGAGTTTCGAGGGTGGGCTTGCGCTCGCCGCGCTCTATGGCACTGAGGTGTGTGCGTCCGATGTCTGCAAGTCCGCTTATGACTTCCTGCGATATTCCCTTTTTCTTGCGGAACTCCGCGATAACTTCGCCCACTGTTTTCGGGTCAAGTGTTGGCATATACATATTATCACCTCATGATAATATGATATACGAATTTTTTGTTAACATTGAATACATATGTTGACATTGTGAATACATATGTGTTATAATATCATTAGGAAATACTTATACAGACAGGGGGTCGTTATATGTATTGTAAAAACTGCGGAAACACAATGGACGATTTAGCAACTATATGTGTTAAATGTGGAGTTCAAAAAGGGGTAGGAAACAAATATTGCCATAACTGCGGAAAAGAAACTGATTCAGACGCTGCCTTTTGTATGTCTTGCGGCTGTGCAATCGCAAATGTTTCTAAGACCAACGAGCCTAAAGAGGCTACAGGAAGCAAATCAAAGATAGCCGCAGGTTTATTGGGAATATTCCTCGGAGTATTCGGCGTTCATAATTTCTATCTTGGCTACACAAATAAAGCAATAGCTCAATTATTGATTTCGGTTTTGAGTTGCGGCATATTTGCAGTTGCAAGCGCCATATGGGGATTAATAGAAGGTATTCTTATTCTTACAGGCAGTATGAATAAGGACGCAAATGGTAATCCATTGGTTTAAAAACAAAAATAAGTATTTCCATTATTAATCTGTAATCTTCTCTAAAGGTATTAATACAGAAATCGCCTGTAATTTAAAAATTACGGGCGTTTTCTGTTTTTTTGCGCGGACAGCGGGCGCACACTGTGCGTCCATACAGGCTAACGGCTGATGACCGAGCTGACAAGGGGGACTGCCGCACTGAATCCCAGTGCTATGAACAGCTCCGCCATACTCGGAGCAGCAGTGCTGAATATAACCTGCATCTGCGGAACAAGCACTGCCGCCGCAAGGACTGCTCCCGAGACGAGAACTGCTCCCACAAGCTTCATATTGCCGAAGGGATTCATACTGAAAAGGGAACGGCTCTCGGAGCGGCACTCGAAAACGTGTATGAGCTGAGACACCACAAGAGTAATGAGCGCCGCAGTACGGCAGGCCTCCGCAGAGCTCCCCAGGTGCATGACCGTGGTAAAGCTGGCAAGGGTGGAAAGCCCGATAAATATGCCTCTTATGACTATCCTCCACATCAGTCCCCCTGCGAAAAATCCCTCGTCGGAGCGCCTCGGCGGACGGCTCATTATATCGCTCTCGGGCCGCTCCATGCCAAGAGCTATTGCAGGCAGACCGTCCGTAACGAGGTTCACGAGGAGTATCTGCACGGGGAGAAGCACTATAGGCATACCCATGACTATCCCGAGAAACATGGTCAGTACCTCGCCTATGTTGCAGGACAGCAGATACCGCACAAACTTGCGGATATTTGCATAAACACACCGCCCCTGCTCCACGGCGCTGACAAGGGTAGCAAGGTTGTCGTCCATAAGTATTACATCGGCTGCCTGCTTTGTGACGTCAGTGCCCGTAACTCCCATAGCTACGCCCACATCGGCTTCCTTTACCGCAGGAGCGTCATTCACTCCGTCACCTGTCATGGTGACTATCTCGCCGCGCCGCTTAAAGCTGCGTACTATACGGAGCTTATGTACAGGCTCTACGCGGGCGAATACTGTATATTTCCCTATATCACGGTCGAGCTCCTCGTCCGAGAGCATATTCAGCTCCTCACCTGTTATAGCCATGCCGCCCTTGAGCAGTCCTGCCTTTTTTGCAACTGCCACGGCGGTATTTTTATGGTCGCCCGTTATCATGACAGTTTTTACGGAAGCCGTCGCACAGCGGCGTATAGCCGCTTTCGCCTCCTCACGGGGCGGGTCTGTCATACCTGCTAAGCCGAGGAACACAAGGCTTCCGCGGTAAGGGGCGAGGTCGTCGGAGACACACATCGCCAGCGCAAGCACTCTCAGCGCCCTGTCAGACATCTCCGCCGCCTTTTCCTCAAGCCTTCTGCGGAAAGCCGCCGTCATAGGGACCTTCTCCCCTCTGCCGTTCATATACTGCGAGCACCTCGGCAGAAGGATCTCCTCGGCGCCCTTGAAGTACATACGCTTTTCGCTGCCGAAGCTGCAATGTACAGCCATGAAGCGTGTCTCGCTGTCAAAAGGGAACTCCCCGAGAGTACGGCACTTCTCCGATACCGAGGACTTTGTTATGCCAGCCTTTGCCGCCGCGATAAGGAGAGCGGCTTCCGTGGGGTCGCCCGTAACGCTCCACTCTCCCCTGCCTGCGAGAGAGCCTCTGTTGCGGCTTTTCGGCGTTTCCTGAGTGCTTATCTCCGCTGTGGAGCACACAACTCCGCACCTGAGAGCTTCCGTGAGAGCCCTTTCCGCAAGGGGATTAACGGCGGTATCCTCGCCTTTCGTGACAGCTCCGCTCACTCTGTAGCCCATGCCGCTGAAAAAGAAATCATCATCGGCTGTTGAGAGCTCCGTTACGGTCATTTTATTCTCGGTGATAGTTCCCGTTTTGTCGGAGCATATCACCGATGTACAGCCCAGTGTCTCAACGCTGTGGAGCTTGTTCACAAGGACTTTCTGCTTCATCATGCGGCTCACCGCCAGTGCAAGGGCGATAGTCACCGTTGCGGGAAGTCCCTCGGGGATAGCGGCAATAGCAATGGTTATTCCCGTCATGAGCATATCGAAAACATTCTCTCCTCGGAGGACTCCCGCACCAAAGACCGCGGCGCAGACTATGAGGCATATTATCGCAACTGCCTTTCCAAGCTCTGCAAGCCGCTTCTGTAAGGGAGTCTGCTCCCTGCCGATGTCCGTGAGCATTCCCGATATCTTTCCCATTTGTGTGTCCATGCCCGTTGCTATGACCTTTCCGCGGCACGAGCCCTTTACTGCGGAAGCTCCGAAGTAGACGATATTGGGCTTGTTCAGGGAATTGTCGGTGTCGTCCTCAGCTCCTGCGGACTTTGCCACTGCAACGGATTCCCCCGTCAGCACGGATTCGTCCGAAAAAAATCCTGCTGCCCGCAGTACGGTACAGTCGGCAGGTATGCGGTCACCTGCCTCAAGCTCTATGATGTCCCCCTTTACGAGCCGTGAAGCGGCTATCTCACGGAGCTTCCCGTCGCGCCAGCACTTTGCTGTGGGAGAGGTCATGGAGCGCAGAGCCTCAAGAGTATGCTCCGTGCGGTACTCCTGTATAAATCCGAGGACGGCGTTCAGCAGTACAATGAGGATTATGGTCACCGCGTCGGATATCTCCCCGAGAAACACCGATATCACCGTAGCTCCCAGCAGTATCATGACCATAATGTCACGGAACTGCCCGAGGAATATCCTCAGAGGGCCGCTTTTCCGCTCCCCGCCTATGGTATTCTCACCCTCAGTCCTGAGCCTTTCCTCTGCTTCCTTTTCTGTTAAACCCATATTTTCACCCTTTCACAGACATTTTTCCTTACAGGATATGTCCTCAGTCGGACAAATATGACAAGCAAAGGTTGCATTTACAGTTCTCATGTGCTATAATTAGTGTATCCTCAATAACCGCCATAAGGCGGTTATTTCCCCGAACCCTGTTCGGGGAGCGCAAATTCTTTAAAAAACGGAGAATTTGCGCGGCACACTAATTGATGTCAA
>NZ_CAMKRR010000111.1 GCF_946415235.1 uncultured Ruminococcus sp. | reverse complement strand
CGGTAGTTGTCTCAACATTGTTTACAGCCTCGTTTACGGCGCTGATGATGAGATCCTGAAGCATATCTATATCCTCGGGGTCAACGACCTCGGGCTTGAGAGTGAGGGACTTGATAGTCTTTTTGCCTGTGATGGTAACTTCAACAGCTCCGCCGCCTGCTGTGGCAGTGAAATCTCTTGCTTCGATATCTTCCTGGAGCTCAGTGATCTGATCCTGCATTTTCTGAGCCTGCTTTATCATCTGGTTCATGTTCTGAGCGCCGCCGGCATTGATATTCTTTGGTATTCTTGCTTTCATTTTAAAATTCTCCTTTAAAAAGATTGTTTCTTAGTTTTATATCAAGCAAAGTTATATTTGCTTTTGAAGCGTTACTGATCGTCTACAGAGGTCTCTATCCTGCTTTCCACAGCCTTTTTTATAAGGCTTTCCGCAAGATTTTTCTGCTCTGTGACTGTTGTGGCGCATTTCGCCTTGATAAGGTAGCGCTGTCCCAGCACGTTTGCGATAGCCATACCCAGTGAATTTGCGTTCTCTTTGACCTTGAAAAGATCCATAAAGAAGCGGTTCTGGGCGGTGATGAAGATGTAATTTCCCGCTGTGCCTGCGAAAGAGCCGTCAAGACTTCCCGCAACGGCAGGATTTATCTTTTTGAACTCGTCCAGTATCTCTGCCCAGCGGTCGCATGGGCGGATATCCTCGGGTCTCAGCTTTTTCAGGTCTACGGTGGGGATTATCTTCTCGTCCGCGGGGGCTGCGCTCGCCTCCAGTACTTCAGGCTGTTCGGGAGCTATTGCCGTATTCTGTACAGCTCTCGGAGCGGAAGCTATCTTATCCTCCAACTGTTTTATTTTATCATAAATTTCGGAATTGTCAATACTTTCGGGAGCATTCTTTACATTTCCGCAAAGTTTTATGAGTGACATCTCGAATTCAACGCGCTTATTCATGGCGTTCTGCATACGGTCGCGGCATTCCTGCAAAGCCGAGAGCCTGTCCATTACCGCGGAGAGCTCGCTTTTTTCGGCGGCAGCCTTAAGGCGCTGCATCTCGTCGGGCATACACACTATGAGCTTTTCCGCGTTTTCGGGAGAAGCCTTTATTAGCATGACGTTGCGGAACTGCATTATAAGCTCGTCGCACAGCCTTGCAAGGTCCTTTGACATATCGTAAAGGGAAGCCGTTATTGACAGAGCCTTCGGCGTATCCGAGTCCGTTATGGCTTCGAGCATATCGTAAAGGTAGTCTCTTCCTGCGATTCCTGCGGCATTCGAGACCGCCTCGGCGTCGATCTTTTCGGCGCATACCGAGCACTGGTCGAGGAGCGATACCGCGTCACGCATACCGCCGTCCGCAAGCTTTGCTATCATGGCTGCGCCGTCCTCGGTGAGGGAGATATCCTCCTGCTGAGCGATATAGCTTATGCGCTTTGCAATGTCCTCGGGCTTTATCCTGCGGAAATCGTAGCGCTGGCAGCGTGAAACGATAGTTGCGGGAACCTTGTGTATCTCGGTGGTAGCGAGTATGAATTTGACGTATGGAGGCGGCTCCTCCATAATTTTCAGCAGGGCGTTGAATGCGTTCTGTGAAAGCATATGCACCTCATCGATGATGTATATCTTGTATGCGCCGCGCTCGGGAGTATAAACCGCCGCGTCGCGCAGGTCGCGTATATCTTCTACACCGTTGTTGGAAGCCGCATCTATTTCTACTATATCCGTAAGAGCGCCGCTGTCGGCGTCACGGCAGATATCACATTCAAGGCAGGGATTGCCGTCCTTCATATTGCGGCAGTTCACAGCCTTTGCAAGGATACGGGCGCAGGTGGTCTTACCTGTACCCCTTGAGCCCGTGAAAAGGTAGGCATGGGCAGTTTTGCCGCTGATTATCTGGTTTTTCAGAGCTTCCGTAGTGAATTCCTGCGATATGACGTCGTCGAAGGTCATTGGGCGCCATTTGCGGTAAAGTGCCTTGTACACAGCCTTTTCTCCTTTCGCTATTCTTCTTTGCTGTCAGCCTTTTTCATGGCTATTATGCCGCGGTAGTAGTGCTTGAAGTCGTCGGCATTATCTATATTGTTGAGTATCGCAAGGCGGTAGAGCTCCGCGCTTTTCTCGGTATTTCCGAGCATAGCCTGAGCTATGGCAGCTCCGCCCACGGCGCTTGCGTAGTTTTCGTGCTTTTCGATGGACTCACCGAACCATTTCAGTGCAGTCCTTCCGTCGTTCATTTTCAGATACATATTTCCCAGCTCGCAGCGTATCCTGTCGCGGTACTTGTAGTCCTTTGTCATGAGCTCCTTGTAGAGGGACTCCGCCTTCTCGTAATTTCCGCTCCCGACGTGGCACCGTGCTTCAAATATAGGCATTTCGGGTATATAGAAGCCGTTTTCCCTTGCCTTCCAGTAGCAGAGCAGGGCATTGGGATAGATATCGAGTATATGATAACAGCGTCCGCGGTAGAATTCGAGTATAGCCTTTTCCTGATCGGTCAGCTTCTCATCGCCGTTTTCAAGGTCGGTGAACTGCTCGAGAGCCATGCGGTAATTATTCTTGTGGAACAGGTCAAGAGCCTGTTCAAAGAGGATAGAACTGCGTTTCAGACCTGTGAAGGCACTGCCGATGAGCTCCTCGTCGTAAAGGTGGTAGAGCTTGCCCTTGTATTTTGCAAGCATTTCGGCAGAAAAAGCTATCATAAAGAACAGGAAGGAGGCGAGCATAAGGTCGATAACCTCGGTATAGCGGACAGAACCGCCCTTATTCTTTATGGCTTCGTATATCATTATACCTGTCAGCGACAGGGGAACAAAAGCGGCAGCCTTGACTACGGACCGCTTTATGCACAGCAGTACGCGCTTTGCGCGCATTGCGAGGATAGAACGGAACATTTCACGCCCCCCCATGTCTAAAGGAAAATTCCGAAACATAGATGTGCAGGCTTGCTGCGGCACACAACACGCACCGCTTAATGCTGCTCGGTCTCCCGCCTGACATGGTTCACGGGGTCTTGTTGCACAGGGCCCACACATCTATATTTCGGAATTTCACACCCGTTTATACGAGCAGACGATGCTCTTTTAATATGATACCACAATCGGAGAGCTTTGTCAAGGAAATTTTTTTCAAAAAAGGGCTCACGCAAGTGAAAAACTCGGAAAATTCGGGATAATTATTGACAAATTGTGACACAGTATGTATAATGAAAGTAGTATACGCTTGAAAGGATAATCAAATGGTAAAAGGAAACAAAGTCGTAAGGATGATACTGATATTCACGCTTATCATGGGCGTTTCGTCTCTTGTCGTGATGCTTGCGGGCACTATGAAGGAGCGGAATAACAGTTATATCACCATAATCCCCGAGGAAATGGAGCTCGTACAGCTTGAAGCGCCGAAGGAGGGCGCTCCCATAGCCATCGTGGATACTACTGTAGGTGAGTTCAGATTTGTACTTTACCCCGAATATTCGCCGAATGCGGTGAAGAACTTCACCGAGCTGGCAGAGCAGGGCTACTATGACAATACCTACGTTTTTCACTCAGAAAGCGGAGTTTATTCCGCGGCAGGCGCTCCCAACAGGGACGGCAGCGCAAAGGACAACTCCCATGAGCTCGTGAAAAGAGAGCTCCATCAGAATCTGTGGCCTTTCAGGGGCTCTATATTAGCAATGAACACCACCATAAAGCAGAGCTTCAAGGAGAAAATACTGGGCGGCGGCACTTACTTCAACGGAAGCAGGTTCATGCCCGTGAATACAGTCACCTTTGACGAAACCTTCAAGAATGAGCTCAAAGCCTCCTCGGAAAGTCAGGCTCTTGCGGACGCTTTCATAGAGCTGGGCGGAGTTCCCAATTTTTCGCAGCAGATGACGGTTATCGGTCAGACCTACTACGGTCTTGACGTGGTTGAAAAGCTTGCTTCGCTGGAAACGAGGAACGTGGGAAATTACAAATTTCCCGCGGAGGAAGTCATGATAAATTCAGTTAAAATAAGTACTTATTCCGCTGAAGATACCCCCTCGGAAGCCGAAAAATAAGCAGAAATATCACGTCATACACTAAAGTATCTGACGTGATGATACAAAAATATGGTGTAACTCTTTACAAAATGAATTTTTTGATGTATAATATATTAGTTGAAGTGTAATTATTTAATCCTGTCTGCGGACAAGCTCTGTTTTCGTCCGCTGATCAAAAGGAGAGAAATCAATGTTCAGAAAGATCATAGCAGGTATTTTCTGCATTGCTGTAGCTGCTTCGTCACTTTCGTCATGCGGCAACGATTCCAATACCATGACAACAAACGGCACGGACAGCGATAAGACGACTTCTGCCTCCGCAGATGAAACTACCGCAGCAGCAGAGACTACAACAGTCGAAAATGTTGACATAGCAAACTTTACAGCTCCCGAAAAGGGCGACACTATTATAGTAATGAACGTAAAGGACTACGGTACGGTAAAGTTCAGGCTCTTCCCCGAATATGCGGAAAAGGGCGTTGAGAACTTCGTTGAGCTCGCAAAGAAGGGCTACTATGACGGACTGAAGTTCCACAGAGTAATTGCCGATTTCATGGTTCAGGGCGGTGACCCGCAGGGAACAGGCATCGGCGGTGAAAGCATATGGGGCGGCAAGTTCGACGGCGGCACGGATGCTCACCTTATCCATGCTTCTGGTGCTCTTGCTTACGCTAACAGCGGAAGCACAACTACCGACGGAAGCCAGTTCTACGTGGTGACAGGTACAAAGTATACCGCTGAGGACCTTGATGAGCTCGGACAGAGAGGCTATCCGCTTTCCGATAACGCAAAGAAGATATATCAGGAAGTCGGCGGCGCTCCGTGGCTCGACGGAAGCTATACGGTATTCGGTCAGGTCATAGACGGACTTGATGTTATATTCAAGATTCAGAACGTATCAGTTGACGCGCAGAGTATGCCTTACAAGGATCTCATTATGGAGTCAGTCAAGGTAGGCGAATACGACGGCGAGGATATACGCTGGTATATCAGCGATTATGACGAGTTCGACGCCGATGAGATAAGAAACTCCACAGGCAAGGAAAACCTTGATATTGCAAACTTTACAGCTCCAAAAGAGGGAGAAAAGGTGGCAAGCCTCAAGGTAAAGGGCTACGACAAGGAGATAAAGATCAAGCTCTTCCCCGAATATGCGGAAAAGGGCGTTGAGAACTTCATAACTCTTGCAGAGCGCGGATATTATGACGGACTTACATTCCACAGAGTAATAAAGGACTTTATGATACAGGGCGGCGATCCCAAGGGAGACGGTACAGGCGGTGAATCCGCACTGGAAAAGGGCTTCGACGATCATGACACCGATCCCCACCTTATCCATGCGGCAGGAGCTGTTGCTTACGCAAACAGCGGTTCAACTGCCAGCAACGGAAGCCAGTTCTATATCGTAACAGGCGAGGTATACGACAAGGATCAGATAGATCAGCTCAGGGCAGGCGGCTATACCTTTACCGACAATGAGGCTGAGGTCTACTCCACATACGGCGGTGCGCCGTGGCTGGACGGAGGCTATACCATCTTCGGTCAGGTATACGACGGACTTGACGTGGTATTCAAGATACAGGAAGCAGAAACAGGCAGCAACGACAAGCCCACTGAGGACGTTATCATAGAGAAAATAACAATAACGGACTACAGCGGCGGTGATGTTCACTGGAACATCAAGGATTATAACTGATGATCTTCGGGCGCAGTGCCCGGGGTATATGTGTATAAGGCGCTCAGCGCCCCGGAACAAAAGAAAGAAATTCGGGAAAAAATACAGATGACCCGAAAAAATAAGGAGAGAAAATATTTGGATAAGTTTGTTGTAAAAGGCGGAAGACGCCTTGAGGGTGAAGTTACCATAAGCGGTGCAAAGAATGCAGCTGTAGCTATTCTGCCCGCAGTTATTCTGTCAGATGAACCTTGCGTTGTAGAAAATGTACCTTACATCAGCGATGTCAGGATCTGTCTCCATATCCTTGAGGAAATGGGCGCTCAGATCGAAAGCGTGGGCAAAGATGCGTACAGGATCGATCCTACGACAATAAATAAGTTCTGTGTTCCTTATGAGTATGCAAGAAAAATGCGTGCTTCCTATTACTTCCTGGGAGCTCTTCTGGGCAAGTTCAACAAGGCAAGAGTCTCCATGCCGGGCGGATGTCCTCTCGGAGACCGTCCTATAGATCAGCACCTGAAGGCTTTCACAGCTCTCGGCGCGGAGTATACTCTCAGTCAGGGCATGATAGACCTTGTTGCCGATAAGCTCACGGGAAATCAGATATTCTTCGACGTTGTGACCGTCGGAGCTACAATGAACGCCATGCTCGCAGCCGTTAAGGCTGAGGGTCTCACTATAATCGAAAATGCCGCTAAGGAGCCGCATATCGTTGACCTTGCAAACTTCCTCAACTCCATGGGTGCAAATATCATGGGCGCAGGTACGGACGTTATCAAGATCAGGGGCGTCGAGCACCTTCACGGTACAAACTATGCCGTTATCCCCGATCAGATAGAGGCAGGTACATTCATGGTGGCAGTTGCCGCAACAAAGGGCGATGTTCTTATCAAGAACGTTATACCTAAGCATCTTGAGTCGATCACAAAGAAGCTTGAAAAGATCGGCGTGAATATAGAGCAGTACGACGACAGCATAAGGGTATGGGTGGACGGCCCGCTGGTCAAGACCAATGTCAAGACAGCTCCTCACCCGGGTTTCCCTACGGATATGCAGTCTCAGATAGCTACTCTCCTCTGTCTCGCACAGGGCACGAGTATTATTACCGAGAATATCTGGGAGCAGCGCTTCCGCTACGTTGACGAGCTCAGAAGAATGGGCGCTGATATCACTGTAAACGGAAAGGTCGCTCTTATAGAGGGCACAGGAAAGCTCATGGGAGCTCCCGTAAAGGCGTGTGACCTCAGAGCAGGAGCTGCGCTTATCATCGCGGGACTTGCTGCAAGCGGCGTTACCGAGATAGAGGATATCTACCATATCGAAAGAGGATATGACTGCATGGAAGGAAAGCTTCGTGCTCTCGGAGCCGATATCGAAAAGGTCAGCGTTCCCGACAAGTCGGAGGACTCAAAGCCCGACAGCACAAAGGCTGCTGTTTAATTAAGAATAATGGCTGCTGCACAATAGTGCGGCAGCTTTTTCGTCTGTATTTAACACTGCAAATAACTATTTGTAAGGGCTGATGCCTACATCAGCCCGCCGATTTATTATTAAAAAGTCGGGGCGATGCAGACATCGCCACCTACAGATCAATTTATAGATAACGGGCGGATAGTATCCGCCCCTGCACATAAAAAGGAGATATATGAAGGATAAAGGATTATACAAAAAATTATTCACCGTAGTAGCGCCCATAGCCTTCCAGTACTTCATGTCGTCACTGGTCTCGGCTTCGGACGCTTTTATGCTCGGTTTTCTTAATCAGGACTCCCTTTCGGCGGTGTCGCTGGCAGGGCAGATAGCCTTTGTGCACGGCTTTTTCATTTATGCCTTTGTGTCGGGCTGCAATGTCCTTGCGGCGCAGTACTGGGGCAAAAAGGACGCAAAGACCGTCGGGGAGGTGCTGGCGGTAACTATGCGTTATTCCCTCATCGTGGGAATTGCTTTTACACTGGCTGCGCTTATGGTACCGTGCAGCATCATGCGCTTTTTCACAAACGACAGCGAGCTCATACGCCTTGGCGGGATATACCTGCGCGTCGTAGCCCTTTCGTATGTACTCAGCGGCTTTTCGCAGGGATATTTCGGCATTATGAAGGTCTGTGACCTTGCAGGGCTCAGCTCCCTTATCGGAAGCCTTGCCGTGGTGCTGAATATAGTCCTCAATGCTGTATTTATCTTCGGTATCGGACCTTTCTCCGAAATGGGCATTGCGGGAGCTGCTCTTGCGACCGTGATAACCCGTGTTTTTGAGTGCGTATTCATACTGGTTGTGATGATACGCGGAAAGTGTCCGGGGCTCAGCGTAAAAAAGCTGTTCAGGCTCAATAACAAGCCGCTCCACAAGGACTACATAAGGTATACGGCACCGCTGCTGCTCAATCAGTTCGGCTGGGGCGGTGGAGTCACTATGTATTCGGTCATCATGGGAAGGCTCGGAACCGACGCTGTTGCGGCAAATTCCATTGCAGGCATCGTCCGCAGCATGATAGCCAGTCTCTGCTGGGGAATAGCCTCGGGTGTAGGCATAATCATCGGCGGTATGCTCGGCAGGAACGAGATAGAGGACGCCAAAAAGGCAGGCGGAAAGTTCGTGCGGCTGTCCATATGGATAGGTATTGCCTCGGGAATAGTTATACTGGCAGTAACTCCGATTATCCTGAATGTAATAACTCTGAACGACAAGGCGCAGTATTATCTGAAGTTCATGATGTTCATGGCGGCGTACTATATCATAGGCAATTCCCTTAACTCCACAGTTATAGGAGGACTTTTCCCCGCAGGTGGAGACACTCGTTTCGGCATGATATGCGACATTGTGACACTCTGGTGCGTGGTAGTCCCCATGGGCATGATAGCCGCATTCTGGCTGAAGCTCCCCGTACTCGCGGTGGCATTTATACTCACTCTCGACGAGTTTGTGAAAATACCTGCGGTATACAAGCATTACGTGAAGTATAAATGGCTGAAGAATATTACACGATAAAAAAGCAGTCCGTCAAAAAGCTGAGATCAAGCGGTGGCGATGTAGACATCGCCACCTACACATAAACACAGAATATGCAAAATGTAGGGGCTGATGCCCACATCAGCCCCTTCCCGACTATATTATAATAACTTTTTACAAGCAAAAGCAGTCCGTAAGGACTGCTTTTTGTTATTTTTCCTTACCCTCATGCTGTGATATCATCAGCTTTATGGAGCTGTAAAGGTAAGGCTTGAGCTCGTTCAGAGTACACGGCTCGCTGTAGAGTATAGCCGAATAGCAGGTGGAGCTCACAAGCTCTATTATCATGAACAGCATTATCTCGGGGTCTTTTATGCCCTTCGGAGCGTCCTCTAGCATTTTGTTATATACAGATGAGAAGTCGATATCGTCCTCAGAAACGGGCGTGGTTATGGCGCTCTTGAATATGCCCCAGCTCAGGTTTTTTGATATGAACGTCAGCAGGGACTGGTTCTCGTTGAGCTGATTGACGATATTATCAATGATACTGATGATCCTTTCCTCAAAGGGAAGGGTCTCCAGCTTGCCGCCGAGGTCTGCGAGAGCGTTTTTGAAGAGCTGGCTGGACTTGTGTGAGACGAGCTTGTTTCGGATATCATATTTGTCCTTGAAATAAAGGTAGAACGTGCCCTTTGCAACGCCTGCCTTGCTTACAATGTCGGTTATGGAAGTCTTGCTGAAGCCCTTTGTGGTAAAAAATTCAAAAGCTGTCTTGAGAAGTGAATTTTCTTTGATCTTTTTGTTTGTATCGACTTTTCCCATTTTAACGCACCTTTCCTGTAAATCAAAATTTACGCATTGATTACGCCAACCCAAAAGGAAGGGATTCCAAAGGGTTCACAA
>NZ_CAMKRR010000110.1 GCF_946415235.1 uncultured Ruminococcus sp. | reverse complement strand
TGGCGCGGATTGAGAGATTTGAACTCTCGCGCCGGTTTCCCGACCTACTCCCTTAGCAGGGGAGCCCCTTCACCACTTGGGTAAATCCGCAAACCGACGAGCGAGAAAGCTCACCGATAAAAAAATTGGCGGAGAGGGTGGGATTCGAACCCACGTGACCGTTAAGTCAAACGGTTTTCAAGACCGCCTCGTTATGACCGCTTCGATACCTCTCCATTTTTACTGCCGAATTAATCAGCTTTTATATTATACCACGATGGGGAGCAGTTGTCAAGAAAAAAACGAATCGAACCTTTACAATATATTTTCAACATTTTTGTTAAATGTGCTGATAAACAGCGTTGAAACAAATGAAAGCTCGGATACCTAAGGGAAAAATGCAAAATTCGTGTAAATTTTTTAGGGATTTTCGGAAAATATACTTTACATATCATTGAAATTAGTGTAAAATAAACTATGGATAATTTTTTTGTGAGGTGCTTATATGGAACCAAAGTATAAAAGAGTATTATTGAAGGTCAGCGGCGAAGCGCTCGCAGGCGACAACAAAGCAGGTCTCAACTATGACGTTGTAACGGAAATATGCAAGAGCATAAAGAAGTGCGTCGATGCAGGTGCTCAGGTTGCTGTCGTTGTCGGCGGAGGCAACTTCTGGAGAGGCCGTTCCAGCGGAGCTATGGACAGGACCCGCGCAGACCATATCGGAATGCTTGCCACAACTATGAACGCACTCGCTCTCGCAGATGTTCTCGAGTCTCTCGGCTGCACTGTACGTGTACAGACAGCTCTCCAGATGGCAGCGATCGCAGAGCCCTATATCCGCAACAGAGCCGTAAGACATCTCAATAAGGGAAGAGTCGTTATTTTCGGCTGCGGAACAGGAAACCCCTTCTTCTCAACAGATACAGCCGCCGCACTCCGTGCAATGGAGATACAGGCAGATATCCTCATGAAGGCTACGCTTGTAGACGGCGTGTATGATAAAGACCCCCACAAATACGAAGACGCAAAGAAGTACGATACCCTTACATTTACACAGGTTATCGGACAGGATCTCGGCGTAATGGACAGCACAGCTGCCGCAATGTGCCGTGATAACCACATGAAGATGCTGGTATTCGATCTCAGCCGTCCCGATAATATCTATGATGCTATCATGGGCGGAAATGTAGGAACTGTAGTAAGCGAATAACGAAAGGAATGAAATACTATGAAAGAACAGCTTAATCTCGCTAAGGAAAAGATGAATAAAAGCCTTAACGCACTGGGCAATGAATTTGCTTCCATCCGTGCAGGAAGAGCAAATCCCGGTGTTCTCGATAAAGTAATGGTGGACTATTACGGAGCACCTACTCCCGTGAACCAGATGGCAGCAGTTTCCGTATCAGAGGCAAGAATACTTGTTATACAGCCGTGGGACAAGTCAACACTCAAGCTTATCGAGAAGGCTATACAGGCTTCCGATATCGGCATCCAGCCCGTAAACGACGGAAACGTTATCCGTCTTGCTTTCCCTCAGCTCACTGAGGACCGCCGTAAGGAGCTCTGCAAGAGCATAAAGAAGTACGGCGAGGAGTGTAAGGTAACTGTTCGTTCCATAAGACGTGATACTATGGAAAAGTACAAGGCTATGAAGAAGAACTCGGAAATCACTGAGGACGACCTTAAGGACTGCGAGAAGAAGGTACAGGATCTCACAGACAAGATGTGCGACGATATCGACAAGATGGTCGCTGATAAAGAAAAAGAGATCATGACTGTATAATTGGTGAAATATGGCATTATTCGGAAAAAAGGAAAAAACTGAGCTTACGCTGCCCGAGAAGCTTCCCGAGCACGTAGGCTTTATCATGGACGGAAACGGCAGATGGGCGAAAAAGCGCGGTCTGCCCCGTTCCTTCGGACATCGTGAGGGTGCGAAGCAGTTCAAGAAGATAGTCCGCTACTGCAAGGACATCGGACTGAAGAATATAAGCTTCTATGCCTTTTCCACAGAGAACTGGCAGCGACCTGCCGATGAAGTGAATACTATCATGGAGCTTTTCCGCGATTATATCGTTGATGTAAGAAACTTCCTCAGCGAGAATACACGTATGATCTTCCTCGGCGACAAGAGCGCATTTGACGAGGATCTGCGTGAAAAGATGATAAAGCTGGAGGAGGATACGGCTCATTATACGGAAATGAACCTTATGATGGCTGTAAACTACGGCGGACGCGACGAGATAGCCCATGCTGCAAGGATACTTGCACAGAAGGCTGTAAACGGTGAGATACGTCCCGAGGACATAAACGAACAGGCTGTTGCGGATAACCTTTATACCGCAGGACTTCCCGATGTGGACCTGCTTATCCGTCCCAGCGGCGAGCTGAGACTTTCAAACTATCTTATATGGCAGTGCGCCTATGCGGAGTACTACTTCACAGACGTGCTCTGGCCTGATTTTACTCCCGCAGAGCTTGACAAGGCTCTTATCGAGTACGCTCACAGAAACCGCCGCTTCGGAGGTGTGTGATGCTTACACGAATCATTTCGGGAGCTGTTGGTGTTGTACTCCTCGGTGCAATACTTTTCTTTCATGATACCATAGTTCTTCCCATAGCGGTCGCAGCGATAATTGCTGTTATGCTTTTTGAGCTTCTCCGCGCAGTGAAGCTCCACAAGTGTATCCCGATACTCATAGCGGCAGAAGCCTGCGGAATAGCTGTGCCGATCATTTATGGCATACTCACGAAGCTGACTGTTATCGGAGCTTCCGTTCCGCCGCATTATGAGTTCAAAGCATGGCGTTATGCTCATGATTACAGTATATATGTATTTGGCATAATGCTTCTCTGTGCGTTTATCATTTTTATCACATGGCTTAAAAATCACAAGGAGATACGCTACGAGCAGGTATTCTTCGTACTTGCCGTAATGATACTCGTACCTCAGGCTATGACGACTATGCTCCGCATAGAGAACTATGACCTTGAGAGCGGACTTTTCCTGCTTATCATGGGACTCTGCGGCGCATGGATAGCAGATACGGGAGCATACTTCACAGGTGTAGCTATTGGAAAGCACAAGCTCTGCCCCGAGATAAGCCCGAAGAAAACTGTTGAGGGACTTGTTGGCGGTATAGTTACCACAGCTGTGGTTTATGCTGTCGCATTTTCTGTGTATTATGGCTTTACTGCAAAAAAAGCAGCAATTGCATTTATTACAGGCGCTGTATGTGCAGTCATCGGAACGGTTGGCGATCTATCGGCTTCTATGGTAAAGCGTCAGATAGGCTTCAAGGACTACGGAAAGATAATGCCCGGACACGGCGGACTTATGGACCGCTTTGACAGTGTTCTTTTCGTTCTGCCTACTTTTTATGCATTTATTGCCTTATTCGGCGTACAGTGATATTTCTGAAACGGACTATTCACGGATAGTCCCTTTCGCATTTTATAAAGGACTTTTTCATAAAATATTTTCGGAAGATATTTCCGCGAAAAGAGGAAAATACAATGAACAAAACGGTGTCGATACTTGGCTCGACAGGTTCGATAGGAACGCAGTCTCTCGAGGTCTGCGAGAAGCACGGACTGAAAGTCATAGCTCTTGCGGCTCACAGCAGCATCGAGGCTCTCGAGCAGCAGATAAGGAAGTTCCGCCCTGCTTATGCCTGCATATACAACGAGGAGAAGTATGCCGAGCTGAAAAGGCGTATTTCCGACGTGGGCGTAGAGCTTCTCTGCGGTATGGAGGGACTTTGCAGACTTGCCTCACTCAAAGAAGCAGATATCATACTCAACTCTGTTGTGGGTATGGTCGGACTTCTTCCCACGCTTACAGCTATCGAAGCGGGAAAGGACATTGCCCTTGCCAACAAGGAAACTCTTGTTGCGGGCGGCGAGCTTGTAATGAGCGCTGCTGCAAAAAAAGGCGTGAAGATATATCCCGTTGACAGCGAACATTCAGCTATATTCCAGTGCTTACAGGGCAACAAGCGTGAGCAGCTCAGCAAGATAATACTCACAGCTTCGGGCGGGCCTTTCTTCGGCAGGAGCTATGAGGAGCTCAGGAATGTCACCAAGGAACAGGCTCTTCATCATCCCAACTGGGATATGGGCAATAAGATCACCATAGACTCTGCTACCCTTATGAACAAGGGACTTGAATTCATCGAGGCAAAATGGCTTTTTGACCTTGCTCCCGAGCAGATCGAGATAGTGGTGCACCGTCAGAGCGTGGTACATTCGGCTGTGGAGTATAACGACTACTCGGTAATAGCTCAAATGGGCGTTCCCGATATGAAGATACCGATACAGTACGCCCTGCTTTATCCCGACCGCATGAGCTGTCCCACGGGAAGACTTTCCCTTACGGACTACGGAAAGCTCACCTTTGAAAAGCCAGACTTTGATACGTTCAAGTGTCTGTCAGCGGCTGTTGAAGCCATAAAGCGCGGCGGCTCCTATCCTTGTCTTGTAAACTCGGCAAATGAGGAAGCAGTAAAGGCGTTTCTCCACGATGAGATAAAGTTCATTGATATCGGCGAGACAGTAGCATCGGTGCTTGAAAGCTTTGAGCCGTCGGAAATAAAGAGCTATGAAGATGTCATGAAAGCGGACAGTGCTGCAAGAGCTTATGTAAGAGAACGAATTTCAGCATTATAAGTCATAGATCAGAAAGGATACACACTCAATGGGTATTATATTAGCGATAATCATTTTCGGATTGATAGTTACAGTACATGAATTCGGACATTTCATCTGTGCAAAGCTCAGCGGCATCAAGGTACTGGAGTTTTCCGTGGGAATGGGTCCAAAGCTTCTGCAAAAGCAGAAGGGCGAGACAAAGTATTCCCTGAGAGCTCTTCCCATAGGCGGCTACTGTGCCATGGAGGGGGAGGATTCCACCAACAATGATCCGAGAAGCTTCCGCAATGCTAAGCTCTGGAAACGAATGATAGTTCTTGTTGCAGGTGCGGGAATGAACTTTGTTCTCGGTTTCGTTGCGCTGACGATATTCATATGTACCCTTGCAAAGGTGCCTTCCACGGTAATCAGCGGTTTTTCGGGACAGCGCGATGATGACGGCAACGTGACATATTTTGCAAGAAGCTACGAAACAGGACTGCGCCATGAGGATAAGCTCATATCCATTGACGGAGCAAGGATATACAGTGCATGGGACTTCAACAGTATATTTGAGGATATGTCGGTGAACGAATCCCATACAGTAGTTGTAAAGCGTGACGGACACAGAGTAAAGGTCGAAAATGTTGTATTCCATGACACAGCTGATACCGAAAGCGAACAGGCTGTCGATTTCGGCATAAGGTATTACAAAAAGAATCCTCTGACTGTTATGCGGGGTTCGGGACAGCTGTTCATGACAATGTCTCATGTTATAACGACTTCCCTCAAGCAGCTCGTTTCGGGAAAGGCGAAAAAGGAAGATGTATCGGGACCTGTGGGAGTTGTATCTGCTATCAGTGACAGCGCTAAGGACAGCGAGAGCTTATTGGATGCGATCTGTAATCTGCTCTGGATGACATCGCTGATAACTATAAACGTCGGTATTTTCAATCTTCTGCCTATACCCGGACTGGACGGCGGCAGGCTGCTGTTCTGCATCATAGAGCTTGTACGCCGCAAGCCCGTAAAGCCCGAGCATGAGGGCTATGTACACCTTGCGGGAATGGTGCTCCTGTTCGGTATAATGATATTTGCGACGTACAATGATATAGTCAAACTGTTTACGGGAGGCTTCCATGGCTGAGATATGTCTGCTCGGAACAGGCGGGATGCTCCCGCTGCCCGAAAGATTTCTTACGAGCCTTTATGCCGAGTATAACGGCAAGGCCATACTTATCGACTGCGGCGAGGGAACTCAGGTAGCAGTTGCAAAGCACGGTCTGAAAATGAGCAGGATAGATGTGATACTCATTACACACTGCCATGCAGACCACGTTACAGGGCTTCCGGGACTGCTCCTTTCTATCGGGAACAGCTCGCGGACAAAGCCGTTGGATATCTTTGCTCCCGAGAGCTGTCTGCCCGTTATCGAAAGCCTTATGAGCGTATGCGGCGGTCTGCCCTACAAGGTGGAGCTGCACGGACTGCCAGAGGACAGGAGCTGCGAGTTCGAGGCAGATACGATAGACCCGCTTCTCACAGTAAAGACCATGCCACTTTCGCACAGGGTGAGCTGTCTCGGCTACAGTCTTGTACTCAGGCGCAGACCTGTATTTCTTCCGCAGAATGCAAAGGCAATGAATATCCCCGTGGAGTACTGGAAAAGGCTTCACAACGGGGAGACCGTCACTCTTGCGGACGGGCTGAGAGTTCCGCCCGAGGCTGTTACGGGAGAGAAAAAGAGACCGCTCAAAATAACTTACGTTACGGATACTCTTCCCATACCCGAGCTTGAACTGTTTGCAATGGACGCAGACCTTTTCATATGCGAGGGAATGTACGGCATACCAGAGCGTAAGGAGTCCATGAACGAAAAGTGCCATATGCTCATGCAGGACGCCTGCAATATTGCTTCCGAAGCCGAGGCAAAAAGATTATGGCTCACACATTACAGTCCTGCGGAAAAAGAGCCCTCTGTCTATGCTGACGAACTCAGAAAAATATTTCCCGAGACCGTCATAACCGAGGATGGGGCAAAAATAACTCTGTAGACCGCTCTGACGGAAAACTTTTACTGTAAATGACTATAGGAGAAATGATATGAGAAATGTAAGACCCGTAAAGGTAGGGGACTGCGTCCTCGACGGAAAACATATATACATTCAGTCAATGCTCAATGCTCGTTCCGATGATATCGAGGGCAGCGTAAAGCAGGCTGTTGAGCTTGAAAAGGCAGGCTGTGAGATAATCCGTGCAGCTATACCGAATATGGAAGCCGTAAGGCTTATCCCCGCAATAAAGGAAGCCGTAAGGATACCTCTCGTTGCGGATATACACTTCGATTACAGGCTCGCTCTCGAATCAGCAGCCGCAGGCGTTGACAAGATACGCATAAATCCCGGAAATATCGGCGGTATGGACAGAGTTAAGGCTGTAGTAGATGTCTGCCGTGAAAAGAATATCCCTATCCGCATCGGTGTCAACTCAGGCTCTCTTGAAAAGGAGATACTTGCAAAATACGGTTCACCCACTCCCGAAGCTCTTGTTGAGAGCGCAATGACCCATGCTGCTATGCTGGAGCACTTCGATTTCAATGATATCGTTATTTCCATAAAGTCCTCGGACGTTCGGAAAATGATAGCTTCATACAGACTTGCAGCCGAGAAGTGCAGCTATCCTCTTCATCTCGGAGTAACCGAGGCAGGTACGGAGCGTATGGGACTTATAAAGTCTTCTATCGGCATAGGCTCGCTCCTTTGTGACGGCATAGGCGAGACTATCCGTGTTTCACTTACCGATGACCCTGTACGCGAGATAGAAGCTGCAAAGGATATACTCAAAAGCATCGGAAAGCGCGGCGGCGTCAGAATGGTATCATGTCCTACCTGCGGCAGAACAAGGATAGACCTTGTGAAAGCTGCAAAAATGGTGGAGGAAGCCGTAAAGGATATGGACAAGGATATAACAGTGGCAGTTATGGGCTGTATCGTAAACGGTCCCGGAGAAGCCCGTGAAGCCGATATCGGTATCGCAGGCGGTGACGGCTGTGCAGTTATTTTCAAAAAGGACGGAACTCAGAGAAAGGTAAGCGAAGCGGATATAGTTCCCGAGCTTCTTGCTGAGATCGAAAAGCTCTGAAAAGCCCTTTCATAATAGGGCTGAAATGAGGGCATATTAAACGGAAAACAGTTTAATAAGCAATATATTTTTTATTTTTACAAAATGGTATAAATATTTTGTAAAAAAGGAGTCGTAAAATGCAGGTTAAAATATCCGATTTTCTCAAAGATTATGCTGTCGAATTGCCTGAGAGTATCCTCGGCGGCGAGATATTCAAGCTTACATACACGGAAAATCTTGAAAATATCCGTTTCCATGTACACTTTGACGATCTTGTTCCCAGCGATGATATCTTTGCGTTTGAAAAAGCAGTTGAGACTGCTATAAAGGTGGAGCAGGCAAGACTTGCCTGCCGCTATCCGTCCGAAAAGTTCGGAATGGATTGCTACCCCGAGCTGATAAAGCTGCTCAAGCGTGATATACCTGTTGTCAACGGCTTTCTTGATGACGCGGAGGTTTCTCTGAACAATGAGGAGCTCCGCATACGAATAGTTCACGGCGGCAGGGATATACTGGACAGGTACAGCTTCTGCCGCTGTTTTTCTCAGCTGATATACAATCAGTTCGGTGTACGCGTGAAAGTTATGCTCGACGGTGATACTTCCGTAAGCAGGGAGCAGTTCGACGAGATGATAGAACGCATTGAAGCTGATATGCCCGATCACAGCGATCAGCTCATTCCCGATAAGTCTCCCGATGAGATAAGAGCGGAGGAAGTAAGATCGGTAATACCTACGGTGACTATAGACATAGGCTCTCTCAACAAGGAGTTCGACGCGGAATCTGCCGAGGTAATCAAGGGCAGAGCCATACGCGAAAAGCCTGTTCCCATATGCGAGGCTGTACAGCATCTCGGTGAGAAGGTTGTAGTGGTCGGAGATGTTTTTGCCGCCGAGATGAAGGAGGTGCGCGGTGAAAAAACTGTCGTAACCTATGATGTCACCGATTACAGCGGCTCACTCAAGCTAAAGATATTTGCAAAGAACGAAGAGGTCGAGGAACTGAAGCTCGGCTCCATAAAGAGCGGAGCGACGCTTCTTGTATCGGGAAAGCTGGATTATGATTCATTTGCGAGAGATATCGTTATATCAGTAAATTCTCTCATCAAGGTTAAACGTATCCCGAAAACGGACAACTATCCCGAAAAGCGCGTGGAGCTCCACTGCCATACGAATATGTCGGCTATGGACGCTGTTACCGATCCTGTTACCCTTATCAGCAGAGCTGCGGAATGGGGACATCAGGCAATGGCGATCACCGATCACGGCAATGTACAGGCTTTCCCTGATTGTATGTATAATATGCCCAAGAACTTCAAGGTCATATACGGCATGGAGGCCTACGTTGTAAATGACATTGAGCGTGATATGGTCATATACGGCAGCGATGACCGTTCCTTTGACGATGAGATAATCATTTTTGACGTGGAAACTACAGGTCTCAGCTTCCGTAATGACCGCCTTACGGAGATAGGCGCGGTAAAGCTGAAAAATCTGCAGGTAGTTGACGATTTCAACACAAAGGTCAACCCGGGATTCCATATTCCCGAGCATATAACCGAGCTTACAGGCATAAGCGATGCCGATGTGGCAAATGCTCCCGACGAGGAAGAAGCTCTTAAAATGTTCATGGAATTCTGCGGGGACAAGCCTGTTATAGTTGCTCATAACGCAAGATATGATACAACCATGATTGATCAGGCGCTGAAGCGCAGGAATATGACCTTTGAGTATACATGGATAGATACACTTGTTATGTGTCAGTCCATGATGCCCGAAATGGGACGTCACAAGCTCAATCTCGTTGCAAAGCAGCTCAAGCTGGGAAAGTTCGATCACCACAGAGCTTCCGATGATGCTCTT
>NZ_CAMKRR010000109.1 GCF_946415235.1 uncultured Ruminococcus sp. | reverse complement strand
TCCACCGGAATGGAGCGAAGCGGAATGAAGGCGGAAGCAGTGAAAACGGCGGCGCATCTCGCTGGAGTAGTTCTCATAGATCTTGTAGTTGAATTTCATATTTTGCATTCATATTTGGAGCAGTTGAATCCGGCTCCCATAGGATAGTTCTTTTTCAGGCACATACACTTGGCATCCGTCTCATATTTCCAGATATTATGCAACGGGTCTGACGGTTGTATGTACTGATTCGTTGGATCGTACCAGTACTTGCAGGAGGCACAGTATTTATTGAATTTTATATTTGTGGGGTGAAGCATTACTCTCCTCCGTGATATCGATTATAAAAGTTTGAAAATGTTCTTAAGGAACTCGTATTATTATCTGCGACATCTTCTACTGATTCTGCTATGTCTTCTGCTGCATCTTTTATATCATCTGACTCATCATACTGTAACTCGTTTAATGCGTTATTTATAATATCATCAACTGCGTCGTTATGGCTGTTGATTGGATCATCCACAATGTTGTCTAAGTCTGATATAATAAAATCGACCCATAATGCCTTTGTAGCAGACCATAAACAATTAACATATTCCGTCAGTGATTTCAAGTTTGAATCAATATCACTGATAGTGCTGACACAACTGTTTATCCTTTTTATATCTGCCGAAAGCTGATTAAGCTGCTTCTCCGTGTCAATGGAACTTGATTGAACAGAGAGTATACTATCTTTTATTGCTGTAATTTCAGCTCGTAGAGTATCTGTTTCAGAACGATTTTCAGCCATAAGCGCATTCATCTTTGTACGATCAGCTGTTAATTCTCCTGAGATCATATCACATTTATTGTTGATGTCGCCTATGAGTTTTATGAGTCGATCATTCATTTCGGCATAAGCCTTGTTTTCTTCGTTTAATGAATCAATTTCGCTTTGTAATGCCTGTATATCCCTTTTATCAGGAAGGCCTATCCAAGACCAGAAGCTCATTAAATCACCGCCTTATTCAACACCGTAATGATGCTTTGTGAAGCTTCCATTGCAGGAGCACATTCATCTTCGATCTTGTCAATATCTACCATATTTGTTTTTTTATCTGACATTGTCTTTTCAAGCTCATTAATTTCCCAATCTGCCTGTCTTTCCTGTTCCTTGATCTTGTTATTAAGTCTTTCTTCAAATTCGTTTATTACTTCTCCGGTATAGTTAGTGAGCTGTTTTCCGAATTCAACATACGCTTGCTGGATACTATTTTCAAAAGCTGCATCTATAGCCTCCTTTTTCTGCGGAGTAAGATCCATTTTCAATATCTTTACAAAATCAGGATTGTTCTTGGAAAGATGCTCCTGAATATATGAAATTATCGTTCCCTTGAGTTTCCATTCTGCCTGTTGCTGCTGATATGTGATAAGTGATGAAAGATCAGATAAGAACTCATACTTTTCTACTGTTTTCAGCAAAATAGCGAACATTTCCTTTATTGTATTCATTGCTGCATCCTCAGCCTCCTTAACTTTTGGACTGTGTTCTTCACGAAATTTGGCTAATGCAGCATCAACACTGACCTGATCGGAAACTTTACTGCTATCATATTTCCTTCCAAAAAGGAAGTCTTTTACATCATCAACTCGGTCTAAGACCCAGTCTTTTGCATCACTAAGTTTATCTGCGATCCAGCTAAAAAATCCCATGTTCATTCCTCCTTTACTTGCTTAATTTTTTTGAAACAGAAGCGATATCATCTTTAACCTGTCTGATCAGCGTCTCGGCTTCTTCCTTCAACGAACGAGTCTGAGCGACAATATCAGCCCTGCTTCTTTTAGCCTTCTCAATTTCAGCTTGCAGATTCTCGGTACTCAGTTTGGAACTTGCTATCTTTTTTTCTCCGTTTTTAATCGTATTATTACTTACCTCTATTATCTGATCACGGCATCTTTTGTAAAGTTCAACGATATCGGCTACCATAAGTTTTCGATAATTTGCAATTAATGTTGTTTCCAGTTTTCTTTTCAAAGCAGAGATACCTGTTGAGTCGGATACTGTTTTTATCTGTTCCGGAGAAAGATTTGATAGATCTATCCGTGTTACACCCAACATTTTTTTAACATAACTCTCTAAATCGTTATAATCATCAATATTAAAAACAGAATCGACAATAGAGTCATCAAGTTGCTGCTCTGGAGTAAGAGAATTCCATTTATTTAATAACAATTCCATTTTAGCTGATGTCAGTACGATCCTGCTATTGACATCTCTTTGATCCTTATATCTTTTAGATTCTACAAGCAACTCCTCCCAGTTTAATACATACTTTTCACGGTCCTTGTTAGAATTCAGATCGCTTTGAGTACCAACGATAATAGCCTTTGATTTATCAGTTAAATCAAGCACTGTGGTTGCAATCTCTATACCTTCAGCAGTAAATGGACCAGGCTTTAATGCAACAAGCACAGCATTTGCCTTTTTAATATAATCCTTAGTAATATCAGAACGGTATGGTACAGGATCTTTCAATCCAGGAGTATCAACAAAAACCACTTCTGGAGGCATATTGAAAATGCTCTTGTCTATACCGACTTCGATTTCTGATACGAGAATATGAGCAATGGATTTTGACGAAGTATACTTCCGTACATGCTCTCGTAATTCCTCGATAGTTTTACATTTAACAACTTTTTCTTTTCCAATAAGTTTTGCTTCCATTTCCTTTAATTTTGGATGTTTAAGTCTTGCAGCAAAACTATCACGATTTTCAGAAGCGTCAATTGATCTTTCGCTTTCAAGTGCGCTGGTTTTCAGCTTGCTCCATTGTTCTGCATTGTGAAATTTGATCTTTACGTAGAATCCGTTTGATGAGCGGAATTTGGTAAGTGCCGCAGTTTCAGGATTGACCTCAACAGATGCTATCTCTGCGCCGATAAGTGCATTCATAAGGAAAGATTTTCCTGCCTTCATTACACCAACTACAGCGATCTGGAATTCTGCTTCCCTGCATTTATCCATCAAAGTCGCTATATCTTTTACAAGCTCTTGGGGATAAGCCGGAAGTTTTCCAAGCTCAGCAAGCAACTTGACCTTTCTTATTACTGCATCTGTTTTCATCGCAGTTACGTCCCATATTATGTCAGATGAAGAAGTATCATCGGTCAAAACCTTTGACAGCTTTGAAAGAATCTCCTTGGTTTCTTTGCTGGAGTTTTCGGTTTTCATAGGATGTATATATCCGCAGTTAGGGCACATACGCTGCCAAGATATCAGATCATATCCGCATTTTTGACATATACTGTTCTGATAGCGCTCCAGTTTATCTATTTTTCTTAGCTGCTTTTCATTCTCTTTAAGAAATTCCTGATAAAAAGCAACAAAGCCTTTCCGCATCATAGCAACCTGTGCTAATACATCATTCTGGTTTTCTTTCAGTTCAAGATACAGATCACTGACTCTATCATTTACTGCCACCAGGAGAGTTCTGTTATTGGTACACTCAAGCATTACTTTATTGATGACGGTCTGCGCAGCATATAGGGCATTGGTGTTATCATTCAGAATAGCGTTTTGCAGCTTTTTGTTCTTACCTGTAACTTCTCCTACGAGCCTTTTGAAGATTCCCTGACTGCTTAGTGCATTGGATTTGTTTTGAGCTGAAGTCAGCAATGAAGTGCATTCAAGTGTTAACTCACTTATTTCCTCAGCATTATCTTTAGATTTTTCAATCATCTGATCGATTAATGCACCGACCTCATTGGGGCTGACATTAGTCAAAGCATAAGATGATACAATGTTTAATAATTCTGCCATTTTTATTCCTCCACCTTTATATTTCCAACAACTTCATCGAAGCCGTCATTTGCCATTTGCTCTTTGATCTCAGACTCTTTTGCTTTAAGCGCTGATTTTTCTATTTCAAATTGATTTAACCTTGCTTTTAATTCTTCCAATGACAGTTGGTTCTTGAAGCTCATAACAAGCATTTCCAGCATTGGCTGCAAAACTTTTTTTGCATCTTCATATCCAACATCTATCCTTTGCTTCGCACCTGAAGCAGAAAAATCAAGTGTTCCATTCATCGCATTTCCGAGCTCTATACTGGGGACGATCTCTATTATATTTGAATCTGGATACTGGCTTCTATCAATTACCGTTTCTCTGTTTAAATGAACAACGATTATATTGTCTACGCCATAATAGTAAATAGGTTGAATTGGCGTATTGTCACCTACAAGTGGAATCCCGCCGTCACAGTATTTTTGTCCATGAAATAACTCATTCGGAAATACTATTGGTATTGCAGATGATGCCAAAAGAATGGTAAGCGCCTCCTCATAGAGATATTCGTTCAATTTAAAGCGTTCTATCTTGAACCCAGGGCATTTAACGCAGGTAACAAAGCAAGGGATATCATTATTATTCAGCATATCTATATTTATGCTTTCTTCTATCATTTCAGATAGACCTTCTCTTGAAAACAGATGATCTCCTTTTGCTTTTGTCAATATCATTTCAGCCAACTTACTAATTGTCCAGACTCCGGCAGATGCAACCTTGCTCACGCCCATTGTGACTACGCTTGCAATGTTTAATCCATTTTTTATCAACCAATTCGCAATATCCTCAGGTTTTATCTTTTTCGGGGACAGTATTTTGCTTTGATTGATATTCATCCACATTTCCTCAGCCTGCTCGTAACTACTGCCTGTGAATAATGCTGCATTTAGCGCTCCGACAGAGGTGCCAGATACAGCTTTAACATAATTATCCATTCCTATTTCATGCAGGTATTTCCAGACGCCTATTTCATATGCGCCTTTTCCGCCGCCTCCGGAAAAAACTAATCCAAATCCATTCATTTCAGGCACTCCTTTACGCTTAAATCTGCGTGTATATGTGAATTTCTTTTTCTGTTACAAATGATATCTCTTCCTCCATAAACCTCTTCCGCCTGTTACCATTGATTTTTTTAAACTTAAATACAGGGATTATGGAAAAATCTGATTTGATTTCATAATCCAGATTCACAAAATCAATCAACTTATAATTATATTCCGACTCCAAATAAATGATTTTAATATTATTCTTTTTATCTGAATCGGTACATATGAAACCTGCTGATTCCAGAAGAGAAATTAAGTCGTCAGGTAAATCAATTAAGTTTTCATTTGTTTCTGAAGATACAGTGTTAATTAGACAATCCGTAAAGCTATTAACAACCAAAACTTTCAACAAATCTTCTATTGAATCAAGCCGTTTATTTAGTAAAGATATATCGTCATTTTCTTTCACTTTTGATCTCCTTTATTTCTGCCTCCGGAAACGGAGGCTTCTTACTTTTGCTTGCCTTGCACTCAGGACATGGATTCTGAACGCACCTTATAAGTCCGAGCTTGTACGGACACTTCAAGCATTTAAGCATAAGCTGCCTCCTTCCAAGTGACTTTCAGCTTCATAAATGGTATAATTCTTATTGTAGGCTGCCATAAATTTCATCACTCACTGTCACAGGCGCTTTAGTTCGCTGAGTATAGACATTCTCTCTACTGTCATTGACGATGTTGCTGACGGCAAATAAGCTTCATTGGAAGGCGCTTCAAGCAGTGCCATACAAGCTATCTTTCGCTCTATAGAGGTATGCACATAGCGGTTAAGCGTGGTTTCAACGCTGGAGTGACCCAGTATCTCTGAGAGAGTCTTCACATCGAACCCGGCTTGCAGACTGTTTGTAGCAAACATATGACGAAGACAATGGTATCCTACTGACGGCAAATTTGCTTTGTTTAGTATCGCCTTAAACCTGCGCTGTAACGTCCTCGGCTCGGTAGCAACAGTTGAATTGGACAGAATATAACGATCATCAGTTCTGCGGGATTCCCGCAGTAGTTTCATAATAAATGTTGGTATCGGTATAGAACGTTTCGATGAACGGCTCTTAGGAGTATCGGCTATAAGTCTTGTTCCGTGTGTACTGTTGCGTATGCGCTGAACGGTTCTCCTGACGGTAAAAATGCTTTTATCAAAGTCTATATCTCCCCACATTAGTCCGCACACCTCACCGACACGAAGTCCGGTATATAGGCTAAGGAGCACACAAAGCGAGGTCGGATTCAAATTATGAAGCAGGTAGTTACACAGCTTCCGCTGCTGTGAAGGTGACAACAAAGGCAGTTCTTTTCTATGCACCTTTGGCAAGCTTACATCTGCCAGCATATTGCGGAATCCATGTATTTTAGCTGAGTACTTTGACATTGATTTGAAGACAATTATAATGTCAGAAACATATTTCGCAGATAGACCTGAACTGAGCTTATCTTCAATATAATGGTTAAGCATCTGAACCGTCAGCATATCGTAGCGAAGTCCTCCAAATGCAGGAAGTATGTGTTTCTCGACCTTTAACAAATAATTGGCATAGGTAGATGGTTTCACTCGAAGCTTTATCGCAGAAAGCCACTCGTTGAAAAGCTCTTTTACCGTCATATGACATGAATTGGTTATAGCAGGATTAGTGACTTTCAAGGTGGCGAGCTTTTGCTTGACTTCGGCATAGGAATGACCGTATATCGAGTGATACCTTGTTTGTCCGTTATCCCTATATCCCGATTTATAGCGACCTTCCCAGCGTCCATCTTTCCGCTTATATATGTTCTCACCTCTACGAGCCATAACTATCCCTCTCCCTTGACCATAATTCTGACGATAAATGAGCAGTCAATATCTACAAAGCCATACGTTTATCCTTATATAATCTGCTGATTTTATAATTCGATTTGTGAAATTTTATTATATCTAATTGAAATTCAAACGAAATTGTGGTAAAATTATACATATAAAACATATTTGGAGCGTGCCGTAAATTGATGAAATTTATGGCACTTTTTATATTTCAAAGAATTCGACACCAACGCCTGAGACAGCTGCATATTTCAAGCAATGCGTTTCGATATGTTTGCTGCCAACTACCAAGAGTAGGTCAGAATTATCTATCATGTACTCATCGGCACGGCCATAACAGTCCTCGGTGCAATGAGGCGAAATTATCTCAACATGATCAGCTTCGGCATGAGCTGCGAAAAAACGATCACGATACTCTTCTACCCAGTTGGTAGATTGCTCTTCATAGGGCATAGCAATATTCAGCTCAATATCGTTATACAAGTACAGAGCAATAATTATCTCCGCACACCACAACGGAACTCCGTACTCGCAGTTCACCCAGAAACGGTCATATCCTTTGCAGTACAGCGTCCATATCTTTTCATGAAGCCGTGCCTTTATTTCTGGATATGGCGGTTCATGCTCGTTTTTGCAGACTAAGTTCAATTCTTCTCCCGTTGAGACTATTGTTCAGGTCATAAGTACCTCCGGTATAATCATATTTTAGACTATATACTATTATAGTCTAAAATACGACTATTTTCAAGTAGTTGAGTATAAATTATAATGGTATTGGTGATATTTTATGATAACTTACAAGCCGTTATGGGAAACGATGAAGGAAAAAGGCGTAACAACATATACGCTAATCAATAAATATAATATCAGCAGCAGTACCATACACCGCCTGAGACACGATCAGGGCGTTACTACTCAGCTGATAGACGACCTGTGCCAAATACTTGACTGCAAAGTTGAGGACATTATAAAATACGAACCGTCTGATGCAAGCTGATGAGAGCTAACGGCAGACGGTTTTTCTAATACAACCTCAATATCTGAGTACCGATCGAAAGTAGGTGTTGAAATCACACTTGTCTATATTTCGAAAAAACAACATTTCTGGTTCAAGCTAATATCCGCTAAAACTACCGTGTTACGGTTTGTGGCCCCGAAGATCGTGGAGCATACAAAATCAAAGATGTATCATAATAATCGACCAAAATGGCGACCATAGTTATATAACAAGAAACGCTCAGATAACTAATAACATCAGTTACAAAAGTAAAATATTTGTTTGTTTGATTTGACAATATAATACGATTAACAATAGAACAATTAGTCTCTATATGTGTATAATGCTGATTTTAATATTTTTTTGAAATAGTATTGACGCATAAAGCGACATGGTGTATAATATATTACAGAAAGCAGAAGGCGGTGTAAAGCATGGACAAGATGTATGCAACTCAACAGTACTTAGCAGACATAAGAAAAATGCTAGGATGGAGTGCACAAAAGCTCGGCGAAGAGATTGGTGTGACGCGCCAAACGATCAATAAAATCGAAAATGGTAAGACCCCCATTAGTCAAACCGTTTACCTAGCACTTTTATATGTGTTAAGGCGAGAGACATCCACGTTTAATGCTGACACCGCTATGTTGCAATGCGTGCTCGATATTCTTATTTTTAATTCTGACCACTATTCTTCCACTGAAGCTGAACAGGCATTAAAAAGTGCTCAAATACTCATCTCACCAACAGTTTCAAGTAAAATAACACGAGAAGAAATATCTATGGAGTGGGTAAAGTATAACAAAAGAATCTATCAAAAGTTTTTCGATAGATTACTTGCTGAACACAAGGACAGCGCTAATATGTTGAATCAGCTAAATCCTAATGGTCAAGAGGTTTCTGTTTTCGAATTGAAGAAGGAAGGAGTGAAAAAAATGAAAACTTTAACTAGAAAAGACTGCGTTGAGCTTTTTGAGGAATATGATCGTGAAATCAAGGATGCTCTCTTTGAACTCTATACGTCACACGTGTTAGATACAGTACGACATGAACTTTGGATGTATATTGATGATGAAGGAGAAGTAAGCCTTAAAACAAATATCGGATACGCTTCTACCATACTTACAAATGAGCAGCGCTTTTTCATCTACTCTTGTGGCGGAGAAAACGTTACAGCATGGGATCTGTTGCCGAGATTAGAATATCTTCTAAGCGCAGAAGACTTATGTAAGTATGTTGATGCTGTTAAGAAAACCCCTGATGAAAGAGTGACTGTTACTGCAATGCAGAAATACATCGAAGCAGAACATCCCGAACTGATAGAAGAGTGGCTCGACGAGTATTTCTCGGATCCAGCTGGTTACATAGAAGATATGACCCAAAGAGTCTACGAAAAGATTTTGGAACGCATCGACAGCTAAGAATGATTACATAAAAAGATGTATAAATATCGCTTTTTTACGGCTATAATAGGCCTCATCCTAGAATTATTTGGTGATATTCTTCTTTGGAAACATCTGAGGATATTGCTTTATAAAAAAAGCTATCTTGAGTATAACATGATGACCTCCCAATGGGAGGTCATTCGTTTCATATTAAGCCTTACCAAGCAGACAGTCAACTACATTTATGACATCAAATCTTTTTAACCGCCGAGGGTATCACGGTCAAGAGTGAGTATATGAGAAGCTTTGAAGCGTTTTCTCACTATTCCATATTAAAATGCCGAATCAGGAATTTTTTGTTCATTCGCTCGGAGAGCATTCCGAAATCGGAATTCGTCGATAATTTGATTCGTACCACTTATACCACTTTTTTACGAAAAAGTTTTTCCGGAACAAAAAAGTCCTCACAGACGAAACTGTGAGGACTCATTGTTTTTATTCAGATAAACACATTAACGTGAATATTATGCCAATTGAGTATCCTACGCTTAGTGGATTTAGCGTAAAGGTAACCTTTAGCATCGTCCAGATTCAGCGTAAAATAGCCAATCTGAGTATATTTCCGAA
>NZ_CAMKRR010000108.1 GCF_946415235.1 uncultured Ruminococcus sp. | reverse complement strand
AACATTTAATTTCGGGCGGATGATATCCGCCCCTACAAATATAAATTTTGATTTACGAAAGGAGAATAATATGTTCAGAATAGGTCACGGTTACGACGTACACAAGCTTGTGGAAGGCAGAAAGCTCATTCTCGGCGGAGTTGAGATACCCCATGTCACAGGACTGCTCGGCCACTCAGATGCAGACGTGCTCGTTCATGCCATAATGGACGCAATGCTCGGAGCTCTCGCAATGGGAGACATAGGCCACCTCTTCCCCGATAACGACGACAGCTTCAAGGACGCGGACAGTATGAAGCTCATGGCTGAGGTTTGCCGCAGAGTCAGAGCCGAAGGCTGGGAGATAGGCAACATCGACGCTACTGTTATCGCTCAGGCGCCTAAGCTGGCACCGCATATACTGCAAATGCGCGAGAATATCGCAAAGGTCTGCGGCTGTGATGTATCGCAGATAAGTGTCAAGGCTACAACCGAGGAGCATCTCGGCTTCACAGGTGAAAAGCTGGGAATGTCAGCTCACGCAGCAGCCCTTATGTACAGGAAATAATTCTTTTATAAACTGCAAAAAAGCCGCAAGGGAGGAGCTCTCCTTTACGGCTTTTTCAATTATTCATCAATACAGTTTATGTATCATTACGGGTATCCAGTCCACCGGCTCACCCATTCCCTGTATTTTTTCTGCCATTTGCTCCGCTTTTTCAAAGCTTTCGTCCAGCAGCCCGTATTTGTTGAAGCTGATCTCATCGAACTCCTCATGGAGGGAATTGCACAGGAATGAGTGAAATCCCGATATATCCCAGCCGATTATATCGCAGCCGATAAACTCGCCCTCAGCTTCGCCGCTTTCATATTCCTGATGATCGAAATTGCCAGAAGAAAGCTCCGAATACCTTTCCATTGTGCTGACGGCGATAAGTGTGCAGTCATATGCCGCGAAATACTTCTTATAGAAGTAAACCGCGTCTTTTTTACGCAAAAAACTGCCGTCCGTATCGAAAAGATTCTGCGAGAACAAATCGCCTATCTCCCCGCTCATTTTTATATATTCTTCCCTGTCCGAAAAATATCTGCCTATGTACTGAGGATCGTCACCGTGAGGATTCCAGCCGTGACAATAAACTATCTGCGGCTCATGATCGCAAAGGCAGTCGCTCACGGAAATGAAGCTGTCTGTGTCAAATCCAAGGTACGACGGAGCATCAGTTTTATGGCAGATATAATAACCTATTGTAACAAAGCCGTTATCCATTTGTTGTCACCGCCGCTTTCAGCTCAAAGATACCGACATTCCGTCGGCTCAATATCATTATATATCATGCCCGGCAGCTTTGTCAATGAAATTCCTTATCTTACCGAAAAACACGGCTGACTTTACTTACTTCTTCCTGTTTATAAAGTCGCTTATGCCGCTGAACAGCGTAAATGCCACCTTGCCCCTGTACTCCTCGGTATTGAGCA
Source organism: uncultured Ruminococcus sp. (assembly GCF_946415235.1). Classification (GTDB taxonomy): domain Bacteria; phylum Bacillota; class Clostridia; order Oscillospirales; family Ruminococcaceae; genus Ruminococcus. The sequence goes on along the minus strand of NZ_CAMKRR010000108.1, from coordinate 8,225 downwards.
GAGCAGCTTCATCGGGATTTGATAAAAAGCCGCATTCTGCCATAACTGTCGGATTTTCACTGTAATAGCACAGAAAAAGCTCTTTGCCGCACAGCTTTATTTCCCTGTCGTTATCAGGCTGCAAAAGACTCCTGAACCTTTCCTGAAGCATTCGCGCAAGAACTTCGCTCGTGCTGTTGCTGCCCGAATAAAACATCTGAGCTCCGCTGTATTTCGGGTCAGTGAATTGATTCTGATGTATAGATACGCATACGGCATTGCTGCTCCCGTTGAAAATTGCAAGGCGATTGTCCATATCAGAGCTTTTCTGTGCAGCTATCCCTTCTATTCCTTCATCATGTATGGATCTGTCGCTGTCGCGGGTGACCCTGACTTCATAACCGCTTGCTTCAAGCATATCCCGAAGCCGCAGAAGTATGTCAAGATTAATCCCCTTTTCAGGAACTCCCTCCGCCGATGTACAGCCGCCGTCTATGCCGCCATGTGGCGCATCAACTTAAACACAGTCGTATTTTTGGCTTAAAATAGCCTTTTCAAGAATATTATACCACGCTTTTTTGATTTGTCAAGAGCAAAATAAAAACATTGCCATAGATGATTTTGATGAACCCTATGGCAATAATGATTTCATATATGCTTTGCGAGATAATCATAAGTATCCCGTATATAATTCTCTATGGAAATCGGTTTAAATCCAAAGAATCCAATTGAATTTATCCCTTTATAAGCAGCATTTATTGCTTTTATTATCTTCTTCCTTTCAGGAAGATTCTCTCTAATAACTTTTCTGCATACATCATTTGCAAGAAAGCTGTCCGTGAAAATGTTTCCTTTTTCAGTATCAATCCTCGGAACCCCTGTTGCTATAAGTCCGAGATTATAGTCAAAAAGCGGTGCAAGTCCTATTATCTCGCCCGTAGTGCTGTTGCGCAGAACTCCCGCATTCTGATTATGACGGTCATCGTTATGAAGCAGGGCATCATAGAAAATCATCATAACATAAGGAGTTATCAGCTTCTCGTCAAGTCTCGGGATTATATACTCAGGCTCATCATGGTCATGGAAGTAATTGCAGAAAGGCTCAAAATCCACCTCTGCATTGTTAGTAAAATCCTTTGATACTATAAATAGTGATACAATTCCTATCTCCTCGGATATTTCCCTTTTCATATTATATTCTGCAACATTAATGCCCATAGCTTTGAGGAAATGATAGGAATAGTATTCGCTGATAAGCTCCTGAATATTCCCCTGCTTGAACATATACCATGTGCCATTTATATAACGCCACGCTTTTTCATAGCTTCCGACAGTTCCAAGCTCCCTGTATCCCAAAGTGTTTCCGCTGTTTGAAGCAGAAGCTCCGTAAAGAGCAATATCTGCAATTTCTTCATTATACTGCTTAAGCGAGTAATAATCAAGCTCTTCCTCTTTCTTCTGTATCCACCAGTTATCGGTAATGGATATTCCGTGACCGATATCTATGACCTGCTCTATGTCATCCGTAGTCCGCAGTCTCAAAGCTTTGAAAAGCTTTCTCGAATGAGAACGATGAACATCAACTATTCTGTTGTCGAGCCATATCTCAAGGGGCATTCCTACCACAAAACACGCTGGACATAGCGCTTTATCAACTATTTCAGTTATGCAGTCTTCATCTGCAAGGGCAATTACTTTATCCCTGTGCATTACTTTGTAGCCCATTATTTCACGCTCCTCAACATTAATTATTTCATATTATACCACAAAATGTGTAGGTTGTAAATAATTTATTACACATAAAGTGTATATAGATAATAATAGCGGTACGCCTTTTTTCAGACATACCGCTATAACTTCCAGTGTATATGTATTTCCCGCTCTCCGTTCTCACAGGTCTCACCTATCTCGACATAGTCTATGAATTCGTCTGCGATATTGCGGTCGAGCTTTTCAAAATGAGTATACTTCTCGATGAGCGACCTCTGCCCCTCAGCATTTTCCTGACGCTTACGGCAGTCTGCTATCTGCTGACTTAACTCAGCTATCTGCTTCGCAAGCTCATTCTCCTCATCACTGAGGCTTTGTCGGAACAAGGAATAGTCCGCATCGGACAGCACTCCATCAAGCTTGTCCTTATACATTTTTACAAGACGCTCCGAAGCAGTTTTGTGCCGTTTTTCAAGTGTATCAAGCCTGCGTTCAAGCGCCCTTAGTTGTTCGGAGTGAATATCCACAAGCTGTATCTCATCAGCCTTGCAGAATTGCTCGACGATTGCGTTAAGCTCGTCAAGAATATGCTTTTCAAGGACAAGTCCACTGATACTTGACTTGTTTGGACAGTTCATAGCCCCTGTCTTATATGTGGCACATTGAAGGGAATAATATTTAATCGTCTTAGCTTTGTTATAATACACATTTCTTTTCATTGGACGTCCGCAGCAGGCACATCTTACCTTGCCTGACAGCGGCGAAAGCTCCTGTGAGCACTTCCCTACTCTCCCATTACTGTTAAGACGCTCCTGAGTGCGCGTCCATGTTTCAGCATCTATTATAGCCTCATGAGCATTTGGTATACTAACCCAGTCAGCCTGATCCACCTTTTTACGCTTCTTGTTCTTGTAGCTGATGTGGTGAGACTTGCCCTGCACAAGCGTCCCGGTGTACACCTCGTTATGTAAAATCCTTGCAACAGTTGACTGCGTCCAAAGCCCACGTGCATTACTTGTATCTGCATTGAGATTAACATATTTTGAGCCATTCTGACGCTTATACTCAGCGGGACTTACGATTCCGTCAGCATTCAGCTTCTGAACTATCCTTCGATAGCCCTCGCCGCTGACATACATATCAAATATTATCCGCACAACAGGCGCGGTTCCCTCGTCGATGACGAGGTGGTGCTTGTCCTCGGGATCGATTTGGTAACCGTATGGAGCAAAAGAGGCTATGAACTGCCCCTGCTCTCGTTTATAAGCAAGAGTCCTACGTATCTTCGCGGAAATATCCTTGACGTACATTTCATTGTAGGCGCTGGTGAACAGGCGCATTGTTGAGTAGCTTTCGCTGTTGGTATCAGCGTTGTCGGCAACTCCTATGAAACGTATGCCCCACTCAAGGAACTTGTCGTTGATGTACTTTTCAACGATCATCGTATCACGGGAAAATCGGGACTGGTCCTTACATAATACGATGTCGATATTGCCTTTCTCACAATCTTGCAGCATACGGTTGAATTCGGGACGGCTGCGGTCAATGCCGCTGTAGCCGTCGTCAACATAGATGTCATATATCTCCCAGTCTCGTTCGTGACAGTAGTCGCGAAGCATGGCTTTCTGGTTCTGTATACTTGCACTTACATCGTTATCTGACTTATCCTTATCCTCTATGGATAAACGACAGTATATAGCCACCTTTGGCATTGACCTCACCTCCTTGTTTTAATATGTTTTTGTTCAGTTTGTTCTCTTCACCTGATGGTTTACGAGCTTCTCTATCTTCTCTGTGACAGCTTTTTTTAAACGCTCGATATCAGCCGTTTTGAAACTGCTTTTTGTATGTATTTTATCACTCATTTTTATCACCTGCCTTCAAGTGTATTCGGAATAAGCATTATATATGCTTATTATACTTGACCTTCTCTGGTAATCAGTATATAATATGTATATGGTAGTGCCCCAAAGGACGCAACCAGTATTAACTTATTTTATACCGTATTCCCTCTTGAACTTCTCATAAAACGGTGTGTCGATGAACTTGATTGTCTTTGCGTGTAGAACAACCGGTTCGTTTACCCCATCCTCTTTGTTGTATAGTTCAGCACAGAGTATGATATCTCCAATCCCCATTGATCCGAATCCAGCATCAATGGTATTCTTATATCCGAGCTCAGAGGCTATCCTATCAAGACTCTTAGCCGGCTTGAAGAATATCTTTATTCCAGCTTCTCGCATTACATCTACAGCGTGACTGCCGTTTGAGATATACTGCTGTGTCATACCTATGAGTCTTGTGTTGAATCTACGTCCTTGCGTGAGTATCGTGTGTAGAGGACTTCCCTCTGAGAAGTTATGCTCTTTGATCTCGTCCACCACAACTGTAAGCTGAGCAGAATTATGATCACGTTGCCAGGTAAACGCCGAGGATATCAAGACATCAAGCACGGTGTGAACATTATCACTGACTTCGTCTCCGAGTAAGATAACTGGAATCTTCTTTGATTGCTCAAAGAATTCTCCCCAGCTTTGCTTCTCGAAACCGCGAAGATCAATATCGTCAAGTGTTGAGCTTATAAGGCTGAATACCTTGTTTCCAACCTTGCCACCTCTTTTGAGAGTTTCAGCAAGCATACACCCGCTTATTGAAGTTATGTCGGTATTCTTCTTAAGCACATCGGATATTATGCCTTCGACGATTTTGGTCTCTTCCTTCTCGAGCTTACAAACCGCCTTGATGAAGCCCATGACCCTGCGCTTCTTTGCAGGGAGATTTGTGCAATCTCCAATGTATAAGGGATTTACAGGAAGTTTTCTTTTTCCGCCGCCAATATCAATAAACTCGAATAGGGCATTGACTACTTCTACTGGAAGTGCCCTGAGAATCTCACCATGAGTAAAGGATTTACTAACATCGAAGACGAGCATCCTGCTCCCGAGCATTGCTAACAATGGAAGCAAATTTGTTGCACAAAACGACTTCCCTTTGCCGCTCTGACCAGTGATAAAAATATGATCGTTGGACTTATTGCCAAACAATATATCCTTACCGACATATCTGCCGTCTGCGGTTATCCCCAACGGAAGAAGCTCGTTTTGTGTCAGTTCGCCGTATTCGAGAAGATACTTCTGATAATCTGCAAGGTCGAGTCTCCTACGATTTTCTGCATTTATGAGTTTCTTGCTGATGCCATAAGTGTACAGCATATATGGCTCTCCGTTTGAGTTCTGCACATGGAACCTGTAACACTTACTATTTTTATCGTTGATAGAGAGACAATCATTAGTTTTAAGAATATCTGTCAGCGAGTTTACACTGTGCAGATTCATCCTTCTAATGGCAAGTTTCTTGATAACTCCTGTTTCGATATAAATATTGTCATCATCAACAATTATTGAATCCGTTCCTTCATCGAAAATAATGTATTTGGTCCGTTTTATAAAATTTAAACAGCTACTGCTGATTTGTTCATTTAGACAGTTACCAAACGTTGTAATAATCATTTCATCATTACTTTTTTCTATTTTGCAGTAATTGCTAAGGATGTCAATTACTCTGTGTTCGGTTTCATCTTCAAATAGTTTTCCGAAATATTCATCGTAAGTTCTCAATGTTGCAATGAGGATAAAATATGCTTGTCTCCTTTGAGCAGGGATATAAACAGGTGCCTGTATAGAGATTTCCTCTAGGTTTTCATTAAAAATCTCTATATACTTCTTGTAGTTTCTTTCTATATTTTCTATTAAATACATATCATGTAACTCAAGTATTTCCGCAAAGGCAATCGGACTAATATCATATGCACCGTTTTGAATTGAAAAGTCACAGTATAAAAGTGGGTTTAATTGATACTTCGCATTTTGAGATATTAGAACTGGTATCTGCAAATATTCTTTATTAGCCCCAAGAGCTTTACTCTCTAAAGCTGATATACCTCTTCCCCGCGCCTTTTCATCATCAGCCTTAGATTCGTCAAGTACAAGAAGGATTGTATCATTTAATAAATTCCCAGCATCTATTATAGCATTTTGGTCACTCAACATAACAGCAGAATTATTGTTATATTTAACATTATCAAATATTGCTGCCAATAAAGAATTATCACAGTCTTCTGTTGGTTCAATGTACAATATTTGATTAAAGTAAACTCCATATCTACTGGCAAATGTTTGCATGTAACTTGCCGTTCTAATCAGAAATAATATTTTTAAATCACAAAAATCTTTAAAAATACCATCTAATATTTGCTTATAAGCAGTTTCAGCTTTGTAAATATTATTTTTCCTTCTCGGTCGGCTTTGACGAAGGATACTCTTAGAAACAATAAATGTACCATAAAGAGTACGTGAGGGACAAGCTCGTTGACCGTACAGCAACCTGCGATATCGTAAGGTGCTAAAGCTTGAACGATGGGATGATAATAGTTGCTTATTCAAGCGATCCTGTCGTTACGATGGGATTGCTTTTTGTGCTCTTATAAAATATTTTATAAGTAGTGCATGATTTATGCGTACAATCAGAGAAATAATAGTAAAAGATGAGAAGGTATACATTATCTAAGATCAGACGCAAACTTGAAAACGTACTAGGCTTCATGAATAGAAAAGGAGTGAAATAGATGAAATATTTCAAATTGTTAATTTTGTCGTTTTTATGTGCTGTATGTTTTTCAGCCTGTGGTGTAATTAAAGATAATGATCCAGATAATATGTATGCAAGCGAAAAGACAACATCAGCTTCGGATAGCAAAGAAAGGAAAGAAGAACAAACAAATGCATTCAAAGGAGAGGTAACTTCCATATCCGATGAGGAGACGCAGAATGAGAATAATCAAATTGCAATAGATTCAGCTCATTTTTCTGCAGTTGTTGATGGTAGCAAATGGTATACCGAAGATAAACCGGATGATATGGTAGTTGAGATAATGGGAATGAGTTATAAATGGCTCGCACAGAAAGAGATTGATAAAACTGGAATTGCCAAACCATCCATGATACAGTTTGGGCCTGTACTCGAAAATTTTAACATTGAAGATCTTGATCAGGAAAAACTAAACGGTGAGACTGACGTAAACAAAATATTTCTTATGATCTGCGAAGAGAGACTGAAATTAGATTATGCTGAGGTACAGCTTTCACAAATCGAAGAGCACTGCGCCGTAAAGATGTCACACGTAAGAAACTATATCGACTATGAGTCAGTTGGAATTGACCGCCCGAATTTATATCAGGATGAATTCGTTTTTTATGCGGGCGGAGCAATGAACGAAATTGTAGTTGGTTACACAGATGATGATGAAGGTCATGCAGCATATAAAAATTTTGAAGCAACTATAATTGATAATATAACGCTGAAAGATTGATAAAAACGCACGATGTTAGCATAAAAATAATTTGATGTCAAGAACAAATAATATTTTTCAGTCATACAAGAGTAGTACAGTGCCTATCTTCAGAATCATTTATGGTGTTATTTTCCTACACTTTTCCTACAGTTTTATGATTTTTTCTGCAAAGGCAATAAGCGTCAAATCAGCTTTAGCCCTCGAAAAATAGGTACAAAACAGGATCCTATTAAAACACAAGAAACTGCCGAAAATCCGTCAGCGTCGGCTTGTGGTCCCGAAGACCGTGGGTTCGAATCCCATCTCCCACCCCAGAAGAATAGGCACTTTCGAGAAATCGAAGGTGCCTTTTTCGTTGATTTCTAATATTTTTTCTAATATAAGAGATTTCTAATATGAAAGTCCCTGCAACTGCAGGGACTTTCTGTATCATATTTGTACATGAGCTTTGAACCTATTATGATAATAAGATAAATCACAATTTAACCCCATTCAACATCCATTCTTTCCGTTGATTTTAATTTGAGATAATTTTTAAAATCGTTGAAACACTTCTTGCATACACACTCTTGTCTTTTTTCATATCTCTCTTGCTTCATATATCTTCGCGGAAATAAACCACGAAACAATGAATATTGTCAGAGCAGCTGCAAATATAGCAGCGATAACTAACGGCTGAGTCAGCTTGGATAAGAATGATGTAACATCTGCCCCAATAAATGCTGAAGACAATCACGCAAGGGCAATAGTAAAAAATCTTGTTGAATCATCTTTGAATGACGATTTGCCGATATGCTATGATAAGGAATCGTTCCAGTCTAAAATCGATTTACTTATGAATCATTTTGTTGATATGGCTGTTCAGGGGTATGGTTGGATATCAACAGTAGCGTGAGAACTGATTATAGATAATGGTGGGGCGTTTGCCACCACCTAAACTATTATTATATCAAATCAGAACGCCAAACTTTCACTTCTGCTCAGAAAACCAAAATTTTATTATATCATAACAGATATTCAAAAATTCATTTCTGCATCGTTTCAAAAAGAAAAAGAGCCATTGCTATGTCAGCAACAGCTCTGTATACTTGTTTATGGTGACAGAACGAACTTCTTTACATACCCACTCACATCGACACCGCTTTCCATGTACCTGAGCAGAATCTCCGCACAAGCGTGAGCATCG
>NZ_CAMKRR010000107.1 GCF_946415235.1 uncultured Ruminococcus sp. | reverse complement strand
TCATATACTCTTTTATGGCACTATTTCTCGTTTACACAGAATTTGGGATTGACTCGATAGTAAAAAAAGAGCCTGCCCCAAATGATACAACTTGTCGCCCTTTTTATTTATCAACTTGAATAGTATTCTTGTAAAACTGCATTTAATTTGCTTATATCTAATTCATTGACATTGTAACCTGTTAATAGGCTTTGGTATTCATCAAACGATGTATTATCTAATTTTGCACCTTCATTGGTAGCAGGAGCATAAAGGAATGTGTCTGTAACTCTCTTATTATTATAATTACTATATTCTAATTCAAATAAGTAACCTGTATCATTATCAGACAACCTTCTTAGCAGAGAACACTTTTTTATTGTAGCCGAATTTGAATATGTGAAGTCTTTATTTAAGAAGCATATCAATCTGATTATTGCTTTTTTCTCGTCGCTCGATAAGCTGTTAAAATAATTACTGTTTTGAATCTGTATTTGTTCAATATCGGCTACAACTGTTTGCATTATTTGTTCGACTACTTCTTTGTGATTAGGAAGCAGATCTGTATTTTGAATTGTTAAACCAAGTATCCCACCATTAATAGCCGTATAATAAAAGACGGTGTTTTTATCTCTGTGAGTAGAATATATATATTCCAAATTACCAACTTTACATTTTTCAATTGATGATATATAATCTAATTCTTTTAAAGCTTCAACATATGAAGATATTAATATATCATCACTAAGTGATTTGTCAAATAAACCATCTGTTATATAAAGAATGTTTCTTCCATCATTATCATAGAAATCAAATTTCGTAATAGTTCTTTCACTATCGACACTATAATCATGTGATAATGGATATGATAACTTCCATTGAGTTGGAATTTCTAATGAATAATGAGCTCCAATAAAAGTCTTATTTTGGGATGTTCGCGTCATAGATGGAGACATTGTAGTGCTTAAAGTAGTGGTAGATGTTTTAATTGTAGTAGTCGTTACATTCGTAGTAGTTGTTGGTGGATTAATGATATACTCTTCAAATCCAAGTGTACCATTAGTCGATTTATAAGCATAAAACGCAAGTATTTTTGAGGCATCAACAGCATCTATGAAACCGTCCTTATTTGAATCAGCTGCGTTTCTCTGTGCTTCACTAAATGCGCTTTCCTTATTTGAAGAAACACGTGCATATTCCGAAAGTACTTTTGAAGCATCAACCGCATCAACTATTCCGTTATTATCTACATCACCAAGATTATATTTAATTGGCTGCGTAGTAGTTGTAGTAGTATTTGTTGTTGTAGTTGCGGTCGTTCTGGTAGTAGTCGTGGTTGTAGTAGTTGTTGTGGTGGTTGTAGTAGTTGTAGTAGTTGTTGTGGTGGTTGTAGTAGTTGTTGTGGTCGTTTGAATTGGCTTGACCGTAACTTTTATTTGAACTACATCATAATCAGAACTGATAACAGATATTGTTGCCGTTCCTTCTCCTAATGCAGTGATTATACCCTTTGCAGAAACAACAGCCACGGATTTATTGTTTGATTCATATGACACATCGCTTCTATTTACTTTTATAGTATATTGGTCGCCGTTTGTAAGTATTATACTATTCTCACTTACCGATAGTGGAATCATCGTAGTTGTGGTAGTAGTTGTTGTAGGCTTCGGTGTTGTAGTAGAAGTTGTAGTGCTTGTCGTCGTGGTTGTGGTTGTCGGCTTTTGAGTTGTAGTCGTTGTTGTTGTGGTGGTTGTAGTTGTTGCGGTAGTAGTTGTTGTTGCAGGGATAAGAGTTTTTGCAGATTTCAATTTAGGATAGTTGTCTTTTACATATTCAAATTCAGAACCAAGTTTTTCTGCGAACTCAGGCGTCTGCATATTCTTTGAAGACTTTGATATTCCTATTTGCAGCTCTTGATTTTGCGTACCACCTAATGCGTTAATAGCAAATGAACTTACAAAGTAGGTATTTTCAAAAATACAATCACCTTCAGTTATATCTGACGCATTCAAAGAACATATTATACCACCAATATTAATTTTGGAAGAAGCGTTTTCTACATAATTAATAGTTCCAATATTAATTACATTTTTAAGTGTAACCTTTTTCGATGAACCTATAATTCCACCGATTAAAGCAGAATCTTGAGAATGATAAGTATCTACTGTTATTATACTTGAATTAATACAGTTTGTTATTTTAGATGTCTCTTGAAGACTTCCACAAAGACCACCTACAAATACATTAGGTCGTTTTTCTGTTTTTTCAGAATTAATAAATATTTTTCCATAATTCTCACTTTTATCAAGTGAAGAGTTTATCATTTGACCAACTATTCCACCAACATGATTAGTTGACATAGTATAGTCACTGCTGAATGAGTTAAAATAATATATTATATCACTTGAAAAATGGCAATTGATAATTGAACTGTTGTTTGATACTCCACATATACCACCAAGTTGAGGCATATGCTTAAAGGTAGAACTAAATGAAATATAACTTGACGAATTACATTTTAAGGTTGAATTATCTACTTTACAATTTGAGATTGTTCCATTATTATTATATCCACATATTGCGCCACAGTAAATATGAGCAAAGTCATTATTGCCAAGGTATGCTACATCATTGCCAATATATTCATATTTACAAAATACATTCTTTATTTCTGCACCATCAGAGTTGCCAAAAATGCCATAATATACATTTGTATCAGAATGAATTAAGTTATCTCCTAATCCTTCATAATTATAAATACCTATTATAGAATAATTATTGCCATCAAATGTTCCTGAAAACGGTGATTTTTCTGTGCCAATACTTTTCCAGAGTTTTATACTTGAAGAAGAACCACTCCAACTTTCAAAATTAGAAATATCATTCATGTAAATATCATTATCAAGAATAATAGTTTTATCTTTCATGGTATTTCCAGAATTAACCAAAGCTGCCAGTCCTGCAAATTCTTTTGCCGTAGATATATGGAATTCTGTATCCTCCGAATCATACCAAGAAGTATCTGTCGTACCGTCCCACACAAGCGGACTACTCTCACTGTCTGCTGAAACAGCATTGAATGGAACAGCGGTGATACTTATAAACACTGCAATTACTGTTGATAAAACCTTTTTAATAATCATAGAAATCCTCCTTCCGCAATATGAACGGACATGATTAATAGTATAAATAATTTTAACACTATGTGTAAAGTAACATCAAGTCATATAAGAATAATTTACGATTCATCAACAATAATCGTTATTTACGACAATAAAAAGCGAAGTTCTATGTATATTATGCCACCAGTTGAAATTTACTAATTGTATACTATAAATATCATATTTTTGATTTTAAATTTCTTGACAAATCACACTTTTTTGTTGTATAATATAGCATATAAGATTAATCATATAACCTTATGTAACATATTATGTAATATATTTTATATTATGTCAAGCTTTTTGTACAAATATAGCAAAACGTGCTATAATAGCACATTTTCTCCCTTAAGGCTATCTTAGGGGAGATTTTTATTAAACCTCTCTTGACAAATTATAACCTGCAAGTTATAATTATATATAAACGGGAGGATATTATAATGGAACTTGACGAAAAAGAGCTTTTTATTCAATCCTTTGTGCAGCTCAGAAACAGCCGCCATATTACACAGCAGCAACTCAGTGCAAGGAGTGGTGTTCCGCAGCCTGTAATAGCACGACTTGAAAAAGGAACTACCGATCCTAAACTTACAACAATTTTAAAGCTTTTAGATAGTATGGAAGCAAAGCTTTCTATAAAGGAGGTTCAGCAAATGGATTACTTTATTACACTTGAAAAGGAAGTTATGTCCGAAGTGGCAGCAGAGATTTATGGAACGATAACACGCTATATGATTGCTAAGAATATTCAAGATGACGATAAACACCCATTGAATATTCTTGCACACATGGTATTCCAAATCAAAGAAAACCTTATCGGCAAAGAATACACAATGGACGAATTGAAGCTTATACAGGCAAAATTTGAATTTGCCCGTGATTATGCGAATGAGGTAATAAATAATAATGAATGACGGTGATTTCACTATAGAAGTTCTGAACCGTGTCATAAACAAGCAATATAAAGAGCTTATCGCCGATAAAGAGCGAGATAAAGTACCTTGCGCTTTTATTTTAGGCGGTCAGTCTGGCGCAGGAAAAACAGGGCTTCAAGATATTATTAAAGCTCAGTGCGATCACAATCTTATTGTTATAAACGGCGATGAATTTCGTCCGCTTCACCCTGACTATGCTGAATTACAGAAAAAATACGGTAAGGACAGCGTTGACTTTACAAATGAATTTTCTGGAAAGGTCACAGAAGCTCTTATATCACGGTTCAGAGCTGAGAAATATAATATATTGGTAGAAGGGACTCTGCGAACAGCGGAAGTGCCTTTAGCAACTTGTAAGGGCTTCAAAGATAACGGATATAACGTCACACTGGCTTTAGTTGCCGTAAAACCGCAGATTTCATACCTAAGTACGATCTTAAGGTATGAAAAACAGCTTGCTGCAGGAAAGTTGCCCAGGGCAACTGCAAAGGACAAGCATGATTACATTGTAGCTAAAATACCGAGTAATCTGAGGGAAATATACGGCAGCAAACAGTTTGACAATATCGTTATATACAGCCGTGAGGGCGTATGCCTTTATGATATGTCCAAGAATCCTGTAACTACTCCCGATAAGATAATGGAGGAAGTATTCGCAGGTAAATGGTCACAGAAAGAGCTTGAACAATTCATTGCTATCGGCAATGTAACTCAGCAGCTCATGGAGCAGCGGAATGCTGCGGAGCTACCAGACTTCAAAGCAAATGTATTTAATAAGGATATTATTTCTGCGATTGCCCGAAAGAACGGTCTGAACTATGGAGCTGACTATATAAGGATAGTCAGTGAAGATGAGCTGACAAAACTCCAAAAGGCGGCAGCAGACAAAAATTCGGGTTTGAAGTTCAGCGTAAGCCGCAAAAACGGCAAAATTGCCGTCAGGTATCAGGCAGAGCTGAAAGATACGGTAAATCAGATACTCAGCAGCAAGCCGAAGTCAATGAAAATATAAATTGTGCTATAATAGCACAATTTAAGCAATGGAATTAAGGGAGGGTAAATATGACAAATATCAAAAGATCTATTAAACCTGTTATTTTTTGCTTGCTATCGATGGCGCTCTCTGCCTTTTGTGTTTATGAAATCATAAAGACTATTATTCTCGAAAACTCGTCACATCTTAATATTACCCATAATTCGTTCCTTAATGGCATTATTGACACAGTCTATGCCTTTAATGAGCGCTTTCAGGGTGGATATCTCCTTGGTATCGGTCTGTTGGCACTTCTGTTTGAACTTGCTTTTTCTAATTCAATGTATGAGTTTTTCAGCCGACTGCCGCTTGGTAGTATAAAAAAATACGACTATTTCGATAATTCAAGGCATGGATTCAAGTATTTATTCAAGCATTCTTTTGCAGTTATCGCTCCTGCCTTGATAATTGGCTCTTACGTATTGATTCATTTAGCTTTTTCTTATTTGTTTCCCGAAAATCTGGGCGTTTTTGTTCATTGGATTCTTCCAGTTACTATTATACTAACTTTGATAGCAAGCGTAATTCTTATTGCTTCAGTTATCAAGTATGGAGGGCTATGGGGAGCATTAATAAGGCTGCCATTGCTTTTCACGTCTAATATATGCTTATGCGCTATTATAGGCGTTGTTATTGTTACTTTAGGTGTCGCATTTGCCTTTCTCCTGACATTTATAATTGTAATAATCGTTATTTTCCCGATTGTTCTAAGACTTATGCGCTGAATTCAACATGGATTACCTGTCTAACTAAAATTGTGCTATTATAGCACAATTTATCGTTTTGTGCAAAATTCTTGACAAAAGCCAACTTCTAATTTATAATATACTACATAAGGGCATTAACCTTAAATATTATTGTAAAGGAAGTAATACAAATGAAAAATATTATCAAAAGGCTCTCAGCGTTTGTACTCGCATTCAGTCTCATAACAGCACAGCCAATTTGTCCATGTAAAGATATACCCTACTGGATTAGTCAACTTTTTAGATAATGTATAATGCCAGAGTGGTTGACAATGTATATTCCGTTCCATTGTCAATCTGAGCATAAGAATATAAATTGTGCTATAATAGCACAATTTTCATTAAATCCTATTGACATAAATGGATTTATGAAGTATAATAATAGTAGAAGATAAGCATAGCTTATCTCAAAAGCGGAGTGTCCTGCCGTTAAGTGGAACTTTTATAAAGAGGTATGTCCTACCGTATAAGTGGAAATTTTAAAAGAGGTGTGCCCTACCGTATAAGTGGGAACTTTAAATGCAAAGGGCTGTGTTTATCACAGCCCTTTTTTATAATCTATGAGGTAATTATCATGAAAAGATTAGGCTTATATACGCTTGATGTAAATTATGTCGCAGCGTTGGAAAAAGCAGACAGCAAAGTAATGTCCGTATCTCCTCAGCAGAATAAAGCTCACCGTCCATTTGTAGGAGTTGTAATTGTATGTCAGGATAAGAAGTATTGTATTCCCCTGACATCTCCAAAACCTAAACATCAGAAAATGAATAATCAGCGTGACTTTCTAAAGATCATCGATAAAAAAGGTAAGCTGATAGGTGCATTGAACTTCAATGATATGATACCTGTCGATGATAGGCTGATAAAAATGGTCAACATCAATCCCTCTGCAAGTGATAGTAAGGCTGAAAGTGATTATAAGAGCCTTATGAGAACGCAGCTTTATTGGTGTAATTCAAATAGAGAAAGTATTGCCAACCACGCAAATGTACTTTATAATTTGGTTACGAAGTATCCCGATGATAATTCTAAGCTTGTCAGCCGTTGCTGCGACTTCAAAAAGCTTGAAGCAGCTCTTGAACAGTATCTTATAGATACTGGCTTAGAGAAGCCCAAACAAGAATACATAATAAAAAAAGTCTCAGAGGACGAGTTCAATGCGCTTAAAAGCAGCGGCATGAACTTCCAGACGGCTGTAAAGGACAATCAGCGTGTTATCAGGTTCAAGGCTGAACAAAAGGAACAAGTCGAGAAAATAATAAATAGTTTAAAGAATAAAAATGTGCTATTATAGCACATTTTAAAATCATATCAAAGTAATATCTCTCCGGTTGGAGAGATATTTTTTTGACCTATGATAGTATTGTTCTCCCCTTTTGTATGTGATAAAATATATCACGTCTAAAGGGGGCGTTCATCAATGTTGTGACATTCTTTGACAATGAGGAAATGGTTAAAAAAACGGAAAGGAAACAAAATAATGAATACAATACTATCACTGCTGTCAGATGATAATGTAAATAAGATCATCGTCGAAAAGCAAAATGTGATAAATACGTCCATTACAGAGGACAAAAAATCAATCAGGTTAGATTTGCAGATATGTGTAGAATATGCTAATCCAGATAATACTCATAAAAGTATATCCGTTGAGCAGTATATCAAAAATTGGCTATATAACGTCAAAGCCAATGAATTAAAGCCTGCAAGTTTTGACAGAAAAGAACAGACAATCAAATATCAGATTATCCCATACATAGGGCAAAGGTCAATCACCGACTTAACTGCCGATGAAGTACAGGAAATGATAAATGCCTTAAAAAAGGACTATTCTTTCTCAACCATAAAGAAAACTTATGAGTGTATCAATTCCTGCCTTAAATACGCTGTAAAACGTCGAGATTTGCCCTTTAACGTTGCTGAGAGTGTAAATTATACCCAAAAACATGGAACGTGAAAAAAGCGATGTTAAATGCTTCTCAGAGGACGAGCTGCAACGTATTGAAGCAGAAGCGGTCAAATGCTATAATAACGGCAAGCGGATATACAGAATGGGCGAAATCGTCATTTTTCTTGCAGACACAGGCTTGCGTATCGGTGAAGCTCTGACTCTGGAATGGACAAATATCAATTTTAAGAAAAAGACAGTTACCGTCCGTCAGAATATGGTATTTGTCAAGGACAGAAAAAGCACTGATAAATCGTATAAATACATAAAGCAGTGTTCCACAAAAACGAAAAAAGGCAGTCGTATCGTACCGCTTACTGCCGCTGCTATCAGAGCACTCATGAGCTTGAAAGGCATTAACGGTTCTACCAAGTATGTATTTGCAACAAGCACAGGAAAACGTATATATCCTCGCAACATTGACAGAATGTTCAGAGGTATACTGAAGAAGTGCGGTATTAAAGGCACAGGGGTACATACCCTGAGACACACTTTTGCAAGCCGATTGTTCGCAAAAGGTGTTGATGTTAAGACCGTCAGTGAACTTCTCGGACACTCTGAGGTCGGAATTACCTATGATACGTACATTCACATAATTCAAGAGCAGCAAGCAGCAGCTGTCGATGTTTTAGAAAATGTGCTATAATTCGAATTATCCTCCAATATTATCAAAGCAGCGGCACCAAAATAATGGTGCCGCGTTTTTGGTATATCATTCATTTAGCATTCCAACAACTACCTGTCGCTGTTTTCCGTCATCAGTACATGATATTACGGTCAATCGGTCATCGCCAAAATCTTTCAGTACCCACGTTTCACTTGGTTCAACTGTTCGGTATTCAGTGACGATATATATGTAGCGAGTACGCTTTTCATCGATGTCTACGAGATGCATTTCATCACCTATCTGTATCTGATCAAGGTCATTGAAAATCTCCGCATAGATCGTGCTGTTGTGACCACAGATACAGTAATTTCCCTTGCCGAGTGCACCTGTTCCCTCAAAATGTCCTGCCGATACTTGAAGTTGCTTTGTCCCTGTACCTTCAAGCACAGGAACCTTAATATCCAGACTTGGTATCTCAAAGTTGATGTTTTCCTTCAACAGCTTTCGGAGATACAACTCTCTACTTATTTTGCGGTATCCATAGAATGACAACACTCCAACGCCTAATACGATCATGATGATACCGATAATGAACATTGGCTTATTCCTTTTTCGTTTCTTTTCCATATTACTCCCTACTTATTCAGTTTAACTTTATTATACCACGAATTCTCAGTAATTTCAATATGGATAAAATGCGAGAGCGTCGCCCGAAAGCGACGCCCTCTCTATGAAACTCATGGATGAAACCGGCATTAATTATTCATCATCGTCTTCTTTTCTGCTCTTCTTTATAAGACCAATACCTGTGATACCCATAAGTGCAGCAAGTCCTGCAAATACCTTATGGAATCCTGACATACCTGTCTGTGGGAGAGCGTCATAATCAGTCTCAGCCTTTGTGAGAACATCATAGTTTGTAACAAGAGCTTTCTGATCGTCAGTGAGCGTATCATAAGCTGATCTTGCTGCAATTATCTTGTTTTCAGAAGCATTGCTATTGTTTACCTTGCCAATTTCGTTTATCTTCTCGATAACTTTATCAGCAGCAGCCTTATCTGCGGCAGCCTTTTCCTCAGCAGCCTTCTTCTCAGCAGCTTCCTTTTCAGCTTCAGCCTGTTTAGCCAGTGCCTCAGCTGCGGACTGTGCTTCGACAGCTTCCTTCTGAGCTTCCTCAGCAGCTGCCTGTGCCTTCTCTGCGTCAGCCTGAGCTGCCTTTGCAGCTGCGGCTTCTTCCTCTGCCTTGGTCTGTGCTGTCTTAGCGTCTGCTGCAGCCTTTTCAGCTGTTGCCTGAGCGGTTTCTGCTGTAGCCTGTGCAGTCTTTGCAGCTGCGGCTTCTTCCTCTGCCTTGGTCTGAGCAGTCTTAGCATCGGCTACAGCCTTCTCTGCTGTTGCCTGTGCAGTTTCAGCAGTCTTCTGAGCTGCCTGCGCAGCAGCTACCT
>NZ_CAMKRR010000106.1 GCF_946415235.1 uncultured Ruminococcus sp. | reverse complement strand
AGGTGAGGACCTGCACAGAGATCGGTGAACTCGCCCTGCTTGTAGAATGAGATAGGCTCGCCCTTGTCAACGTGCTCCTCGCAGAGCTCGACCTTATAGGGCTCGTCCATTTCTTTGAGTTTAGCGACTGCGTCGGCAGGTGAAAGCTCGAATTTCTCAAGCTCAAGATCCTCCTTGACGATAGCTTTCATCTCAGCCTCGATCTTTTCGAGCTCCTCGGGAGTGAAGGGCTTTTCAAGGTCAAAATCATAGTAGAAGCCGTTGTCGATAGCAGGACCGATAGCCAGCTTTGCAGCAGGGTAAAGTCTCTTTACAGCCTGAGCAAGTATGTGTGAAGCTGTGTGCCAGAAGGTCTTTTTGCCGTCGATAGAATCGAAGGTACATACCTCGAACTGACAGTCACTGTCGATAACGGTGCGGAGGTCTTTTACCTCGCCGTTGACCTTTACGCAGCAGGCTGCCTTGTAAAGCCCCATGCCTATGCCTTTGATGATCTCTGCGGCTGACTGTGCGGCTTCAAGCTCGCGGACGCTGCCGTCAGGTAATGTTAATCTTATCATACTGATCTCTCCTTTTTAATAATTCATAATTCATAATGCTTAATGCATAATTATTTTATCGCTTGTACGATGAGCCGTTATTCCTTGCAGAATAATTCATCGTTTTCCCATTCTGCGGGATTGTTTTCAATGTATTGCCATGCACCGCGGTATTCCTGTTCGTTTCGCAATATGCGGTCGTAAAAATTTTTTTGCCAAACCTTAAAACCTGATTTTTTAGATACCGCCCCTTTAAACTTATTGATGATGCTTCCGATTGTAGGGGCTGCCTTTGGCGGCCCGCTTACCGAAAACGAATTCAATACAATAATTAAATGTATGTGGTTTGGCATAATAACGAATTTTGGAATAAACACAATATCTGGATAAACCGAGGGGATTTTCTTTAATTCATCTTTTACGATTTTTCCATATTCCGTTAGTGTAATTTTACCATGCGGACCGCCAAAGGCGGCCCCTACACGGTAAATATCATAATTATTCCAAAACAAATATTCCCTGTCACGCGTACATATCGTCACGAAATACGCGCCGTTACGGGAATAATCGTAATTGCCGAGACGGATATCCTTACGGGCGGGCTTATCCATATCATTCGACCCAGCCTGTTATTTCAAAAAGCTCACCGAAGAGCTCCACATGGGCGAGTCCCTGCATATAGCCGTCGTCCGTACCCGTATCGAAGCACACCACGGTATCCTCGTCGTCGATATCGACGTACACGTTTTCAAGCTTCAGTATCTTTGCAAGCTCCTCCGCGCTGCTGCCCTCGTAGTAGCCCTCGTCTATCAGCATACCCGCAACGGTACTTTTGCTGCCGTCCAGCTTTGCAAGCTTTTTTGCGATATCCTTGAGTTTTTTCATGATAGTTTCCTCGTCCTCGGTATAGAAGCGGACAGTAATGGTATTGTTCCAGAGCTTATAGGGCAGCTCGAAGGCTTCCTCCTGCTCGTTGTACTTGATGTTGCTCACACTTTCACCTCCCGAAGCCATGATAACAAAAAAGCCCCTTACGCCTGCAAAAGGCACAAGGGACGATAATAACCGCGGTTCCACCCTGATTCACACGGAAACTTCTCCGTATCTCAAGTGCTCTGTAACGGGAGCTCCCGACGCTTATTGGGCGCACTCAGAGGTGGTATGCTGTTTTCCGAACGCTGCTGCCTTGCACCAAACGGCAGCTCTCTGTGAGCGTTGCTGCTGAAAAAGCCTTCCTCATCGACGATTTCGTAATATTGTACAATTATCTTATCACAAATTTTACAGTTTGTCAATAGGTAATTGTTAATTTTTAAAATTCACCTATTCTGCGATATTTTATTAAACACTCTGTTGAAAGCGACGTTAAAAACCACAAATAAACGGGTTGAAATGTTACAAAAAATGTGATATGATATTAATGTTATAAAATGATTAATTTACGGGAAGGAAAATATCCCGTCCATTGATATAAGATAAGGGAGATACGAATGAATATTGAGATCACAAGAATAAATCAGGGAATAGACGGCGATCCGCAGGGCTATATCAGGGCTGTCAACGAGGATTACCTCTACAAGCTCCAAAAAATAGCCGCCGAAATAGCCGAAAACCGCAAGGAAAAGCCTGTGATACTGCTTTCGGGCCCGTCGGGCTCGGGCAAGACCACCACGGCAATGATGATAGAGAAGCTTCTTGATGAAATGGGTCACGAGACACATACACTTTCCATGGACAACTGGTTCTGTCCGCTGACCGAGGCTGAAAAAGCTCTTGCCGCCGAGGGAAAAATGGACCTTGAATCCCCCCTCCGTGTGGACTGCGAGCTGCTCAACGAGCAGATAGAGGACATTTGCGCCTGCCGCGAGATAGAGCTGCCGAAGTACAATTTCAAGACCTCGACCCGCTGCGGCTCGGGAAAACTATTCAGACGAAACGAGGGCGAGATAGTCATATTCGAGGGAATACACGCCCTCAATCCCTCTGTTATAACGGTCCCCGACAGAATGATAAGCAAGATATACGTCAGCGTAAGAACGAGGATATCCGACGACGAGATGCTCCTGCACCCGTCAAGGATACGCCTTATGCGCCGTATGATACGCGACAGGAACTTCCGCAGGCGCTCTCTCCGCGAGACCATGAATATGTTCCACAGCGTCGAAGCAGGCGAGAACAAGTACATAATGCCGTATAAGTACCGCTCCGACTACGATGTGGACACCTTCATGTCGTATGAGCTTTCGGTGTACAGGAACGACCTTCTGCCGCAGCTTCAAGAGCTTACGGACGTTCCCGAGGTGCGCGAGTGCATAGCTGTGCTCGAAAAGCTTAAACCAATAGAAAAGACCGATGTTACGCCCGATTCGCTTATATGTGAGTTTATCGGCAACGGACAGTTCAAATACTGAGACAAAAAGAGGATAGGAGATCAATTTATGGAATATCTCGAAAATCGGGAGCTTTCATGGCTTAAATTCAACAAAAGGGTGCTCGAAGAGGCGACAGATCCCGATACGCCGCTTCTTGAAAGGCTGTCCTTTTCAGCTATATATCAAAGCAATTTAGACGAATTTTTCATGGTCAGAGTTGGCTCTGTGACCGATAAGGCAAAGGAAAACAACGGAAAAAAGGACAAATTCTCGGGAATGACGCCGTCACAGCAGCTTGACGCCGTATTCACGGCTGTCCGCAGGATGCAGCCCTCTGCAGAGGAGGCTCTGCGGAAAACTATGGGGGAGCTCGCCGCCTACGGCTTTGAACACGTTTCCTTCGACAAGGTCACAAAAGAGGAGCAGTCCTTTCTCGAAATGTACTTCAAGCGCGAGCTTAAGCCCTTTATATCGGGAATTGTCGTAAACGATGCGCTTCCGTTCCCCTTTCTCAAAAACAAGGAGATATACGCTGTAGTTCAGCTTGCCGCAAAGAAGGGCGTGTCCATAGGCATAATCCCCGCGAATATAAGCAGCTCGGAGCGCATAATACACCTCAGTCCCGACGGAAAGCGCTTTATCCTCGGCGAGGAGGTCATACTCCGCTTTGCACATCAGCTTTTCAAGAACTACAAGGTCATTGACCGTGCCCTCATAAGAGTTACGAGAAGCGCCGATATCATGGCCTCGGGAAGAGGTCCCGAGTTCCGCCGCCGTATGGAGGAGCTCGTTGACAAGCGTCAGCGCCTTTCCCCCGTGCGCCTTGAGATATCCGACGTTTTCAGCCGTGATGCACTGGATTACCTCTGCAAGAAGCTGAAGCTCAAAAATGTACGTGTATTTACTTCAAGGATACCCCTTGATCTTTCATATCTGTACACATTGCAGGAATATGATGAAAGAGCAGAGCTTCACTATGTACCGAGGTCGCCCCGCAAGCCTGCGGCTCTTTCGGACACAAGACCCGTGTTCCAGCAGGTAAAGTCAAAGGATATACTCCTGAGCTATCCCTTTGAGTCCATAAATCTGTCGTTTATAAGACTTTTGCAGGAAGCTGCCAACGACCCGAAGGTGACTTCCATAAAAATAACCCTCTACCGCCTTGCACGGAGCAGCAAGGTCATTGACGCACTTTGTACAGCCGCAGAACAGGGCAAGGACGTCCTTGTTATGATCGAGCTCCGCGCCCGCTTTGACGAGGAAAACAATATCGAATGGTCGAAGCAGCTTCAGGAAGCGGGAGTAAAGGTCATCTACGGTCCTAAGGAGTACAAGGCTCACTCCAAGCTGCTGCTCATCACGCGAAAGGCTCAGGGCGGCGGATACGACTATGTTACGCAGATAGGAACGGGCAATTATAACGAAAAAACAGCCACATTATATACAGACCTCATGCTCCTTACCGCAGACAGGGACATAGCTGCCGACGCAGAGGCGGTTTTTGCGTCCCTTCTCAGCGGAAGCTTCGTGGAGAACACGAAAAAGCTCCTTGTTTCGCCTCTTGCCCTGAGACCGCAGGTGCTGGCAATGATGGACGAACAGATAGAGCTTGCCGAAAACGGCGGAAATGGATATATCGCCGCAAAGGTCAACTCCCTCAACGATCCCGCCATAATAGCAAAGCTTATTGAAGCTTCGCAGGCAGGTGTAAAGGTGGAGCTCATAGTCCGCGGACTTTGCTGCCTTATTGCGGGAGTTCAGGGATTTACCGAGAATATCACCGTCCGCAGCATAGTCGGACGCTTCCTCGAACACAGCCGTATCTTCATATTCGGCAAGGACGGCAAGGAACAGAAGATATACATAGGCTCAGCCGATTATATGAGCAGGAATACCATACGCCGCGTTGAGGTGGCAGCTCCCGTTGAGGACGAGAAGCTGAAAAAACGTATCCGCGATATGTTCAGGATAATGATGCGCGATAACGTCAAGGCAAGGATAATGCTCAGCAGCGGCGAGTACGTCCGCGAGCGCAGGAGCCGCGAAAAGCCGCTGAATTCGCAGGAGTATTTCTACGAGGAAGCCTACAGGCGCCTTGAGGACAAGAGCTCAAAGCAGGAGCAGCTCCGCGTGAACCGCGAAAAGGCTGCGAAAAAAACAGCCTCCAAAAAGACGGCTTCCAAAAAGAAAACCGCGGCAGCAGCTTCAAAAACCGCTGCAAAGCCCGCTGCGGGAGCTCCTTCAAAACGCGGAAGGAAGAAAAAGAGCGGATAAGCTGTAAATTGTTTGAAATTACAATAAAATACTTGAAAAAGCACATGGATTATGATATAATTAATCATAAAGCCCTTGCATATACGCAATAAGGGATATGTATTTTTTATACCGCAAAGGTATATTTTTCAGCAAAAAATCATTTGAGGTTTGAATAATGATCGGATATTACAACTATACGGTCATCCTTACATATATGAGCCTCGTTTCGTCGGTGATAGGTATGTTCTTCGCAACAGGCTACGGCGGGATGAGATCACACCCCGAATACGCCATAATCTGCCTTATGGTATCGGGACTGTGCGATATGTTCGACGGTAAGGTGGCACGTACCAAGAAAGACCGTACCGAAAGCGAGAAAAAATTCGGTATACAGATAGATTCGCTCTGCGATGCCATATGCTTCGGCGTCCTGCCTGCGATAATCGGATATTCCATAGGCATGAGAGACTGGTGCGATCTGCCTATACTCATACTCTTTCCGCTGTGCGCCGTCATCAGGCTCGCGTACTTTAACGTCGCGGAGGAGGAAAGACAGTCCAAGACCGCCGAGAACCGCAAGGTCTATGAGGGTCTGCCCGTAACCAGCGTTGCGCTGATACTGCCGCTGCTGTACAGCTTCCATAAGGACATCGGCGACTGGTTCCCCGAGGTATACGGCGGCTCTCTCCTCGTTATCGCTATCGCTTTCATCACTCGCTTCAAGGTGAAAAAGCCGAGCATGAGGGCTATGCTGTGCTTTATCGGCGTGGGAGTGCTTGAGCTCATATGGATGCTCTATAAAACAAAAACAAAGTAAAATAAAGGCTGCTGCTTATGTTACGATCGAGCGGCAGTCTTTTTTCGCAGCAAAAGGCTTTACAATATGCTTTTTATGCTGTATAATACAAGTATACGAAAAGGAGAGAAGTATGAAAAGAATTACCCTGTGCATATTGACTGCTGCGGCACTGATGTGCTGCGGAGCTTCCTGCGGCAGCCACCCTGTTTCAAATGCAGGAGTAAAGGCTTCTGTGGATACTACAAAAAACAAGACCGACTCTGAGCTCAGGTCGGAGATAACCGGCAAGTGGGAGACCACCAACGTGTACATCGGCAGCGCCGAGATCGACATGGAGGACTCGGATATGCAGCGATTCGAGCTGGAAGAGGACGGCAGCGGCTTATATTATACTCCCGACAACGAAAAGCAGAACATAAAATGGAGATTGACGGCTGACGCGGGCATTGACATCAATTTTGAGGACATGGGCGAAAAGACAGAGCATTTCGACTATATCGGATACAGCCTCAGTCAGAAAAGGGATACTCCCGACGGCGAACGCATCGTCTGCTACAGCAGGGTCGGCGAGTTCACAAAGCCCGTATCACAGTAAAGGAGAAATTGCATGAAAAGAACGATAACACTGGCTCTTGCGGCCATTCTGATGCTGGTATGCACAGTGAGCTGCGGAGAAAAACGCGATCCGAAGTATATCGGCAAATGGGAAGCAACAGGTCTCACGGTCAACGGCGAGACTACGGAAAGCTTCCTCGGAGTGCCTCTCGGGGCGCTGTTCCGCTTTGAGATAGAGGATAACGGCAAAGTCACATGGATGTCCGCTGTGGACAACAAGGTGATACAGAATGCCAATCAGGATACCGAGATAAAATGGAAGGAGACCGAGACTGACGTCCTGCAGTTCACGGTAAAGGACCTCTCGGGAAAAAACGAGACCCAGACCATGTCTATGAAATATAAAGACGGAAACCTCGTCATAGAAGAAAGCGGATCATCACTCAATATAGCAAAAGTCGAAGAATTCACGGAAATAGACCCCGATGCTCTCAACGCCGCCGCAAGCGTCGTTCAGAACTTCGGTATAACACAGTAAAAGGAGAAACTATGAGAAGGATAATTTGTTTTTGTATGTCAGCCGTCCTGCTTGCAGGAGCTTTCTGCGGCTGCGATAATAAGAAAAAACCGAATAACGACAGTCAGCCCGTTACCGAGGCTGTCACCACAACAGCCGCAAGCAGCGTACCTGCAGACAATACGGGAAAACAGTTCCTCGGCAAGTGGGAGACATATAAAGTCTCAGTCAACGGCGAGATCTACGAGACAGTCTATGCGGACTATCCTCTCAGCTCAGTGTGCCGCCTTGAGATAACAGACGACAATAAGGCAAAATACTACGATAACCTCAATCCACGCGGAAAGGAAAGAGTTTTTGAGTATAACTGGGGCATCACCGTAGATGATAACGGAAACGACGTGCTCCACCTCAAAAGCCCCGACGAAAGCTTCGACTGCACCATATGTCAGGGCGAAATGTCAATGATAAACGCTTATATGGGCGACGAGTCGGATATCTACTATCTCCTGCCCGTAAGCGAGTTCACAGTCGTTGAGACGACTACGGAAGCAGGTCTCGACAAGGTGGATTACAGCAAATTCATGGGCAAGTGGGAAGCTTCGGAGATAACTATGGGCGAGGAGGTATATACCGATACTCTCGGAGATTATCCCGTAAATGTTTCCTTCCAGCTCGAAATGAAGAAGGACAACACGGCTTCCATGTCCATACTCAATTCCGCTCAGGGCTACGAGTGGGAGCCCGAGAAAAAGACTCAGCTCTATATGTGGAACGATATGGAGGGCTTTGCAGTAACGATGCAGGGCAATACGCTGGTGCTCGACAATGAAAATGCCGAAAGCAGGTTTGTTCTTAAGCTGAAAAAGGTGGACGAATTCACGGAATACGACTTTGAAGCCGCCGCCAACAGCATACCTGACGAGAATATCATCCTCGAACCCGAGGAAGAACCCGCAACATGACCAAAAAGGACCGTTAAGAGCGGTCCTTTTTATATTATACGTGATTTTTGGATTTTACCTTTGACATTGTACATCACGGATGCTATAATTGAATATGTACCATTCAGCAAAACTATTATGGGATAAATAAAAAAAGGAGAGATCATATGCATAAGGAATTCTTAATGGGTAATGCCGCTATCGCAAGAGGCGCAGTCGCGGCAGGACTTAACCTTGTTTCGGGCTATCCGGGTACTCCTTCCACTGAAGTGCTGGAGACGGCTGCAAAGGTGAACGACGGTTCTGTATATGTGGAATGGTCGGTAAACGAAAAGGCTGCCCTTGAACTGGGTGCAGGCGCTGCCTACAGCGGAGCACGTTCAATGGTGACCATGAAGCAGGTAGGTCTTAACGTCGCCTCCGACCCCCTTATGAGCCTTGCTTATATCGGCGTAAAGGGCGGCATGGTAATACTCGTTGCCGACGACCCGGGTCCGATATCCTCACAGACCGAACAGGATACCCGTCATTTCGCTTCCTTTTCGAAGCTTCCCTGCTTTGACCCGTCATCGGTGCAGGAAGCCTATGATATGATACAGGAAGCTTTTGATTATTCCGAAAAATACCATACTCCCGTGCTTTTCAGACCTACAACGAGAGTCTGTCACGGCTATGCTTCCATTGAAGTCAAGGACAAGAATGAGTACTATGTAAACAAGCCCGAGGGCTTTATCAAGGACTCCTCAAAGTGGGTAATATTCCCCCGTCTTTCATATAACGCTCATATACATATCGAGGAGCGCAATGTGGAGCTCTCACAGGTATTCTCCGACTACAAGCGCAATATCATCACCGAGGCTGCCGATAAGGGCTGCAAAAAGGGTATCGCTACCCACGGTATAAGCTACACCTACACTATGGAAGCTCTCCGCGGAAAGAGCGCACCGAGAGTATTCAAGGTATCTACGCCTTTCCCCTTTCCCGAGCAGGCTGCTGTGAAGTTCCTCGAAGGACTTGACGAGGTGCTCTGTATCGAGGAGCTTGACCCCATTATCGAGCGCGAGCTCACATACATCTGCGGAAAGTATCATCTGAATACGAAGATACTCGGCAAGCTCACTCACCATGTAAAAAACGCAGGCGAGAACACCTGCGCTTCCGTGGCTGCCAATATCGCCGATCTCATGGGCTGGGAGAAGCCTGCCGCTGCTGAGACGGAAGCTCCCCCCGCACTTCCCGTAAGACCGCCCGTACTCTGTGCAGGCTGTCCTCACAGAGCTTCATTCTTTGCAGTAAAGGAAGCAATGAAGGGCAAGAAGTCCGTATTCTGCGGAGATATCGGCTGTTATACTCTCGGCAACGCAATGCCTCTTGATATGGTGGATACCTGCCTCTGCATGGGCGCAGGCGTGAACATCACTCAGGGTATCGGCAAGATAGAGCCCGATACCAATTGTTTTGCATTCGTGGGCGACTCCACATTCTTTGCTTCCGCTATCACGGGAGCTGTAAACGCTGTGTACAATCAGGCGGATATGACACTGGTAGTCCTTGACAACTCCACAACTGCTATGACAGGACATCAGCCTCACCCGGGTACAGGACGCACAATGATGGGCGAGATAGTCGAAAAGGTGAGCATACAGGAGGTTCTCAAGGGCGTGGGCGTAAAGACCGTAGAGACAGTAAATCCCCTTGAACTCAGCAAGGCTGTGGAAACAGTAAAGCGCGTTTCCGCCGAAAAAGGCGTAAAGGCAATAATATTCAAGTCGCCATGTGCCGTACTTATCAAGGGCAACAAGCCCGCTGTCATCAACAGTGACAAGTGTACCTCATGCAAGAAGTGCATAAAGACCTTGGGATGTCCCGGAATCGTTATGCGTGACGGCAAGCCTGCCATAGAGAATTCACTTTGTACAGGCTGCGGACTCTGTTCGCAGGTATGTCCTTTCGGAGCTATAGGAGGTGGCGAAGATGCAGAGTAATATCCTTATATGCGGCGTAGGCGGTCAGGGAATAGTCCTTACCTCCAAGCTCATCGCCGCAACGGCTATGGAGCACGATATCCCCGTAATGAGCGCCGAAA
>NZ_CAMKRR010000105.1 GCF_946415235.1 uncultured Ruminococcus sp. | reverse complement strand
CAAAGGGTTGTGAACCCTTTGGAATCCCTTCCTTTTGGGTTGGCGTAATCAATGCATAAATTATGATTTATAAAAGGAAAGGACAGCATGAGCTGTCCTTTTTTCGTATCAGTGGTTTGTTCCGCCTTTGAATTTCTTTTTTACTATGAGTATCTCCTCTTTTTCGACACACTCCCTGCCCTCAAAGCCGAGCCTGATGATATAGGGCATGAAGTCGATGATACGCATGAAATCATCGGCTCCGAAGCTGCTGTCATAATAGTGGAGTATGGTGCTGAGAGCTGTTCCGTGAGTTCCCACCATTACGTTCTCGTCTTTATGAGCGTCAAGTATATCATTGAGAGCCGCAATGTTCCTGTTCATTACCGAGCGCAGGCACTCGCCGTCGCTCTCGCAGAAATCAAGGTCAGCCCAGCGCCTGCGGAACATCTCGGGATTATTGCTGTTTTTGCCGCTTATACGCTCGTGGAGCCTGTCGTCGATATCAATATCCAGTCCGTGCTCAGCAGCGGTCTGCTTTATGGTATCATAGCTGCGCTTATAGGGACTTGATATAGCATAGTCAAGGTGTATGGCACTCATGGCTTCAACTACCTCGGCAGTATCCCTCTCTCCCTCATCTGTAAGAGGTCTTAGGGCTGCGTCGGTACAGCTGTAATCAGGCTGTGCGTGGCGCACAAAGTAGATATTTGTCATTTTTGCTTTTCCCTTCAATTAATACTTGTCTTTTCCAATCTCAAATAATCATCTCAATAATCTTGAACAGTTACCTATTATTTTTTTGAAGCTCTCTTCCAGCGCGATTGAAAATTCATGTATATGTAAAAAATCAAATAATTTCTTGCGTATGAAATCGACGATCAGACCCATAACGCATAAAAAACAAGAAATGCCTATTACCTGAATGATCATAACTATAGTATTTGAAGAAACCAGTTCCTTTACAGAACCACAAAAATCATCCCATATGATCCTGTTTACATGGAAAAGGTAAATGCCAAATGCTAATGGAGAAAGATGTTTTATTATTTTTCCGTTTATATTTATCCGCGCGAAAACAATAACCAGTATCAGTCCGTTTAACAGCATTGTTGGCGATATGTGGATATATAATGTATCCAATCCGCCAATTATATACGCCAGCCATGAAACTACACTGCTTATCAGAAAGATCATTATCAAAAACCATGTCTTTTTATCAGCGAAAAGATCACATTTTTTGGCTAATGCTCCGATACAATAGAGAATTATCAGCCATATCAATGAAGTTCCTGTATTTAAATAAAACATATCATTATTCATTTCCATTACTGAAAACAGTATGAAAAAGAGTATCAGCATTTTTCCGGCAGTTTCCGCTTTCATAGCAAAAACATACTTTTTGATCAGAGGGAAGAAGAAAAATGCTCCGAAATACGCTGTAAAATACCAATACTGTTTTGAAGTTACAGGAAAAATCAAAGTCAGTATCTCAGTACTGTCATAATCATCGGCAAAGCCTAAAACACGGAAAAACAATGTGATAAAACATGAATAAAAAAACACCTGAAACCATAGCTCTATGAGCCTTGAATATTTTGTGGACTTATCATTTGCTACGTAACCGCTTATTATCGCAAACCCGTCAACCGAACAACATGAAAGTACGTACATCAGCCAGTTTATATTATACTTTAAAGTACAAGGCTCATAATAATCCAATAATCGTCCGCGGCCAACTGTATGCATGATACATATCATGAACATTAAGACTAATCTTAACAGATCAATTCCATAATTCCGTTTACTCATTTCTTATCCACCCTAAAACATTTTCATATATTGGTCATTTCATCTTCTCCTTTATATCGTAAATAAGCTCGTCAGCATACTCGTCCCAGCCGTGGATACTCATTATTTTTTCCAGTACATCCACAGCACTTTTATACTTTCCACTTTCGGCAAGCTCTTCCGCGTACAGCATGGAAATGCTCTTGTCAAAATCATTTTCATTATAACACAGCTCAAGATACTTCTTTGCTTCGTCCGACTGTCCGAGCCCCTTGCAGGCTTTGTAAAGCCAGTAGTACGTATCCTTCAGATGTCCGATCTCGTCCGACAGAAGAAGCTGCTCCCTTGCTTCGGCGTATCTTCCCATCTGACACAGGGTCCTGCCGTATTCAAAAAGCTCGTCCGCAAGCTGACTGCTCATGCCGTTCATTATAATCTCCCCTTAAAATCCTCGTAGCCGAAGCTGCGAAGAGTTTCAAAGCTGCCGTCCCTTTTCAGCAGAAGTATTGCAGGCAGCGGCATACCGTTGAAGGTGTTGTTCTTTACCATGGAGTATATAGCCATATCGCCGAATACGAGCCTGTCGCCGATGTGAAGCGGCTCGTCAAAGGAGTACTCCCCTATAACGTCGCCTGCTAGACAGGTCTGAGAGCCGAGTCGGCAGCTGTACTTCTTCTCGCCCTTTTCGCCAGAGCCCATAAGAGGCGGACGGTACGGCATTTCCAGTACATCGGGCATATGACAGGCCGCCGAGGTATCGAGTATAGCTATAGGCATATCGTTCTCCGTAAGGTCGAGCACCTCCGTAACGAGCCAGCCCGCATTGAGTGCTATAGCTTCCCCGGGTTCAAGAAAGACCTCCAGCCCGTACTTCTCCCGCATACGGCATATGCACCTTTCAAGCCGCGGTATATCGTAATCCTCACGGGTTATGTGATGTCCGCCGCCGAAGTTTATCCATTCAAGCTGCGGAAGTATATCCCCGAACTTCTCCTCAACGGCGTCAAGGGTAGTCTCAAGGTCGTCGGAGTTCTGCTCGCAAAGAGTATGGAAATGTATGCCCGTTACTCCCGCAAGATCGTCCGTGCGGAAGTTCCTGCGTGTTATGCCGAGTCTCGACTTCGGCGAGCAGGGGTCGTATATCTCATGTCCCTCCTGTGTGGAGCATTCGGGATTTATACGCAGACCTATCTTCCTGCCTGCCGCAAGTACACGGGCACGGTACTTGTCGAGCTGAGTGAAGGAGTTGAATATGATATGTCCGCAGTATGATATTATCTCGTCTATCTCGCTTTCGCGGTAAGCTGCCGAGAAAACGTGATTTTCCTTTCCCATTTCGTCATGTCCCAGCTTTGCCTCGAAAAGTCCGCTGCAAGCCGTGCCTGCAAGGTACTCTCCGATAAGGGGATAAAGATGATAGCATGAGAAAGCCTTCTGTGCAAGGAGTATCTTTGCGCCCGTGCGTTCAGAAACGCCGCGCAGTATCTCCAGATTGTGAACAAGCGCCGACTCGTCCGCTATATAGCAGGGAGTCGGCAGCTTTGAAATATCAAACCCGTAGTTCATCATTTGAGAAAATCGTTCATTGTGATCTTAACTCTCGGCTCGCCGCTTTCGTCGGGCTCGATCATCTCGACCTTTTCCATAACGATAGGTGTTTTCGGTACAGCGATCTCACCGCTGCTGTTCACGTCACGCTCTACCTTCAGGAAGTCGTCAACTACCTCCATACCCTCGGTAACATTTGCAAATGCAGCATAGTTTCCGTCAAGAGTATCGGCATACTGTCCATTGTAGCAGATAAAAAACTGGCTCGAAGCGCTGTCATAACTCATACTGTTGCGTGCCATTGAAACAACTCCGCGCTGATGCGAGAGCTCGTTGTTCACGCCGTTAGCCTTGAACTCGCCCTTGATAGTCTCCTTGCTTCCGCCCATACCTGTGCCCTCGGGGTCTCCGCCCTGAGCCATGAAGCCGTCAACTACACGGTGGAAGGTAAGTCCGTTGTAAAAGCCCTCGTTTACGAGCTTCTCGAAGTTCTCACAGGTTATGGGAGCCTGATCCGTATGAAGGGTAAGTACTATGGTATTTCCCGACTGTACAGCCGCTTCCTTCTGATCGGGAAGATGATCCAGTGTCTTTCCGCAGCCCGTGAGCATGAGCATAGCCGAAGCAGCCGCTGCCGCAGCTATTTTTGTTATAAACTTGAAATTCTTCATTTCTGTTCTCCTTTTGCAAGGCTGACGTCAATGAATGTCAGTCTTTTTATCATATTTATCCTTGTTAATGCATATCCTGCGGCTGCACCCGCCATATTCAGTATAAAATCGTCAATATCGCAGGCGCCGCACATAGTTATGAACTGTATTATCTCCACGCCGATTATAACAGCCGAAGCCGTGAGAAAAAAGCTTCCGAAACGCCTCTGCCTTTTCCATATAGCAGGCAGAAATACTCCCAGCGGCATGAATATCAGCAGATTTCCCGCAAGGTTGTCCTTTGAGAGTTCAAGGTAATAGATATCCCTGTTGCGGATATATCCGATGAATTCTATGACCGTGCGGAACGGTAGAAAATTGGTATATTCGCGGAAGTATTCGCCATAGGTGTAAAACTTCCACATACTGCTCCTTATAAAGAAAAGGAGATTGAGCGCAAGCAGTATATAAACCGCAAACAGCGTTAGGACGATAGTTCTTTTCAGTCTCAAATCAGTCAACAAGAACAGGATCGAAGTCCTCTTCCCATGGGAGTCCCCACTTGTTGAGAGCTTCCATGAACGGATCGGGATCGAATTCCTCGATGTTGTATACTCCCGCCTTTTTCCATGTGCCTGTCATTATCATCATAGCGCCTATCATTGCGGGAACGCCTGTGGTATAGGAAATAGCCTGCGAGCCGACCTCCCTGTAGCACTCCTGATGATCGCATATATTGTAAAGGTAGTAGTTCTTGTCCTTGCCGTCCTTCTTTCCGCGGAAGATACAGCCGATATTGGTCTTGCCCACTGTTCTCGGGCCAAGTGAAGCAGGGTCGGGAAGAACTGCCTTGAGGAACTGGAGAGGTACTATCTCCTTACCCTCGTACATAATAGGCTCGATAGAGGTCATACCTACATTTTCGAGACACTTGAGGTGTGTGAGATAGCTCTGACCGAAGGTCATGAAGAAGCGGATGCGCTTGATGCCCTTGATGTTGAGAGCAAGTGACTCAAGCTCCTCGTGGTGGAGGAGATACATATCCTTCTCGCCAACACCCTTGAAGTTGTAAACTCTCTTTATCTCCATAGGCTCAGTCTCTACCCACTTGCCGTCCTCAATGTAGCTGCCCTTTGCGGATACCTCACGGATATTTATTTCAGGGTTGAAGTTTGTAGCAAAGGGATAACCGTGGTCGCCGCCGTTGCAGTCGAGAATGTCGATATAGTTTATCTCGTCAAACTGATGCTTCATTGCATAAGCGGAGAATACTCCCGTAACGCCGGGGTCGAAGCCGCTTCCGAGGA
The DNA here is from genome assembly GCF_946415235.1 of uncultured Ruminococcus sp. Lineage (GTDB taxonomy): Bacteria > Bacillota > Clostridia > Oscillospirales > Ruminococcaceae > Ruminococcus. The sequence goes on along the minus strand of NZ_CAMKRR010000105.1, from coordinate 4,998 downwards.
GAGCAGTGATGCCTGCCTTCTCAAATCTCTCGCGGTAAGCCCACTGCCACTTGTACTCGAACTTGGCAGTATCAAGAGGCTCGTAGTTTGCAGTATCAACATAATGGGTCTTTGTGGCAAGACAAGCATCCATGATAGTGAGGTCCTGATAAGGCAGTGCAAGATTGAGCACTACGTCGGGCTTGTAGCTGTTTATGAGAGCAACGAGCTCGTCTGCATTGTCGGCGTTTACCTGTGCGGTCTCGATGACAGTCTTTGTGGTGGGCTGGAGCTTCTCCTTGAGCGCGTCGCACTTTGACTTGGTACGGCTCGCTATCATTATGCCCTCAAATACCTCGCTGTTCTGACAGCACTTGTGGATAGCTACGGACGCAACGCCGCCGCAGCCGATTATCATACATTTTCCCATTTTTGATTCCTCCGTATCTTAAAATATTATATTGCATATTTCTGATAAAACATGATCAGCTTTTAATATATGATATTGACGATCATGACCGGAAGCGCCAATATCAAAAATATCAGCAGCAGAACTCCGATGACCGTACACGCGATTTTTATACCGTGTATCCTGACAAAACGTATTTCCTCAGGACAAACAAATGATTTCGGATTATCAGGATCCACAAAGAGTTCGACCTGCGAACCGACCTTCATCTTCTTGACCCACTTACCGTCGGTACTGCCTGCAAGTCTGCATAATTCACCTTTGTAGGAATACTCATAAAGAGGTGCCCTTTTAGTGTAATATGAATGGTCATCATTGTCATAAGACCTGACATCGGTATGACTGACTACTTCCGCAAAAACACTTTCCGTACAGCGCTGCTTTCTTTTTTTCTCCTTTATCATTTCAAATATAAGAAATATAAAAACAAAGATCAAAAAGATCAACGCAAGGAACAGCATTATTATAACCATTGTGTTTTCCTTTCAGAATATCAGCTTCATAGGTCTGAACGATGAAACGCTGTCCTTAAAGCCAAGCTTTTTATATAAAGGATATCCGTCCGCAGAAGCCTTAAGCTCTATATAGTCAAGCTCCAGAGCCTTTGCATCGGCGATAAGCAGCTCCATGAGAGCTTTTGCTATCCCCTGCCGCCTGTACTCGGGTCTGACATACACGTTGAGCACATCGCCTATCCTGCCGTTTGGAAAGTTTGAATTCGGCGGCATTGCCTTAACTACAAGAAACGCCGAGCCTACCGCCTTTTCGTCCTCCTCCGCAATATATGCGAAGAAGTCCCGTTCAAGGTGCTCAGCATAGTATTTTGGCAGGCCTGCCCGTATATGCTCAGCTGTCTCAGCAGACATTTCGGGAAAGTCCTCAAGGAGATATGCCATTCTGATATCCGTAAGCCCTGCTGAATCCTGTGCTCTGAAAATGTTCATACCGATCACCGTTTTTTCTCTGACATTATGAAAGCGCCAGCAGCATTTCCCTTATTATCTTGCAGGCAACTGCTGTGGAAACTCCGCTCTGATCGTAAACGGGGCTCAGCTCGTTCACGTCGCAGCCTACTATATCGAGTTTGCTGCAAACCAGTGTCACAGCCTTTCTCAGCTCGTCAAATGTGGCTCCTCCCGCCTCGGGAGTTCCCGTACCGGGGAATACGGACGGATCGAGCACATCGAGGTCGAGAGTGAAGTAGACCTTTTTGCCCCTGAGCTTCTCCACTGTTTCCTCAAGTCCCTCAAAGCTGAATTTATGCATTTCCGTATGCCCGTCTGCGAAGCGAAACTCCTCGCGGTCGCCGCTGCGGATACCGAACTGGAATATATGTCCGTTCCCCACAAGCTCATGGCAGCGCCTCAGTACGCAGGCGTGTGAGAGCTTCTGACCGAGATAGTCGTCGCGGAGATCCGCATGAGCGTCAAAATGCACGATATAAAGGTCACTGTACTTTTCATTTACTGCCCTGACAGAGCCGAGAGTGACAAGGTGCTCGCCGCCTATCATAAAGGGCAGCTTACCGTCCGCAAGTATCGTACCCGCCCGGTCAGTTATATCGGCTATGGCGCGGTCTGTGTCTCCGAAGGGGAGTTCCAAGTCGCCGCTGTCAAAATAGCTGTAGTCCGTCATATCCTTATCCTGATACGGACTGTAGGTCTCTATGCCGAAGCTTTCACTGCGTATTGCCGAAGGTGCAAATCTTGTGCCCGGACGAAAGCTCGTAGTACCGTCAAAGCCTGCGCCGAAAAGGACTATCCTTGCGTCCTCGTATTCGCTGTCGCAGGCGATAAAAGTCTGTATATTCTTATTCAACATCTCTGAGAAGCTCCTCTACATAGCATGGGAGAGCGAAAGCTCCCGTATGGAGCCTCGGGTTGTAGTATCTTGTCTTTATGCCGAGCATACTCCATTTAGTGCCGTTATAGTCATTGGTAGGATGATACTTCTTTGAAGCAAAGCCGAAAAGCCAGTGTCCCGAAGGATATGTGGGGATATGTGCCTGATAGACCTTGCTTATGGGGAAGCTCTCCACTATGCGCTTGTGTGAGCGCTGCATAGCTGCGGCGTCCTCGTCGTAGAAGGGGCTTTCATGCTGATTGACCATGATGCCGTCGTCGCGGAGCGCCTTGAAGCAGCTTCCGTAGAATTCCTTTGTGAAAAGTCCCTCTCCCGGACCGAAGGGGTCTGTGGAATCCACGATGATAACGTCGTACTGATCTGTGCAGCGGCGTATGAACTTCACGCCGTCCTCGTAGAATACATTGACTCTCGGATCATCGAAGCGGCAGGCTGTAGCAGGCAGATACTTCTTGCAGACCTCTACCACCAGCTCGTCTATCTCCACAAGGTCAATGCTCTCAACGGAGGCATATCGTGTCAGCTCGCGGACAACACCGCCGTCGCCTGCACCGATAACGAGTATATTCTTAGGATTTGGGTGAACCGCCATAGGAACATGGGTTATCATCTCGTGATAGATGAACTCATCCTTTTCTGTGAGCATCATGTACCCGTCCAGTGTGAGGAAACGGCCGAACTCCTTGGAGTCGAATATGTCTATGCGCTGGAACTCGCTGTTTCCGCTGTAGAGCTGATGATCCACCTTTATTGAAAATTTTACGTTAGGAGTATGTCTCTCCGTGAACCATAATTCCATACTATACCTCCGTTTTAAATCATGACGCCTTTAGCCATCAGGAAGCGGCTTCGCCGCTTGTAGGGGCGAACATTGTTCGCCCGCGCAACTTAATATACGGGCGCACACTGTGCGCCCCTACAACAAGCTAACGGCTAATGGCTAATAGCTAACAGCTTAAATCATAATTCAGCAAAGCTGAATTATGATTTGTCAACAGGCGGCTTGCCTGCCTTGGGATCAACGCCTGCAAGCTTCATGGAAAGCTTTATGTATATCGGCGTTACGATAAGGATAATAACGAATGCAACAATAAGGCTGATTATGAGGGACTTTATGAACATTGCCGCGAAAGGCGGGAGCTGTGCGTGTCCGTTGCTCATCTTCATAGCCATTTTACGTGCAAGAACTATCATTGCAAGTGTGATGAACGGAGTATATATAATATCCGATATAAGCGCAGAAACGATGTTTGCAGGCATACTGTGCTCCCTGAGCCCCATAGCCTTTACGGCTCCGTCCTCTATCTTCCTCATAGGCACTATAAAACCGATAATTAAACTGATGACCGTACTTACGGCGAAGCTTACAAGAAACGGTATAAGCTTGAAGCCGTCCTCCGATGTGAGATTGCCCGTAAGAGACAGGCAAAAACTGAGCGTTACTCCCATAAGGAGCGACATAATTATTCCTACTTTTTTCATATCCACTTTACCTTCCTTAAAAGAAAAATATATAACAAAACGCTCTGCACGTTTTATTTCACATCACAGGTCGAGAACATTGAGTCTCTCGATATTTATATCCTCCGTGCCCGTCATCTGGCAGCCCTTTTCCTTGGCATACTTTATATACTCTATTATCTCGTGAGTTATGAGCTCGCCGGGAGCAAGTATCGGTATACCCGGGGGATAGCACATTACGAACTCGCTGCATATCTCCCCTGCCGCCTCGTCAAGGGGCAGTGAGCGCTTTGCCGCATAGAAAGCCTTTCTCGGAGTTTCCGACACCACAGGGCTGATATACTCCTGTGTGAGGAGCTCAGAACCGCTTTTGCCGAAACGGCGCTTTATCTCAGCAAGGGCGCTGATAAGGCGCTCGATATCGCGCTTTCTGTCGCCTACGGAGATATACGCGAGGATATTTCCGATATCGCCGAATTCTATCTGTATATCGTACTCGTCACGAAGCAGGTCGTAGACCTCTATTCCCGCAAGTCCGATAGGCAGTGTGTATATACTCAGCTTTGACACATCAAAGTCATAGATGCTGTCGCCGTTTATGAGCTCCTTTGAGTAAGCGTAATAGCCCCCTATCTCGTTTATCTCAGAGCGTGCATATTCAGCCATTTCCACTGTCTGCGCGAATATCTCCCTGCCGCCGAGAGCCAGTCTCTTTCTTGATATATCAAGACTTGACAGCAGCAGATACGAAGCGCTTGTAGTCTGAGTGAGATTTATCACCTGTCGCATATAGTCCGCGTTGACGTTCTTTCCGAGAAGCAGAAAGGAGCTCTGCGTAAGGCTTCCGCCCGACTTATGCATACTCACGGAAGCGCAGTCCGCACCTGCCGCCATAGCGGTGAGGGGGAAGTTCTCCCCGAAGTAGAAATGGGTACCGTGAGCCTCGTCAACAAGCACCAGCATACCGTGAGCATGAGCAAGCTCGGTTATCTTCTTAAGGTCGGAGCATATGCCGTAGTACGTGGGATTATTGACCATTATCGCCTTTGCGTCGGGATTTTCCTTTATAGCCTGTTCCACCTGAGCCACCGACATACCCAGAGCGATGCCGAGCTTTGCATTAACGTCGGGATTGACGTATACAGGCACAGCTCCCGTGAGGATAAGGGCGTTTATAGCGCTTCTGTGGACATTTCGGGGCATGATTATCTTGTCGCCCTCCTTGC
>NZ_CAMKRR010000104.1 GCF_946415235.1 uncultured Ruminococcus sp. | reverse complement strand
ACAGGCCTTGGATATGCAAACAGAAATAGCAAAACTACGCGAAGAGAATTCAGAAGTGAACACAGCGCAGCCGTATGAAAAGCATTGAAAAAAATCCGGATTTATTATATAATAATAATGGTTTATTTCAAAATATCTGCTGCACTTATGAGAGTCACAGCAGGTGCATTATGTAGTAATTCATATCCAGCAGAAATTTCTGCTGGAAAATTTTTTAAATAACATGTTACACTTTGCCTGCATGATGTGAATGATATATATGAAAGCCGTACCATGGTAAACTTTCAAAGGAACGGAGGAACAAAAATGACTGGTACCGAATACAGTGCACTGTATGTCAGATCACCGGAAAAAGCCTATCAAAAACTGTTCGATACCTACTGCAATTATGTGTATGCGATCGTATACAATAAAATTGGCCGTATAGCTTCTCACGAAGATATTGAGGAGTGTGTCAGCGACATTTTTTCCGATATATATTTCAGCTATGACACCGGAAGCGGATATGAAGGAGATATGCAGGGGTATGTTAATACAGTTGCCAGCAGAAAAGCAATAAATTCTTATCACAGGATCTATGCAAGGATCTCGCATTATACCGAGCATGACGAAGAAACCTTGGGAAAAATCAGTTCGGACACCGATGTCGAAAAAGATTCGGACAGATCTGAATTACAGAAAATAATCATGGATATGATAAATCAGCTTGGAGAGCCTGACTCTACTATCGTAATACAAAAATACTACTACGATAAAAAATCAGGAGATATAGCAAAGCTGCTCAATATGAATGCTCCGGCAGTGCGTATGCGCTGCAAAAGATCAATGAACAAATTGAAAGAAATGCTTACCAAAGCTGGGATAACGCTGTAAGGAGGTAAAATCATGAAAAAGAAAAACGAACTTGATGTACTGTTCAACGGAAATGATGAACTCGTTAAAGATCTTGCTCAAAGACCTGTGCTCAACGAAAAGGAGAGTAAGAAAATGTTTGAAATGAGTAAGAAAAAATTAGAAGAAAAGAGTAACCTCACTGCTTCCGAAAAAACAGAATACACCTCAGGAGAAAGTGTACAGGGCGTTGAGAACTACAGAAGATCGATCATATTCAGAAGAGTTCTTTCAGCAGCTTCATGTATATTATTAATTGGCGGTATCGCCGGAACTGTGTTCCTGCTTAACAAGCATAAGGAGATAATAGGAGATACAAACGTTATCGATCATATTGGTACTACTACCGGTGAAAACAATGACAACACATCAAAGACCACTATAGTATCCTCGTCAGGAAATGAAGCAAATGTTACTTCGGTTACAACGACTACATCATCGACTGATATTCAGACTACATCTAAGGAGTACACCACACCGGCAGTATATGAAAAAGATTTTGTAAATAATGCCGCTCTTACTTATATGGCCAATTTCACAGCAAGGTATGATATTCTTTGTATGAACATTGAATATTCTCTGGTTGATCTTAATAAGGATAATGTTCCCGAACTTTTGATAAGCTGCGAAAATATGGTTTGCAGCAATTTATTTATTTGCACATATGACGGACATCAATATAATTATGTAACTCCTAAAACAAGTACTGAGTCGGTCCTTATTAACTTCTACGTCATAAAAATTTCAACTGAAAATGGTCTTATATGCACTTCGGGAAAAAACTGCCCAACTTTATTCCTGAGGGTCAACAGTGACAATACTGTAGAGCTGCTTGACAAGCTGTTTAGCTGGTGGGATTACGAGAGCGATGACATAGGATACTGGAGAAATGACGAAAAGATAACTAAGGACGAATACGACAATATCACTTCAACATACAATGCATATAACTGGTCGCAACCCGAGTTTACGTTCTATGCAGAGCATAACGGTTATATGATCGACGATCCTCCTTCATTATATACCGATATTAATATCGATAAACTTATTGAATACGGAGAACTGCCTTCAATAGGCGAAAGAGAGCTCTGTGTCGTATATGATAGGTTGATTCCTGAAACTGTCACTGATAATATAGATCTATTTGATCCGGACATAGAAAATACAGGAGGGGTAGCCGGCGAAGAGTATTCTTCCACATCAGGAACAATCACGGATATTTATCCTCATTTTGGACAGGGACGCAAGTTACGGCTGAGAGTTGATATTCTCGACCGGGGTGACGAGCAGCGACATAATCTTATCGCGGCAGATGTGGACTTCGCAACCGGAGAATGCAATATCCTGCAAAACAAGTATCCTGATGCAGTAAATATGCATTTCTGATTAGCTATCACCTATTGCAGCGATTAAGTCACTGATTAGTATTAACAGTTCCTGCTTTATATGACAAACAACGCCGAGGCTTAAAGCCTCGGCGTTGTTATTAAATGATTGCAGTACACATCTGTACACTTTTAAGCTTTTGAACGATAATTCAAAGTTGCATCATAGTAGATGTAAAGCGAAGAAACTGCGTTTTTAGCAGTATTATTGCTGCTTCCGTCAAGAATTGCGTAAACATAGGAAAGTGCAGATAAACTGCAAGTCGCAGTTCCGTTGGTTGTTTCAGCTGTTATAGTATATATATCTCCGAGCTGATGTGCCGAGATGTCCGGTATAGTAACCTTATAACGTCCGTCTGCCTGCTTAACAGCAGTATATGACATTACGGTATTGCCCTTCTTTGTTGTGACCTTTACACTGCCCTTATAATTATCTTTTGCCTTGATAAATACATTAAGTGAGGTTCCGGAATTCAAAGAGAGCGAATATGTTATCTTTTCGATATCCGACTTGCCGAGATCAAGTACACGCTGATATTTGCCTGCTGCCTTCTTAATATCGTCATAAGAATATGAGCCGGTATAATGCTTGCTCATTTCCTTATGCTCCTTACCGATAGTCCAGTTATTGCTGGCAGCAAGGAATGGCTGAGAATAGTGACCGTAGTCAGCTATTGAACGGATAAGATAAAGTGTTTTATTATCAAAACTTGATGCATTTTTTTCGATAGCGTTGATATAATCAAGTACTGAATACTTTTTAGATACTGTTTTTCCGTTTCCGTAATGGAATGTGGCAGTAATGGTATCAGCCATTTCAACAGATGTCACATAGCAGGTAAAGCTGTAATACTTGCCGCTTGCATTTTTGGAATTCTTGTCAAAAGGAACTTTTGAAGTTCTGCCATTAACTTTGAACTCCATGTAGCTTGCATTTCTTTCCTGCTCTGTAAGTGATGAAAGGTCAAGGTTGAAGCTTACTCCTATCTGACCGCTGAGGATCAGATTCTGTGTCTTGAAGAAGTCATTTCCTTTAAAAGTGAGATATCCGGGATCATCCTTACCGCCGTCAACATGAGCATATTCTATACCAACATGATTAGCGTCATATTTTGTTCCTGCGCCGCCGACAAGTTTTTTACAGCCATCGAACATTTCGTACCTTTCAGCTGATTCAGTTGACCAACCGGAGCCTACATATATTTTGCTGAGATTATTGCAACCAGAGAACATACCGCACATATCAGTAACCCTGCTTGTATCAAAATTACTCAAATCGATTTCTTTAAGAGATGAGCAGTGCCAAAACATTCCATCCATATCAACTGCACTGCTCGTATCAAAGTTCCCGAGGTCCAAATCTGTAAGACTGGAGCAACCGCAAAACATTTGATTCATAATTGCTACTTTTGAAGTTGTAAAATTACTGATATCCAGTGATTCAAGACTTGAACAATCGCTGAATAAACTTGTCATATCTACTGCATTGCTCGTATCAAAAGAGCTCAGATTAATTGATTTCAGTTTATCACAGCCTTGAAATGTTGCATAAAAATGTGTAACTTCCGATGTATCAAAACTTGATACATCAATAGATTCCAAGTTATCGCAGTCTCCAAAAACACGATACATTGTTGTTACTTTGGACGTATTAAAACCTGAAAGATTTACTGAAGATAAATTCCTGCAGCAATTGAACATATAATTGATATCTTCAACTAAATGTGACTTGGCTCCGCTTAAATCAATTGATACGACGTTGGAATATCCCATGAACAATCCCCAACAATTTTTAGGTAGTACAGTTTCATGTTCTCCATCAACAACCACTGATGTAACCTGAGCTTTTTTGCGGAAATTACGAATTTCATCTTTGTCAATATATCCACTGAGTGTCAGTACTCCTGTATCTTCATCGAACATATCATCATACATTGATTTTGCATTTGCCGTCAAAATGCTGTTGAATATGTTATTACTGTCAACTGGTACGCTAACTGCTACGCCTGTAAGTGTAAAAGCCATTACTGCTGCCGTTAGCTTTTTAATAATCCTGTTTTTCATTATTACATCTCCTTATAATAATTGCGTATCGTATAATACCATCATATTTTACGAACGCTTAAATTTTAACATATATCATATATGATGTCAAGGCAATTATTGCTTTATATTACGTTGATTTGGTTTACTATTTGCGAATTATATTATGATCTGTTATCCATGAGTTGTTCAAAGGTAATACCATACTTGTATGTCATCTCATGGGCATAGCTCTTACCGTCGGGAGCTTTATATCTTATTGGGAACGTGGTATACTTGAACGAGTTTATGAAAATAACGATATAATATAAAACAGCTCCCATTCGACTTTTATATCTTTTTCTTAACAAAAAATGGCTTGTTTTTTCACTAAAATACATTTATAATATAAGCATGATATGATCCTCGATTCCTGAACAGGAACAAATATCTTCTATAAATTAAAGAGGGAAGTGATTTTATGAGATCTGCTTATTTCAAAAAAGTATTTGGAATTACTGTTCTGATATCAGTAATAGTTTCGTCTTTTTCATTCTCAGCTTCAGCAGCTGAAAGCCTATTAGAAACAGGCAATATAGACGAATACGATTATGAATACTTTAATATGAACAGCTCAGGAGAATTTACAATGGAGCCAAAAGCTGGAGCTTTCTCATGTTCATGGGAAGACATAGAAAGCTGCATGGCTTTAATGGGGAAAAAATATGATTCCCTACAAAAGAACTACAAGGATATTGGAAATGTCTCTTTCAGCTATGACCTCGACTTATCTCCTTGTGGCAATGCTTACTTCGGTGCATATGGCGGGACTCAGAATCCCGACATGGAATTCTATATAGTTGAAGGCTGGAACGAATGGGAACCACCTTCTATTTCAAAGAATCTTTTAGCAGGTACAGTTGTTATCAACGGTAACGAATATGATGTTTTCCAGACGTATCGCATTTATCAGCCCGGTATTGATGCTATGCCATCAATACCTCAGTATTGGAGCGTTCGTAAGGAAAACGCTGCACAGAATAATGCTGATGGCCACATAGAAGGCTCCATAGATATTTCTAAGCATTTTGCTGCTTGGGAAGCTTTTGGATTCGATACATCAGGAACTTTATATGAATCAATGTTTTTTGTCGATGGCTACCGTTCAAGCGGAACTGCAAATCTGAAAGATTTACAGTTGGGAAACGGTAAGGATAATTCGCCGCTCAACATTCAACCGAATAAGTACTATAATACTTTAAAGAGTATAATTGACGATGACGGTTACTATTACAAATATGATCTGAATAATTATGATAATAAATATAACCGTTATGGATGGTCCTCCCGTGAAAATGCAAATTTAAGATATAGTTCCGTAAGCTTTGAAGGAAGTGGGGCTATTCGTGTCCGCGACCGTAATTCACCATCACAGGGGCCTTGCTTCCCTGTTGATAAAGAGTTCTTTTTTGTCGGAGATGCCTACAGCTTAGGTGCTATTGTCATGCAGAACGAAGCACCGTCTGCCGACTTTGCACTTGTTATGGAATATACTGATGCAGATGGCAACTGCCAACGCGAAATACTTGCAGAAGCCAATGCTCCCACAGGGAAATGGACTGAACTTTTCAACACCTCTTTTACTATTCCCGAGAGTGCGGCAAGTTTTTCATTTTTCATCGAAACTCCGGGTTATACAGGCGATTTCTACGTTGACGCTGCTTATGAAGCATTAGAGAAGGTCGAACCGTTTGTAAGAGTTATGCCGGGAAATGCTTACCCTCAGAATGGAGATGTAAACCGTGACGGCGTTATAGATGTATTTGATCTCGCATCACTCAGAAGAGCAATCATTGAACTGGTCGTAAATCATATTGAGGCTCCTGTGAATTCTGATGCAAACGGTGATGGCATAGTCAATGTTGCCGACCTTGTATATTTACAGAAATACCTTCTCAGCACTGAAAACTAAGTGATTCTACAGCTGCTACTTCAGCTGAGTTAACGATATAACATACAACAGCTCCCTTAGGGAGCTGTATCGTTTTAAATATGTGAAACAAGGACAAATACTGGTATATAGTTAAGAAACGCGCCTGTTATATATTAATAATTTAGCGATTGTATGAAACTATTTTTACGTAAAGTAAATCGTTTAATCCAGTCATTTTGCATTAAGCGTCTATATTACGTCGTTTCAAGAATTATAAGTGAACTAAGTTTTAGTTGACTCGCCATGTCCTGCATTTACTGAATAATATTCGCAAATCAGATTTATTATTACAAAAAAGAGTATCACGCTAAAAAGCAGTTCCTACTTTTTCATCATAGTCATAAAACGTAGAAAAAACATCATCCCATTGAAAACTCAATACTTTCTTAGAATCCTCTTCATAAGCAAATTCATAATAGAATATCGGATATACCCCGTACAAATTCTTTTCTGAACCGCAAATCATAGCACTTGCTGCTGATTTGTTCTTCCCCGCATAATTATTATTCTCTGTATAAACATTATATTCATGACTTTCGCTGCAGTCAATGAAAAGGCTCTCCGAATCGACCTTTTTCAAGCCGTTCTTCTCATATACATCTGCTATTTCAGAGAACTCAATTTCAGCAGGAAATGCTTTGATAGCTCCCGGATGCCATATTTCATCAAAAACATCATAGTCAAACACATCATAACTTATTTTATATACAATAGCATCCTTAACAGGTGTTTTTTCTCCATCCTCAGCTTTCATATTGCTGTAATATAGAGCTATATCATATGCAGGAATACCTTCATCCGATATCTGAACATCTACAGGCAGGTATATTCCGACTTTTTCCTCATCGCCCACAAGCACTCCATCAATGTCTATTCCGCCTTGAAGCTCGTACTTTCCTTCAAGCTCTTTCATAAGCTGTCCAACTGTATAGTATCCGCCATTTCTGAAAACGTCATTGCCGATCTGGATAAGTCCCGATGACAGTGAAGCATTTTTTATCTCATCTGTAGGAGCATATTCCGCAAGTTTAGGTCTCGGTTTCAGTTTTTCTTTTTCAGGTTTAATGACAGCTTCCTTTTCACCGCAGCTTGCTGCTGATATCAAGCAAAATAAAAGTGAAAAAGCTGTTATTGCGTGCTTTTTTAATGAATGATACATAACTATTTCTCCTTTTTTGTTTTATAATATCATCAATTTGTGATGATTCTGTGAAAAATATTTTATTTGTACATTATAGCGCAATATTCGCATTGACTTTGAGTGGAATTTGGTGTATAATTTATTAATTCGATTTTCGTCATGCCATTTTGGTGTAAGTAATAGCAGGAGTTCGTTCGCTTACATACAAACATACTCCTGCTTCTTTATCGTTTTCAGTTAGCTTAATGACATTAGGGCAATGCCCGGCTATTGATATGTATTATAGATAGTTTTCAAAGGCTGAGCCTGTGTAATATTCAATGCTGTCGAAAACGCGCTTGAATTCATTGACCTCCAGCAGGAAGAGTCCGCCTGATGAAAGGGGATCATCGGTTCCGCCGACAGATCTGTGAACCGAGAACCAGTCGTTATGGAACTCATTGTCCTCGTGATTTACAAAGCTGTAGCCCCATTTTTTATGGTATACATTAGGATTGTTTTTCAGTGTTGTCAGATTTCTGCCATGGGGGTTGCGGATAACGAGATATCTTTTGTTGTCGTAATCAATAACGCCGAGGATCGAATATACATGACTGACAGACAATCCAAGTGTATCCCTGTAATATTCTTTTGTTCCTGCTTTGGCCATAGTTATCTCTTTGCCGGTTTTGTCTATTTCTTTATGTGCAAAGATGGTACAGCAGGTAGGATGCCTACTTGCCTTAAGACCGATGTTCCATATTTCGTTTACAGAGAGATTTGAAAGTACTTTTCTTTCGACAGATTCTGTATGCAGGATCTCCCTGAGTGCATTTTCGGCACGGCCGCCTCTGATAAGACCTGAAACAATGCCGTTTTGGTCGTCAGTGGCGTTGCCTGAGAACATATTCGGACGATCAGACGAGGTCCTTTCAAGGAACTTGGCATATGCCTTTTCGTATACTGCTGCCCAGCAGGGATCCCAGCTTTCCTTTGTTCCTGTTATACGTCCGCCGTTTGTCCTGAGACTTTTTTCCTTAGCTCCGCAGGCGCCGTAATTCATGCCTGATGAAGAATAGACGAGTACTTCTTCCGAAACGACGATATGCTGGATAGTGTTCTTCTTATCTTTCCATGCAGCTGTAGATTCAGCCCCCGAACCGGGAACGTAGAAGTCTATGGAATGCCACGGTGTTTCGGGCTGCTCCGAGCCTGTGTTTTTGCCTGTGCTTAAAAAGCGCATGGCGGTCTTGTTCTGGATATAGAAAGGATTGACATATGCTACAGAGCACAGTGCCGCAAGGAAATAGCAGTCGCCGATACCGTTCTGGCAAACATCTTTCCACATAGCAATCTCATTGAAGAAATAGCCTTTGTCACGCCACTCCATACCGTCAGGAGTATGAGGACCATCATTGTTCTTAGCATTAGTGTCAGCGCTTTTTTGCAGAATTGTCTTGGATGCTGAGAGCTTGTCCTTCATCAGCAGTACGCTGACTGCGCGTTTGCGCTTTTCAGCCTGTGTCAGTTCTGAGACAAGCTTTTTCGTACTTGCTGTCTTGGCGGTTGTCAGTGATGCTTTTGTTGATGCGGTTCTTGTTGCTCTTCTTCTCTTTTCAGGTCTTGCGTACTTTTCAAGGAATGCATTCAGACGCTTTTCAGCTTCGGCACTTGAAAGCAGACGTGCATTGCCGTTTTTGTCCACGCTGCAGTACGGTGCCTGAATCGGTGATTCTTCGCTCAAATAGCCTTCTTTTGTGATTCCGTAGCATTCAGCCATTTTATCAAAAACGTCCTCCTGAGCTGTCCAGTTGATGCTTTTGCCCGCAACTGCTTCCGCAACGCTGTATGGATCGGGGCAACCTATGATATAATTTCTTTCATTGTTTGACATAATGATCCTCCATTCTTAATAGAAATAAAATTTAGTTGGTGATGCTTTGTGCAAACCTGCAGTTTTAAAATGCATTTGAATACATCTTAAATCGCTCGGCGCCTGAACGATTTAAACTGTATTTGTTTGGTATGATCATATTCTATCATGTTCCCGTGAACTTTATAAGGTGTCGTTTGTCACTTTTTGAGTGACAATTATCATATGAATAAGGATATTGTCACTATCAATGGTTCAAAGCAGATTGGTTCGTGCTTATAAGGCATATGATCTTAGGGCTTATCAGCTTTATATTGATACACCTCTTTGTGCAGACTGCGGCTGCTGTGTCAAATTCCTCGGTTCTGGCAGAAAAGCCTGTCATCAGCTCTGCGATATATATTAAAAAAGTGAAAAAAGGTATGCTCATGCAGGAGCATACCTTTTTATCATACTATAGTTTAGCTGTCATTTGTTGTATCCAAGGAATTCAACGATAAATCTTATCATATCCTTTGAAAATTTGTTACGCATAAAACTTGAGAACTTATCCTTATCGTAGCTGCCCTTCTCGAGGATCATGAGTTTTCTGAAGGAATTTGCCATTTTGAGATAATCATTGTTTGTTACAGGTACATCCATACCGATATAATCGTTGAGAACTCTTGCAACGTCCTTGCACTCGCTCAGATCAGATACATTATCTGTATTTGCAGCGAAAAAGGTCTCAAGGTTATCCCAGCCGATCTTTGTCAGACCGAATGCGAACTTGAAGAAATAATAGTCATTCGTATAATATGTGCAGACATCCTGAGCGATATTGTCGTATTTATTGTACAGATCAACGCATATTCCCTCATCCTTATTCTCGTAATGGAAATGAATATCGGTGTCGCGGAGATTATCGCAGTTATAGATAGCTGTCAGACCTCTTGCGTTGGTAAAGTATTCGTCATTGAACTTGTAATCGCTGTCGAAAACAAGAGGTCTGCCGTTTATTGCATAACCACAGCAGTATGAATGTGCAAGTTCGTGCATAACAGACCATGTAATAACATTTCTGCCGTTTGCGATCTGCTTACACTGTGACCTGCTATTTGAATATAATAAAAAACGGCTGCCCCATGTAAAAAAGCTCCCGAAAAACAGGGAGCTTATAATCAAATGTCCGTGACAAAGGGGGTTATGAGTATCATCAGCATACATACAGGGC
>NZ_CAMKRR010000103.1 GCF_946415235.1 uncultured Ruminococcus sp. | reverse complement strand
AATCAGTACTTCTTGGCCCTTTTCCGTATCCCTTGAAGACGAAGCCACCTTACGCCGAAAGGCCAATACACTGGTGTTGTTGGTCACCGTCACCCACTCCACGTCAGTCCTGTCGTCGAGTGCTGCTACGTCGTGTTTCAGTGCACAAAGTGTTCGCAGCGTGTTTTTCATATACGACCTTATCCGCAGGATGTATTATATGGCGTGAGCCCGCGGCAAAGATGATATATATGGTATTTTTATCCGTGCCTGTTGCTATTTTCCGAATTATGTGTTATAATTCCATTATGAAAGGATAAGCGATTATGAAGATCAATATCAGCAGACAAAAACTTGAAAGAATAATAATCATCATGTGCTGGCTGCTTATGCCTGTATATCTTTATTTTGTTATTAAGCTTACTCTCAGGGGCAGGCATCTGTCACACAGAAAAATGATACTGTGGCCCTTCTGGGAATACAGAAAGCTGTATAAATCGACAAGGCCGTTTTACTGGGTAAAGCAGATATTCTGCAATATCATCATGCTTCTGCCGTGGGGGCTGATGCTGTCGTTTATGAATGAAAGGTTCAGAAGCGCAAAACGCTTACTTTTAGCAGGGGCAGGCTTTTCGTTCTTCATAGAAATGACGCAGTTCATCCTGAAAAGAGGGCATTTTGAACTTGATGACCTCATGAACAATACGCTGGGAGCTCTTATCGGCTATGGCATATATGTTCTGATTGAAAGGAAGCTGCTGTCCCGTCTGTCCGACGAAAAAAATGAATAAGCGCATTTTGCCGCAGCTTTTTTCGGGAGCTGCGGTTTATTTTTTTTACTATTGATAGGGCGGTTTTCATAGCCTTTTGTATTAGCAAAATATTGGTATACGTGCAGTATAATAATTGGTCAAAAACTATCATCAAAACGTATAATCGGAAGCTGCTTCACTTGTGTAAATATACGAAATTACGATATAAACCACTGATTTATATTGACATACGGAGAGTAATATGCTATACTATAACCATAGAAGGGGAGGTTCATAAAACCTCAGAAGATAAAGATAAGTTATTGAGAATGGGCATGGACCAAAGGGGGTTGGATAAGCAGCCGACACATAGCGTGTTGGCTGCTTTTGTGTACGGAGCTGAGAGCTCCTTTTTTTATGCCTTCATGAGAAAATATCCGCATAAAAACGCGGGATATCGTCAGCGTTTGCGTGGACTTTATGTTCGGTATCGGACAATAATGCGGAAATTACATGGGATATAACGGGAAATACATAAAAAAACTGCTATGAATTGACCGCGGGAGCTGATATACTGGTCCTGAAGGAGGTTGCTGCAATGGTTGATTTTTTTCTTGCCGAACATTCGGAGCACGGCGGCGGAAACGTTGAACTGCTGTTCTCGGTGGTAAACGGAGAAGCGACGGTCACGGGGTACGAAGGCGAGCCTGTCAGTATCGTTATCCCTGATTTTTTCGGCTGTTACCCCGTTACTGAGCTCCGTGACAACGCATTCTGTAACTGTGCAACTCTGAAAGAGATATGTATATCACAAAATGTTCGAAAAATAGGGCATCACTGCTTTTATGCCTGTTCTCATCTCAAAAGGGCGGAGCTTCCCGCAGGACTCATTGAGATAGGGGCGGGCTGCTTCTGCGGCTGTGACAGGCTCGTTGACATTGAGCTCCCCGAGATGCTGAAAGCTCTTCCGGAGTCATGCTTCCGCGCCTGCCTGAGCCTCGAAGAGCTCGCGCTGCCGGAAGAACTTGAAAGCATAGGCGGGCTTTGCTTTTCCGACTGCGAAAAACTGAGCAGGGTGAATGTAGGTGAGAGTATCGGGAGCATAGGTGACGGCGCGTTTTTTATGTGTCCCGAGCTTACGGACATATATTTGCCGCCTGCCTGTGAGTCCATAGGTTTTCGGGCTCTGGGCTACGGCTGCAGCGGCATTGAGCTGACTAAAAACGACGAACTGAGGATAACGGGTGAGAGAGGCTCTGCCGCACAGAAATACGCCCTTGAGAACGGCTTCCTTTTTTCTGAACGGAAAGAAGCTGCCGAAGCCTTTGCGTCCGTATCTTCTGTATTAAAAAGCAATGCGGATATGCATGAACTTATCCTTTCGGGAGCTATTGTACTTGCAGCTTTTACAGCTGTTGTCATTCGATGCTTTATTTTACATAAGCGGAAATGAAATGCTTAAATAATTGAGCAAATACCCCTCCGAACTGACCGTATATTGCGGAATCAAAAAAATTCACCATTTTGAGGAATGTTTTGAGAAAGCTCTTGCATTTTCAGTAAAAATGTGCTATTATAGATTAGTAGGTATGCGTTAAGTCCGATAATTAAAGTAGGCGCTTAAATTATCGGGTTAATATAATTTAATATTATACGATCTGGAGGGATCATATTGAAGAAAGAGATAAAAAAGCGGTCCGCAGGCACTGTGGCGGCTGCTTTCATCGCTGTGACGGCGATGAGTTTTCCCTCTGCACCGAAAGCTCCCGAATCTGCTTCTGCGGCTGACAGCGTTCTCAGGTACGAGTTCGAGGACGGTAAGACGGAAGGCGGAAAGATCCACGCAAACGGAGCTTCTGACGTAAAGACGGAGGATTTTCCCGAAGATACCGACCTCAGCGGATACTCGGGAAAGGGATTTGCTTACCTCGATCAGAAAGGCACTGCTCTCAGTATCGAAGCGGATGTTCCCGAAGACGGGCTCTACGAAATGACGATATGCTACTGCGAGCCAAGTGATCCGCGCAAAAAGGTCCAGTATCTCAATGTCAACGGAGTTAATCAGGGAGAGCTGACCTGCCCCTACACAAACAAGTTCGCCGAGACCTCAGGCGGCGTCGTAAATCTGAAAAAAGGAAAGAATACCATTGAGATCAAGGCTTACTGGGGGTATACCTTTTTCGATTACCTTACGCTCAGACCTGCTTCGGAAAAGCTGAAAAAACTGTCGCCTACGAGAGAGCTTTCAAATCCGAAGGCTTCCGAGACTGCAAAAAGGCTTTACAGCTATCTCTGCGATGTGTACGGAAAACATATCATATCAGGTCAGCAGGAGTACTGCGGCGACCATAACTATAACCTATGGAACAGTCCCGATGTCTTTATCAAGGACAATGAGGCTGAGTTTGAATATATACTTGAAAAGACAGGCAGACAGCCTGCCATAAGAGGCATTGACTTCCTCGCTTACAATTCCTCGTCGGAATGGCGCGATCACGCTCCCGAGCGTGTTATCGAGTGGGTGAACAAGTACCACGGCATCGCCACTGTTTCGTGGCACTGGAACGTGCCCTGCGAGGAGGGAAGCTCCGATATCGCATTCTATGTTGAGTCGGCAAACCCGAAGTTCACCACTTTCAGTATCACAAAGGCTCTCGAGGAGGGCACATGGGAAAATAAGGTCATTATGGCTGATATCGAGCTTATTGCGGGCGAGCTGAAAAAACTGAAGGACGCTGATGTGCCTGTGCTGTGGAGACCTCTCCACGAAGCGGAGGGCGCATGGTTCTGGTGGGGAGCCGAGGGCGCAGAGCCCTGTAAAAAGCTCTACCGTCTGCTCTATGACAAGCTCACCAACGAGTACGGGCTCGATAATCTCATATGGATATGGACGGGCTCTACCTCGCCCGAAGCTGCCGACTGGTATCCCGGAGACGATGTTGTGGATATCATAGGCTGCGACAAGTACAACTGCATGGACGGACTTCCTAATCTCAGCTCTATATCATCGACATTCTACAGTCTGGTACAGAGCACGGACGGTCAGAAGATGGTGACAATGTCCGAGAACGATTCCATACCGTCCCTTGAAAATCTTGTCAATGACAAGGCAGCATGGCTTTATTTCTGCCCGTGGTACATGAATTATCTCACCAGCGAGCAGAATAATCCCGTGGACAACCTTATCGAGGTATACAACAGCGATTACTGTATAACCCTCGATGAACTGCCCGACCTCAAAAGCTATCCCATAAACGGAGGCGAAGATGTCAACGTTACGGTCACTACGACCACTAAGCCCGCAGAGACCACGACGACCTCTGTGACGGCGACTTCGTCTGCATCTTCCGCGACAACTACCACTACTACGGCAAAAACTGCTGTAACAGCGACCACCGTTACAAAGCCCGCCGAAACGGCTTCCGGCGCTTCGGAAAACTACAAAAAGGGCGACGCCAACTGCGACGGAAATGTTGATATGTCCGACGCGGTTCTGATCATGCAGGCACTGGCAAATCCTGACAAATACGGCGTGAAAGGTACTGATCCGCTGCACATGACAGTGCAGGGTCAGTCAAACGGTGACGTTGATACAAGCAGTAAAGGTCTTACTTCAAACGATGCGCTGGAGATACAGAAATATCTCCTCGGTCTTGCGAAGTGGGAATAATAAATCATTTGCATTCAATTGAATCACATCATTAAAAAGGGAGGAAAATATGATGGATCACAAAAAATTCACCGCGGCAGTAATGAGCATCGTTACTGCGGCAGCTTCACTGAGCCTGTCTGTTACACCTATACAGGCGGCTGATGAGGCTGAAGAGCAGCAGTTCTGTGCACCTATCAGCGAAGTCGTCAACGACTCGGGTCTTGATATCGACTACGCCCGTGCACTTCAGTACTCGCTCTATTTCTATGATGCAAATATGTGCGGCGATACTGCCGAAAGAGACAGCCGTCTTTCATGGCGCGGCGACTGCCATACCTATGATGCTCATGTTCCTATGATCCCATGGGACAAGGAGACAAACAAGCAGAGCAAGGGCGGCACTAACCTTTCAGCAGCATTCATGGAGAAGTACAAGGATGTTCTCGACCCTGACGGCGACGGCACTATCGACGTTGCAGGCGGCTTCCACGATGCAGGCGACCACGTTGAATTCGGTATGCCCGAGAACTATTCCGCTGCTACTCTCGGCTGGGATTACTATGAGTTCCGCGACGTATTCAAGAAGCTCGGTCAGGACGACCATATGGAGACTATTCTCCGCCACTTCAACGATTACCTCATGAAGTGTACTTTCCGCGATAAGGACGGCACTGTTATCGCTCACTGCTATCAGGTAGGCGACGGTAATATCGACCACGCTATCTGGAACAGCCCCGAGGTAGACACCATGCCCCGTCCCGCATTCTTCCTCACAGCAGACAAGCCTCAGACAGACTATGTTGTTTCTGCCTGTGCAGCTCTTGCTATAAACTACCTTAACTTCAAGGATACAGATGAGGAGTATGCCGAAAAGTCACTTGACTATGCAAAGGCTCTCTGGAAGTTCGCAAACGACAATGAAAAGGAGCTTTCAGATAACGCAGACGGCCCCGGAGCTTTCTACGGCTCAACAAAGTGGGAGGACGACTACTGCTGGGCTGCTGCATGGATGTACCGTGCAACAGGTGATGAGAGCGTATTTGATTACGCCGTTGAGATATTCGATTACTATGCTCCTTCGGGCTGGTGCTACTGCTGGAACGATATGTGGAGCGGCGCAGGCGTTCTCTGGGCTGCCATCAATCAGGAGCACCCCGAGCTCGACCTCGTTCAGAAG
This sequence comes from uncultured Ruminococcus sp., assembly GCF_946415235.1. Lineage (GTDB taxonomy): Bacteria > Bacillota > Clostridia > Oscillospirales > Ruminococcaceae > Ruminococcus. Next base: position 5,024 of record NZ_CAMKRR010000103.1, on the reverse strand, counting down.
ATAAGAGACGCACAGGGCAAGAACCAGTACGTTTTCGATGATTTCTGGGACGATGACTGTGTAGGCAAGTGCCTCAAGACATGGAAGCAGCTCGAGACTAAGGGCGGCTTTGCTTACCTCAACCAGTGGGGAAGCTGCCGTTACAACACCGCTATGCAGCTGATCTGCCTTGTTTATGACAAGTACAAGAACAACGGTCAGCCCAGCGAGTGGAGCGAGTGGGCTAAGAAGCAGATGGATTACGTTCTCGGTCAGAACGATATCACATACAAGGAAACCTCAAAGCAGACTGTTCTCGCAGGCAGAAACGGAACACACGGTCCGAGAGCATTCATTGTCGGCTATAATGATACAGCCGTAAAGAATCCTCACCACCGTGCAGCTTCGGGACTTCTCATGGCTGAGGATGCACGTGAGCAGAAGCACATCCTCTGGGGCGCTCTTGCAGGCGGTCCTGACGGAAGCGACGGCCACAGCGACAGCACCAACGACTGGGTAGAGAACGAGGTAACTATCGACTACAACGCTTGTCTCCCGGGCGCAGCAGCAGGTCTCTATGCACTTTACGGCACACCCGAAATGGCTGTAACTCCCGACTTCCCGCCTGAGGACGAGAAGAGAGTTTACGGCAGCGCCAACGGCGAAGGCGGCGGAAGCGGTTACTGGATCGAGGCTGTCGGCGTAGACAAGCCAAACCTCAATGGTGACGGTTCAGGTACAACACAGGTATCCTTCAAGGTACTCACAGGCGAAAGCAAGCCTTCAAAGAATATTTCAGTACGCTACTTCTTCAACATAAAGGAAATGGCAAAGGGCATTGACGGACTCGGTGAGGTCCGCGAGCTCTACGATCAGGCATACACAGAAGACGGTGAGGGAGCTGACGGCGTTCTCACAGGTCCTTTCAAGTACGACAAGGTAGCTGATACATACTACGTTGAGATCACATGGGACGGATACGTTATTGCAAACTCAGGCAAGAAGTACCAGTTTGACCTCGGTATGTACTACGGTGATACATGGGATCCTTCAAACGACTGGAGCTACGAGGGACTCAAGATAGGCAAGAGCGAGGACTTCTTCGCTGTTGACGATCCGCCGGAGACACGTACAGATCACATCTGTATCTACGATAACGGCGTTCTCGTAGGCGGTATCGAGCCTGACGGAACAACTGTTGAGGAGAAGCCGAAGGAGACTACCACAACAAAGCCTAAGACTACAACGACTACTACGACCACATCAAAGACAACCACAACAACTACTACAACTTCCACAACAACAAAGGACAACAAGACCACTACAACTACTTCTACAGAAAAGACAACAACTACAACAACTACTACGACCGATAATCCGCAGATACCCGGAACAGTAGCACAGGGGGATGTAAAGGTAACACTGGCAGGTGACGCTAACTGCGACGAAACTGTTGATATGGCAGACGCAGTACTCATCATGCAGGCTCTTGCTAATCCTAACAAGTACGGACTCAGCGGAACATCTGACAAGCACATCACTTCTCAGGGCGCAGCAAACGGCGATGTTGACAAGGACGCAGCAGGACTTACATCAAACGATGCACTCAAGATCCAGCAGTTCCTTCTTGGCATTATAAAAACATTCTAAGCTATAAAAGCTCTGCACGGCATCGTGCAGAGCTTTTTTCACGCAACTTTCATTTCTGTCACAATTTGTCTGTTGTATTTAGCGGAACTATATGTTATAATTTTATCATACTTGATATAGGAGATGACCATTAATGAATGAAGAAAAAAATCCAAGGAAGCAGTATGCAATATACATAGTCATATGTCTGCTGCTGCTCATGTTCTTTAACTCTATGATAATGCCTATGCTCAATAAGGCAGCCATAAAGGACGCGGATTACAGCTTTTTCCTCGATCAGGTAGACGAGGGAAATGTGGGAAAGGTCCAGATAGAGGATACGGAGATAAAATTCACCGTTAAAGATGCGGACGGCAGGGAACAGGCTTACAGTACCGCACGTATCTATGATCCCGACCTTGTTTCCCGTCTGCATGAGCAGAAGGAAGTTGAGTTCGCAGGCAGTATACAGGAGCAGAGCCCGCTGAGGGATTTTCTCCTCGGCTGGATAATCCCCATACTTTTCATGGTAGTTGTATGGAATCTGATATTCAAAAGCATCGGAAAGCGTATGGGCGGTCTCGGCAATGCCATGTCATTCGGCAAAAGCAACGCAAAGATATACGTTAAGGCTCAGACGGGAAAGACATTTGATGACGTTGCGGGGCAGGATGAAGCCAAAGAAGCTCTTGCGGAGATAGTTGATTTCCTTCACAATCCCGATAAGTATGCTGAAATAGGCGCTGATCTGCCAAAGGGAGCTCTTCTTGTAGGCCCTCCCGGTACGGGTAAAACTCTGCTGGCACAGGCTGTTGCAGGCGAGGCGGAAGTACCGTTTTTCTCGATCTCGGGCTCCGAGTTTGTGGAAATGTTTGTAGGTATGGGAGCTGCAAAGGTGCGTGACCTGTTCAGTCAGGCTACCGCAAAAGCTCCGTGTATCGTATTCATCGATGAGATCGACACCATAGGCAAGAAGCGTGACGGACAGATAGGCGGAAACGATGAGCGTGAGCAGACTTTGAATCAGCTGCTTACGGAAATGGACGGATTTGACGGCAAAAAAGGCGTAGTTATCCTTGCAGCTACCAACCGCCCCGAGTCCCTTGATCCCGCATTGCTCCGTCCCGGACGTTTTGACAGGCGCATACCTGTTGAGCTCCCCGACCTTGCAGGCAGGGAAGCTGTTCTGAAGGTCCATGCAAAGAAGATAAAACTCAGTGAAAATATTGATTTCAATGCCATAGCACGGGCGACGGCGGGCGCTTCGGGTGCGGAGCTCGCAAATATTATCAACGAAGCCGCTCTGAGAGCTGTCCGCAGCGGCAGGAGCTCCGTTGACCAGTCTGACCTTGAGGAGAGCGTTGAAGTCGTAATTGCAGGCTATCAGCGCAAGAATGCAGTTATTTCCCAGAAGGAAAAGGAAATAATCGCCTATCACGAGATAGGTCATGCCCTTGTTGCGGCGAAGCAAAAATATTCCGCTCCCGTACATAAGATAACTATCATACCGCGAACCTCGGGGGCACTCGGCTATACCATGCAGGTGGACGAGGACGAGAAATTCCTTCTCTCAAAAGAAGAAGCGCTTTCAAAGCTGGCAACTCTCACAGGCGGAAGATCGGCGGAAGAGCTTATTTTCAACACCTGTACCTCGGGAGCTTCAAACGATATCGAAAAGGCTACTCAGCTTGCAAGGGCGATGGTAACACGTTATGGCATGAGCAGCAGTTTTGACATGATAGCCCTTGAAACTGTCAGCAACAAGTACCTCGGCGGAGACGCTTCGCTGGCTTGTTCGCCGGAAACTGCGGCAAAGATAGACGAGGAAGTCAATAATATCGTGAAAAAAGCTCACGCAAAGGCTTTGCAGATACTTTCGGAAAACAGCGAAAAGCTCCATGAGCTTGCACACTTCCTCCTTGATAAGGAAACTATCACGGGTGAGGAGTTTATGGCGATACTCGGAAAAGAAACTGTTCCTGCGGTATAAAGCAGGCAAAAGCTGTCAATGATAGGTCATGAGGTGATATTCATGAAAAAGCTTTCATGGCCTGTAATGGCGGCGGGACTTATACTGACCATACTTATTTCAAACATCGGCAGCTTTATTCACGACGGACGCAAGCTTGACGAGCTTCGAGGCAGCGTACTGCGTCTGCATATACTTGCAAATTCCGACAGCGAAAGGGATCAGCAGTTAAAGCTCAGGGTGCGTGACGAGCTGCTTAAAAGCGGTATTTTCGGCGGAGCTTCCGATCTTGCGGAGGCGGAAGCTGTAGCTTCGGAAAAGATAAAAGATATTGAGCGCATGGCTGAAAGAGTCCTCAGGCGCAGCGGCTGTACGGACGAGGTGACGGCAGAGCTTGCTGATACGGATTTTGACGAGCGTACCTACGGTGATATTACCATGCCTGCGGGACGGTACAAAGCGCTTCGCATAAAAATAGGCAAAGCGGAGGGGCATAACTGGTGGTGTGTGATGTACCCGCCTCTGTGTCTGCCCGCTGCCTGTGAAGCTGCGAACGATGCCGATAAAGCAGTTGGTACCGTTGAGGTGGACAAAACAGAAGAAGATAAGCATTTCGACGGAAAGGAGCTCGATATACTTAAGCATCCGAAAAAATACAGGGTCAGATTTGCAATATGGGATAAAATGCGCGGGCTGCTGAAGGGCGATACTGTGCAAAATGACAAAAATGAAGAAGTGCCTTGACAATTTACGGAAATGAGTATATAATTATTGAGTAAACAAAGCAGAACTATGCGTTCTCACCGTCGGGCTATGCTGAAACGGTCAATATGTAGTGAGCTATCGGGCTGTTCTTGCGGCAGCTTTGGTATATTCAATGTGTATTGGTGAGTGCGGATAATTTCTGCACTCATTTTTGTTTTTAAATTATTTTGCTTGGAGGTGCTTGACTATTAGCAAACAGGAACTGCAGATCAACGAAGAGATAAGAGACAAGGAAGTACTCGTAATCGACGCTGACGGTAAAAAGCTCGGCGTATTATCCGCCAAAGAGGCTCAGCAGATAGCCTTCGATCAGGATCTGGATCTCGTTAAGATCGCTCCGCAGGCAACACCGCCCGTATGCCGCGTTATGGACTACGGAAAGTATTGCTTCGAGCAGGCTAAGCGTGAGAAGGAAGCAAGAAAAAATCAGAAGGTAGTTTCTATCAAGGAGATCAGAATGTTCTCCACAATAGATACTCATGACTTTGAAACGAAGGTAAATCAGGCTGTAAAGTTTTTACAGGGCGGCGATAAACTCAAGGTATCGGTTAGATTCCGCAAAAGAGCTATTGCACATCCCGAACTTGGAAGCGAGCTGCTTGATCGCTTCAAGGAAGCAGTTTCTGAGGCAGGCACTGTGGATAAGCCGGCTAAAATGGAGGGACGCAGCATAGTAATGTTC
>NZ_CAMKRR010000102.1 GCF_946415235.1 uncultured Ruminococcus sp. | reverse complement strand
CAGTAGACTTCTGAGGAGGTCTGTGGTATGGTGTGTCGTAGCACCAACCGAGGTGCTGCGACTGCCAATACGAATGGAGGTATAAAAATGAAAGCATGGTTATATTACAGACAGTCACGCGACGAGGACGCTGAGATGAACAGTCTTCAGAATCAGCGGCAGATACTCGTGGACTACGCCGAGCAGCACGGCTACGAAATATCAGGCGAAGAATCCGCGACATACTGAGGCTGCGAGAAAGTTCCTGTGGGTGCAGACCTCGGTCAAGCGTATAATCCAGAACGAGGCGTACACAGGAACGCTCGTCAACCACAAGACTGTGACATCGAAGATATATAAGACCGTGGACGTCATTCCGCCCGAGGAACGGTACCGACACGAAAACTTCATGCCTGCGATAATCGACCGCGAGACATTCGATCAGGCACAGGTGCTTCTCGAGAGCAGACTCAGGAGCGGTGTCCGTGCTAAGTTCGGAAACACTATCCACAGATACTGCGGTACCTACATGTAAATAAGCTATCTTCTGGTGATACTGCTACTGCATTTGTTATAGCTAGCGGCTATATTTATTGGCTTTCCGGCAACTACTGTTGCTATAGCTTAAAAAATAAAAAAGTAATTATTTATAAAGCGAAATCTATACGTGTTGTTTGTGGATTCGTATAGCTGCACTTGGTTGAGTAATCTCCTTTTTTGTCATCTGAGATACTCGAGCATTCAGTCGTATACTTTATTGCGGTCTGTTTTCTATTTGTTGTGATTGTGAAATTTTGATGCCTGTAATCTATGTCGTCTGGGCAATATAATCCGAATATATAACAATCATTTGTTTCGACGAGGGTAATGTATGGCTCGAAATCGCCGTCTTTATACTCTATGACTGTGTCGCTTTTTTGTGTCCTATCAAAATACGCATCTTCTGGAGATGAATATAGCTTTCTGCTTTTTGAGATATAGAAGTAGTTACATGAACTAGAGTAATTATTTTCTCCTACGCAGCCATAATTGGACAGAACCATTGCATCTACTTTGTATGCATGGTATTCCTGACATCTCCAATTGTCGACACAATCATAATCGGTTATAACGAATGGTGTTTTTATAAACTCAAATACGCCAAACTCTTTCGGCGGATTATTGCGCCACACTTCCTTTTTGAACGGAATAAAACTGCAAGCAATTACGATTCCGGTAATTGTAGCTAGAATAATCTTTGTTTTTCTTTTGTTTGTGGTATTGGGCTTTACTGTTGTCACTTTAAAATCTCTAAACGTTTTTATTAATAAAAGATTGAGGTACTTACTTTTGTTAGCTTTTACTACTGAATATATGATTATTAGTTAAATTCAACTACTTCTTCGCAGTCTCTGAATTTTACGGCATATAACCCCTCTTCTATCTCGCAATCCCGAACACATCCACCAATAACGTATTCTCCTATATAAGAAAACAGATATCGTGGATTAGGTCCACTATAAATTATTTTGCAGGCTTTATTATTTTAATTGCCCCTCCACGGCGTTTCCTACCGCTTAGTCCAACCGGAGGTCTATATTTAAAGAACTTGAAAAGAGTTTCATTATTGTACTCAACTACTATATACTCGTTAGCTTCATCCGTTGCTTTTAATATTCCTATTTTGCAACCGTATGCGATAATATTCTTTATTGCTGCTAAATTTGAACCGTATTTAGGCTGGACTGAGCCATCGGGAATCGTTATTACCTTATTATCTATTATTCGCTTTTTGACAGCGCCATAAGGGTATTTTTTAATTAGCATACGATAATTTGATACTTTTAAAATATCGTAGTTCATAATTTAATTTTACCATTAACTAATTATTTACTATTGGTCTTAAACACGATTAGCTGATGCTGTGCACGAGTACACGCTGTATATAATAGCTCTTTTTCGTCTTGCTTATACGTATCAATTACTATGACCGCATCAAACTCTAAGCCCTTCGCTTCATATGTGGTATAAAGCATGACATCAAGATCGGGCATATTGAGCTTTGCTACTATTTCTAGTAAATATTGTTTTGTTTCTAAATCCCTGCAAATAATTGAAGCCTTTTTAAAGCCATTATTTATAATCAGCTTGAGGCTATTAACGAGACGGAAGCTATACTTAACGAGCTCCATAAGTCATTTTCTATTTTGACTCAGGAAGAACAAAAGTATGCCAATATGCTTCTTTTAGATATTCAAAAAGGAAATATTAAGATCGAAGACACTAAAAGTCTTTCTGATTATATTAACGAATATGCTATTGAGGCTCATAATGATAGGGTTCATAGATTTGCAGTCGCTATTGGTATTAATGAAGAAGCTTTAAGGAACTTTATGGAAAGGCATGTTACGAGTGATAACTTAAATGAATTTGGCCTTTTCGATAAGCTTCTTGCGACTGTGGATATTCCGACAGCACAAGCATATTTTGAAAAAGTTGAAGGTGCACCCGTAAAAAGGATCAAGGTCAAACTGAAAGTCGATAAACTTCTCAGGCAATTCATCTTGATTAAAGATTTCGATATAGACTAGTATTACTAGCTATTTGACGATTAAGCATAGTTGCTAAAGAAAAGCGAGCCTCTATATGATATAATCGCACCATATGGAGGCTCATGTTTCTTATAACTTTCCACAAATAAGATTTGATGGTTTTACTGACGCTTGGGAACAGCGTAAGTTTGGAGATGAATTCAAATTATCGCAAGGATTGCAGGTCCCTGTAGAGGGGCAATTTGCTGAACAGCTGGAAAATACGGAACAATTTATAAGAATTATAGATGTTACGCAAGAGGGTGAACCACCAAGATATGTCTATAATCCAACAGGCAAAGGAAGAGTAAAAACTGATGATATTTTCTTTGTTCGTTATGGGGCTGTGGGGACCATAGGATATGGGTATAATGGCGTGATTGCCAATAATTTGTTTAAGGCAGAGCCATTATTCAAAGCATGTAATATGTTTTTATTCCAACAGTTTTCGGGAACGGATTTTAATAAAATGTTGAAAGAAATGAGTGCTTCGACATCCATGCCTGCAGTTAATTTTGGAGCATTAAACAACCTGACATTTTCTATTCCAAGCTACGAAGAACAAAATAAAATTGGTGAGTATTTAGGACAACTTGACAATCTTATCTCCCTTCATCGGTGTAAGTATGAAAAGCTTCAAAATATCAAGAAGTCCATGCTAGATAAAATGTTTCCTCAAAACGGATGCCTTTATCCTGAAGTGCGTTTCGAAGGTTTTACTGACGCTTGGGAACAGCGTAAGTTTGGAGATGAATTCAAATTATCGCAAGGATTGCAGGTCCCTGTAGAGGGGCAATTTGCTGAACAGCTGGAAAATACGGAACAATTTATAAGAATTATAGATGTTACGCAAGAGGGTGAACCACCAAGATATGTCTATAATCCAACAGGCAAAGGAAGAGTAAAAACTGATGATATTTTCTTTGTTCGTTATGGGGCTGTGGGGACCATAGGATATGGGTATAATGGCGTGATTGCCAATAATTTGTTTAAGGCAGAGCCATTATTCAAAGCATGTAATATGTTTTTATTCCAACAGTTTTCGGGAACGGATTTTAATAAAATGTTGAAAGAAATGAGTGCTTCGACATCCATGCCTGCAGTTAATTTTGGAGCATTAAACAACCTGACATTTTCTATTCCAAGCTACGAAGAACAAAATAAAATTGGTGAGTATTTAGGACAACTTGACAATCTTATCTCCCTTCATCGGTGTAAGTGTAATACGCTTAAAAGGCTTAAGAAGGCAATGCTTGAAAAAATGTTCATATAGCCCAAAAGAATACTGTAAATTCTACATGAAAAATAGATATATGCTATTTTACAAAAATGTATACAGGCAGCGACTAAAAACTCGGGAACGTTAATGTCAAGGCGTTTAGTAGAAAAATAGAAGAAGAATTAGGAGTTTGGAGGTAATAACATGAAGGCAAACGAGACTAGATTTGATAAATTACTATCCCAAGTAGATAGAAAGTTCTCGATTCCTGTTTACCAAAGAAAATATAACTGGAGCGATACGCAATGTACTACATTGTGGGAGGATATCAAAAAATTAGCAGATAAAGATGGCTCTTCTGGACATTTTATCGGCTCGGTGGTGTGCTATAAGCTTACAGATATCGATCTGCCTGGTGAAATAAAAGAAGAAATTATAATTGATGGGCAGCAGCGCATAACGACATTATCGCTCTTAATGATTGCAATTTGCCGCCTATACGAATCTCAGGCAAAAAAGAATCAAGGCACCGATCTTGGAAATAGCTACGCTAAAACTGTTGATTCAATCAAAAAGAATTTCCTTATAAACGATGGCTTTAATAATGAGGATAGATATAAACTTGTACCCACTGACGAGGATAAGGATACTTATTTCGCACTAATTAATCATCGAGAAGACGATCTGCAAAATGTATCGACACGCATGATTGAAAATTTTCAGCTCTTCTGTGACTACCTTGGAGACGATATTGAACTCGCAAAAAAGATATATGTCGGTATAAATAAGCTTGATCTTGTTTATATTGGCCTAAGCAAAGGAGTCGATAATCCGCAAATTATCTTCGAAAGCATGAATTCAACTGGTATGGATTTGAGTCAGGGTGATCTGCTCAGAAATTTCCTTCTCCTAGATTCTAATACTGAGCAGCAACGAAAGTTATATGATGATTATTGGAGACCAATTGAGCTCGCCTTTGGTAAAGAAGGCTTTTCCGAGCGTTTTGACTATTTCCTCCGTGACTACATTACAATGCTCGAAAAAAGAATTGTGAGACTAGACTCTGGTTATAGCGAGTTTAAACAGTTCTATGAAGATAAAAAAATAACAAAAGAAGATATCCTAAAAAATCTGAGAAAGTATTCAAAGTATTATTGCAAGATTGCTCTTTGCAAGGATGACGACAAAGACTTAAATGAGCTATGGCAAGAGCTAAAAGTTCAGCGCGTAGATACTGCTAATCCTTTCCTCATGCAAGTCTATGGCGATTACGAAGAAGCGCAAGAAACTGGCCAGTTCAAGTTAACAAAAGATGATTTTATTGAAATCGTAAAAGCTGTCAATTCCTATGTCTATCGTCGGTATATTGTAGGAATTCCAACCAATTCCCTAAATAAAACTTTTGCTGTTCTATACAACTCAATTAAGAAACAGGATTATAAGAACAGTGTCTTGGCGACATTAATACTACTTGGCAGCTATAAGCAATTTCCTAATGACGAAGACTTCGCTAAAGCCTTCTCTGAAAAAGATATTTATACCACTAGGCTCAAAAACTACACTCTCGAAAAGCTCGAAAATAATAATCATCTTAATAAAGTTGTTGTTGACGGTACGGATATATCTATTGAACATATCCTGCCTGAAACTGAGGTGCTAAAACCTTGGTGGCAGGAAGTGCTTGGAGAAAACTGGAACGAGCTACAAAAATCTAATATGCACCGTATAGGCAACCTTACGATTACTAAGGGCGTATACAACTCGCAGATGCAAGACTATCCATTCAAAAAGAAGTTGGAAGTTGAAGGCGGAATTAAGTTCAGTAATTACCGTCTTAGCAATGATATAGTTTACGACGAAAATCATAAAGAGCGCGAATCTTGGACGATAGATAATATTAATCAGCGCTCCGAAAAGTTGGCTAAACAAGCACTTGAAATCTGGGCTTATCCAAAATTAACAGAAGACGAATTGAAACCGTATAAGACTCACTATAGGCAGGAAAGAGTCGTCTATGAAGACATAGCACATATGCCTGAAATGAGAGACGATATTGAGGCGATATACGAAGCATTAGATCAAGCTATATTACAGCTCAATAAAGACGTCACTAAGACAATTACAAAGCACTACATAGGCTATAAATACGATTATACAAATTTTGCCGAGATAATTATCTATAAAAACTCCTTAAACGTGATATTGGATATACCATATGAGAATATAGTTGACCCAAAGAATGTAACCGAGAATATAACAGATAAGGGTAGCTGGGGAACCGGCCACGTCAGGATTAAGATATTTAACGGCAAAGATCGTGACTATGTCGTGAACTTGATCAATCAATCGCTCGATTACAGTATCAATGGTTCGGATTAAGACATCATAAATATCGGGGCGTATTTGGATAAAAATTCACCTTACTGAATTGAAGTAGTGGCTAAACAATTTAGTACTACAATATTTCGAAAATAAGTTAACAAAAAATCAGACAGTTAAGACTGTCTGATTTTTATGTATGGTGAGTTGCGGGTGTTGGAGTATGAGTTGATGGTGAGAGTGGGTGAGGCAAGGATGAAGTCGTCTATATGCTTAGGTTTGGTTAAACTTAGGCAACTAAGTAATAAGGTAATCGTCGCTTGCTTGTGTAGGGACAAAAAGAAAAACACCCCTATAAATAGGGATGCTTTTCACTAACGTCAAATGAATACTATCTCCATTGTGACGTCTCATTATGGTGCGGGTGACAGGACTTGAACCTGCACACCTTACGGCATCAGAACCTAAATCTGACGTGTCTGCCAATTTCACCACACCCGCATATTAAATTTTGCTGTCAATTTTGACTGCCGACAGTGGACAGTTTTATAAACCAATGACGTAGCGCGAACGAAATCTAACGTATCTGCCGATTTTACAACATCCGCTTAAGTACGTACAGATCAGAGTTCATCCATCTAACCGTTGTTGTTATCTTGTTTTTTCAGCTTCTCAAAGGATTGGGTATACGGATCCTTGATATTCCACTGTGAACTGTCTATTTCCTGATATTTGAAACGGACGTTAAAATACGGAAATCCGTCCTGCTGTTCCAGCCAGCGGTACTTTCTGTTGGCCAAAATATTCACTACCGAACATAGGATACAAACAGGTATAAAAAAACTAACGATTGAAAAAAGAATGAATTTACCGAAGCAAGAAAAGGTGCAACTATAGTCAGGATATCTCTATGGACATATACACCGCCATAGCCTGCAGCAAGAGTTGCTGCACTGATAAGAAAACCAATCAATGAAGCTGACGATCCTCCGGCTACTCCTGAGTATAATTCACAAAAAGCAATACCACCGAAAGCTGCCATATAGAATATTGCGATGATATTATAGCATCTCTGACATCTTTTGAACGATATCCTTTTTTTACCGTATTCCTGTTCTAAATCCAAAAAACACCTTATCTGAGACTGATGATAGAAAACGAGTGAGATAACTGCAACAATAATTATTATACATGATAACCATAGCTTTGTCAAGTAAATGAGGAGAAATAAAAAGAGGAGTGCAGAACACTCCTCGTTAATAATTCATTCTGAAAGTCACGCTCTTGGTGTGTCAGTAGGCTGTACAGGCTTTGCGACAGCAGGTATATTCTGTACAGGTGCAGCAGGCTTTGGTGCGTCTGCCTGCGGAGCAGGGGACTGTACGGGAGCAGGCTGGACGGGAGCTTGCTGTTCACTTGCTTCCTGAGCAGGAGCTGCGGGAGCAGCGTCCGGAGCCAGATCTGCAGCATCGCTGTTTTCCTGCTTCTCAGCTTCCTTTGGAGCCTCATTCTGAGCTTCCTCGGGCTTTGCAGCAGCCTTGTTTTCGGTTTTATTATCGGACTTGCCGTTTGCTTTCTTTTCGTTTTTCTGTTCAGATTCCTGCTTTTCGGCAATATCGCCCTTAGATTCGATAAAAAGCTCATCATCGGCAATACTTCCGACAAATCTGAGCTGTTTTACAGGGATCCTCTTCAGAGGAGAATATATAAAAGCTTTGCATGAATAATTCTGTTCAACGAGACCTCTTTTTTCACAAAGGACTCTGTTGCCGTCCTTGGTTCTCTTACCGTACATACAGTAATCGCACTTAGGCTCTATCTTTTTATCGAAATATTTAGCTCCGCCCTGGAAAAATGAGAATAAACCCATTGATGATCACCTCAAAAATAAATCTAAAAACAGTATAACACAAATACAAAGATTTGTCCAGTGATTTTTTAAAAATTATATAATTTTTTTAAAATACAATTATCTGATTGTATAAGATAAACAAAAATCAGCAGAAGCTTTATGTTATCGGTTGCTAACAACAAAAAATTGACAATATTATAACAATGTGGTATGATAATAACAGCGGAAAGCAGGATTTATTCTGCTTTTGGCTGATAAAATAATTATTGTTATCGGGCAGCAGGGTGAGAACTCTGTTTTCGGACAGCAGTTGAGCAATATCATATGCAGATACTGTCCGTCCGTCTGGGCGGATTTTTTATTGACTGCTTTTCTGCCTGCAAAGGAGGAGAAATGGAAAGTAAAAGGATAGCGGTAGCAGCAATCGTGATTGATGAACAGTCAGCTTCCGTGGAGGTCAACAGTGTTCTTCACGACTACAGCGATATAATCATCGGGCGAATGGGTCTGCCATATAAGGAAAGAGGCATATCACTCATATCAGTGGCGCTTGACGCCGAACCCGACGTCATAAGCAGTCTCACGGGCAGACTCGGACAGATACAGGGCGTTTCCGTCAAGGCTGCTATTTCAAAGAAGTAATAGGTGAGCTTCATGAGAAGAAATGACAGGAAAATAACCGACGAAACAGCTGTCAGGCAGTTTATTTCGGGAGAGAAGATACTTCGTGTAGGCTTCAATGACAATGGTGAGGTCTATATCGTGCCTGTAAACTACGGATATTCTGAGGCTGACGGTAGATATACCTTCTATTTTCACGGTGCTGCGGCAGGAAGAAAGTACGAGCTTGCCCATAGCGTACCGTCCGTGGGCTTTGAAATAGACGGCAGGTATGAGCTTATAGGAGCTGACACAGCCTGCGGTCACTCTGCGAGGTTTATGAGCGTTATCGGTACAGGAGTTCTTTCCCTGATAGATGGCTCTGACGAAAAGAAAGCTGCTCTTGAATATGTGATGAAGCAGGCAGCAGGCAGGACGGGGCTTGCGTACAGCGATGAAGTTCTGAGCCGTACCGCGGTGTATAAACTTGAAGTAAAAACAATGTCATGTAAGGCGAAATAAGTACAGGAGGAAATATATATATGTATGATGTTAAGTCTATGAATGCGGACGATTTTATAAATGACGAGGAGATACTTGCAACTTTGGAGTACGCCGATAAGAACAAGCATAACCGCGAGCTTATCGAGCAGATACTTGAAAAGGCAAGACCTAAGAAAACAGGCAGGGGAGTTGAATGTGCAGGACTTTCACACCGTGAGGCAAGCGTACTTCTTGCCTGTGATATCCCTGAAATGACCGAGAAGATGTATGAGCTTGCAAAGGAGATAAAGCAGGCATTTTACGGCAACAGAATAGTAATGTTCGCACCGCTTTATCTTTCCAACTACTGTGTAAACAAGTGCGTATACTGTCCGTATCATATGCAGAACAAGGAGATCCCACGCAAGAAGCTCACTCAGGAGGAAGTGCGTCAGGAGGTCATTGCGCTTCAGGATATGGGACACAAGCGTCTTGCTATTGAGTCGGGAGAGGACCCTGTAAACAATCCTATCGAATACATCCTCGAATGTATCAATACGATCTACTCGATCAAGCACAAGAACGGAGCTATCCGCCGTGTAAACGTAAATATCGCTGCTACAACCGTTGAGAACTACCGCAAGCTCAAGGAAGCGGGCATCGGTACTTATATCCTCTTCCAGGAGACATACCACAAGGCAAGCTATGAGGTGCTTCATCCCGCAGGACCCAAGCACAACTATGCATATCACACAGAGGCTATGGACAGAGCTATGGAGGGAGGCATAGACGACGTAGGTCTCGGCGTTCTCTTCGGACTCGACAAGTACAGATATGAATTTGCGGGACTTCTCATGCACGCCGAGCACCTCGAGGCTGTTCACGGCGTAGGCCCTCATACTATTAGTGTTCCGAGACTCAGAAGAGCTGCCGATATCGACCCCACAGCCTTCGATAACGGCATTGATGACGATACATTTGCTAAGATAGTAGCTTGTATAAGAATAGCAGTTCCGTACACGGGAATGATAATCTCCACCCGTGAGAGCGAAGCCTGTCGTGAAAAGGTCCTCGGTCTCGGTGTATCACAGATATCAGGCGGTTCAAGAACCTCCGTAGGCGGCTATGCAGGCTACACTCCCGAGGAGCGTCCGCATGATACCGAGCAGTTTGACGTATCAGACCAGCGTTCGCTCGATGAAGTCGTAAAATGGCTCATGGATGGAGGCTATATTCCGTCATTCTGCACAGCCTGCTATCGTGAGGGACGTACAGGTGACCGCTTCATGGCACTTTGCAAGGTAGGACAGATACAGAACTGCTGTCACCCTAACGCTCTTATGACATTGCAGGAGTACCTCTCGGACTATGCTTCACCCGAAACAAAGGCAGTAGGAGAAGCGCTTATTGCCAAGGAGATACAGAACGTTCCCGACGAAAAGCGCCGT
This sequence comes from uncultured Ruminococcus sp., assembly GCF_946415235.1. Lineage (GTDB taxonomy): Bacteria > Bacillota > Clostridia > Oscillospirales > Ruminococcaceae > Ruminococcus. Next base: position 123 of record NZ_CAMKRR010000102.1, on the reverse strand, counting down.
CAGCGTGCTATTGAGTACCTTGACAGCATAAAGAACGGCGGTCAGCGCGATTTCAGATTCTGATATTAAGCCTGAGAGTGAAAAAGCTCTCAGGCTTTTCATATATAAGCAAAAATTATATTT
>NZ_CAMKRR010000101.1 GCF_946415235.1 uncultured Ruminococcus sp. | reverse complement strand
TAGCGACATATATTCTTTCATGCGTTGCCGCCCCCGAAGGGCGGCTGATCTTTTATTCTATGCTGTAATGATCTCAGGTGGAAACCGAGGATACTCAACTGCTCTATCGAATACCATATTGGACAGTGCCTTCTCAACTATAGCACTGTGATCTCCGTCAGGACGTACCCAGTCCTGTAAACTATCCTTATCCAGTATAACAGGCATTCGGTCATGTATATCTCTTACAGTGCCTGCTGCTTCTCTGGTGAGCACAGTGAACATAGGTACCTGCATACCTCCATGATCCTCATAACGGTAAAGACCAGCAATATAAGTGATTTCTGAGCCTTCTGTCTGTATTGCAAACTTGATTTTCTTAGTATTGCAATTTTCAATTATGCTACGGATATGAATGAGTGGTAGGCAGCTTGTCGATACGCATGACGCCTGTCTGTCCGTTCATTGCAAGACACAAGAGTAATAAGCCACAGACAAAAGCATCAGGTTATCCTTTCTTACATTTCATGCAGTTATTCATTTGGCTGTGCCTGCTTATGATAATACATAACTTCGATATACTCCTGAAAAAGTAATAGACACAATATATTTAAAACGATACAGCTCCCGATTGGGAGCTGTCGTATGTTATATAGTTATGCTAAGAACTCATATATTGCTTGACGAGATTGGCAAAGAGCAGGCATTTATATATTGAGCGCCTGCTTGTATTAATTTGCAATAATTGTATCAGAAGAGTATTGCTTATTCGAATTTTACAGGGTATTGGGGAAAACATTTTTTATAAGTCCGCTGTCTATAAGCTACTGAATGTTTTTTTATTAAAATGAAGTGGGAGCATTATCTGCCTATTGATATTAGCGGCTGCGGAAGACTGTTACTAGGTTCAAATATTAGAAAATTTACAAAAACTCCATTGAATGCTTGGATGAACTGTGATACAATAACGTTATAATATAGTATTCAATAATATGTTTTGATACAATATAAATACGTTAATGGAGGGAGATAAAAAGAATGACTATTTCCGGATATTTGGCAGAGCATTGGGGTATTTTGATTTTGTTGCTTGGTATGGCAATAGCTGTTCGTGACGGAAGCTCTTATGGTACTATCAATAAATGCTATATCCACGATACGGGTCTTGTGTCCCCAGGATACGGTGAAGGCGTCTATATAGGCAGCTCTAAGGATAAAACGGAGTTTGACTTCAAATGTGACCATAATAAAGTGACGGACTGCACCTTTAAAAATGTTGCCGCAGAACATATAGATGTCAAGGAGTATACCACCGATACTGAGATAAGCGGCTGTATCTTCTATGGCGATGGCATGACAGGAGAGAACTATGCAGGAAGCTTCATAGATATCAAGGGCAACTATTGTTATGTCCACGACAATACCGGTTACAGAAACGGCAATCCCAAAATAGCAGCTGCATTTGAGATACACGAGCAGGTGCAGGGCTGGGGCTATCATCATGTTTTTGAGAATAACACTCTCTATATGGATCAGCCCTATGGAGCTGAGAATACAAATCGCAGAATATATGTAGTAGATGGCTGGTTCAGTGATTTTACTGTAAAGTCTAATCAAGTGGATTACGGTGAAGGACTTGTTCTGGCAGATAAAAAGTATCATTACAACTGCGACAATGTCTCTATTATTCAAGAACCGCTCACTTTTTAAATATTAAGACGATTGTAAGTATCAAAGAAAATAAACAGGCAAATCAGTTCGTGTTCACAAAAAGTTTAAATTCACATGACTAAAAGGCAGTATAACGATACGAAAGAAGCAGCTCCCACACATGGGAGCTGTTGTTCTTAATACATGATTTAATTTTATAAAATATACATTAACATCAATCTGTCAATGGTCATAATGTTCAATGCAGCATTTCATTGTGTGTCTTCATCTAATCATGGTTTCTCTTGTTAAACAGAAAAGCATTTTCCCTGCAAGGAACAAGTGATGCAAGTTCTTTTTTAACTTTTTTCAGTTCAAGATCTGGCTTGTAAGCATATATTGTGCGGTATACTTCTTCAATCGGGAAATTAACCTCATCGCACATTTTGAGGATATGTTCATGCCATAGTTCGGATATATTGTTCGGCAGCGCAGTACGGCTCGACTGTCCTTGCTGCTCCCATATCTCCCATTTGAGAGTAGCCATAGCGTCGCGAAGCTCCTCAGTAAATTTCTGTTTTGAATCTGTCACCATATTTCTGCTTCTGATATTTTGGCCGATATTGATATAAAAAGTATTACCATAAATCTCGATACCAACGGGAATAATATCCGCACCGGATTTGATTGCCATTTCAACAGCACCAGTATACAGGTGCATGACCGGCTTATTTTCCGTGATATTCCATGAACCTTCCGGAAATATCAGGATGTTTCCACCTTTTTTCAATACTTTAATCGCGGTGTTCAGTGCATTACGGCGGTCTTGTTTGTCATGGGTGTCTAACAGCACTGCGCCGTTGAACCATACAAGCAATCCGTCAATTTTCCTGTAATACTCTCCTATGTCGCCCCAGAACCAGTAGCAGTGATCTTTGAGTGCTTCATTGACAACAGAAATATCTGTACTTCCGGCATGGGTACAGGCATAAACCTTAGCTTGGTTTGTCTGGAGCCTTTTATCACCGATGATTATATATTTCTTTTTATGCAGCGTACGATCCATACCAAGCAGAGAAATGAAGATCTTGCTGTATGCCCGCCGCAGTGCGATATGCCGTATTTCCTTATTTCTGTCAAGATGCCTTTTTATGCGGTAATAATCCTCAAGTTCTGCAATTGGCATCTTCAGGAGATTGAGGAAACTTTTCTTTTTGAAGGATTCTGCATGATCTTCCATACATCTATACTCCTTTGTATCTGCATTTGTTACTACGAATAAACTAATATGTTATGTCCCTCATTATAAGAACTTATCATTTCCTGATAAATATCTCGTCACTGCCCACTTCTTCACTGACGAATCTTTCTGCAATCATGTGCAGATCATATTTCTCACGAAGTTCCATGATCTTCTGCATCATGGGGCTTGCGTGATGTGAGTCGATTGCCGCCTGATCAGTCCACGAATCGATCAGCAGTACCGTTTCCGGATCATTTAGCGGAGAGAAATACTGATAACGAAGATTGCCGGGTTCATTTCTTATCTCATTGGCTATACCTGTTGATTCCATTTCAGCGGCAAATGCTCTTGCACTGCCATTTTTCCCTGTGTAGTAAAGATTAACTGTGATCATATTTGAGGCTCCCTCCTTTATCGATACGATGAATGCATTTCCATGTTCTGCAAAAACTGACTTACAGTTTTTTATTGAAACAAATGATCCTGTTAGCTTCTTTAAAGCCCGTTGCAATATGGAACCTAAGACTGTCGGTGTTATCAAGCTCACAGTCACTGGCAAACTCCGAACAGCCTTTCTCTTTTGCCCACTTCTCACATTCTGTCAACAGTTCCGAAGCATATCCTTTCTTGCGGTATCCTTCTGTAACAAATATACCTTCCAAATATCCGACAGGTGAACTGCTCGTGCCTTCTACGTAATCATGCCGAAGCTGACATTGTGCAAAAGCAATCGGGCTGTTGTCAATGTATTTTAGAAAGCATGCCGTATCCTCATCCTTTATTATTTCACGGAACTCTTCCGTCAATCCATCGGGATCATGTTCCGCCCACATCTGTATCGCCAACGCTGCAAGAGTGTTGGCATCTGTTAATTTAGCTCTTTTAATCATATTCCTAATGTGTCCTTTGGAAACAAGTAATTTATTCTTTTATTTATAATATCAGAAGTATAAACTCTTGTCAATAAAAAGCATGTGCTCCATTACTGGAGCACTAATCTGTTTTTTTGTTGTATAGCTTGTAGAAGTAAGAGCTGGAGATATCAAGTTCACGTATTGCTTCAATAGGCTTTTTGTAAATGCTCCGGGCATCCGCAGTGTCTGCTCCCGGTCCTTTTGATGCGGATTTATCAGTTATCTGAAGCGGTATTTTAACTTTTATGCTGTTTCTGTGCAATCACACTGATTTGTACGTATCATACTTATTATCAGCAATAGCTTTAAGCACTTCTATAATGGCATCGTAGCTGATATACACAAATAACAATAATAAGAATAACGATATTTAAGGAGCCAGCTTCATAGAGATTGCTTTTTAACTGTATCAAGCAAAAATGTGCCTATCAATAGTATTCTAAGGTTGTTTCGTGTTGGAGCAGTAAACATATATAAACGTAATGTAATTGCTGTGAATAGTAAGCTAACTGTTTTTATGAGCTAAAGGTATTTTAAACATAATACAGCAAAAAAAGACTTGCCTGCAATATAAAAATAATGGTATAATAAATATATATCTGTTTATTATGTTTAAGGAGAGTGACGGAATGAACAAAAAGATCAAGCGTTTTTTGTCAGTGCTGACTGCTTGCACTGTTTCGACAGTTTCAATGGCGGTTTCTACTGTTGATGCAGTCGGGAAAAACGATGCCATGGCACTGACAGATGATAATGTGTCTGTAAACCTTGATTATTTTGAGGAGGAATACAAAGCTCCTTATGTCGGCGAGGAGTTCCAGGTGTGGAAAGCTGATGATGATAAAGGCGACGCAGCGATGGAATATAATCCTGTAGGAGGATACTATAAATGCAGTTGGGATAAAACAAATGTGGCAGAGTTCCTTATAGGCCCTGATAAACTGATAGATTTTTGGGAATATAAGCAGTCTTATATCAGTTATGAGGCGAAAATTGGCGCAGACAGCGGATATGCTGTGGGGGCTCTGATAAGCTGCTATGACAAGAAAACTTCAAGATCCGCAGAGATAAGAGTGCTTGAATCGTATTCACCTGATATTTTCAATGCAGGTGACGATGCAGTAAAGATTTCCGTACACGGTACTGATTATTATGTAAGCATTACCGAAGAGGAGAACGTGCCTGTTGAACTCATCTATGTTGTACGTGACGATAGTATCAGCGGTAAGGAGATATCGGGAAAAATTGATATCAAAGGGATATGCAGCGAGCTTGGATATAATGATTTCAAGCTCGATATAGACAAGCAGGCAAGGCTCTATGTCCGCGGAACAAGTGAAAACGGCAATATATCCGTTTTGAGATCAGCTATCGTCAATGTCCCGTACAGGAAGAGCATAACAGTTGAAAACGACAGTGCGAACAAAAGGGCAGTCTACCTTGACGGTCAGTATTATAATTGCTTTTTTGATAAAACTGATGCAAGAAAAGGCAGTATGACAGTCAGTGACGGCGGAGTTGCAGAATGTACCTATAATAATGATGGTGGTATATGTTCCACCAGCCTTTTCGTAAGAGGAATTTGGGATAATAGCGCAAGGACATTTGAAAAAAACGATAACATGAAAGTATTCTATGAAACTTCCATAAAAGCAGGAGATAATTACGCAGCAGGAGTTTCGCTTTTCTCAAATGATACAGGCATGGAGTACTGTATCGTTCAGTTCAGAAACTCAGACAGCTTTATCGACGGTTCACGCGACAGAGCTAAGGTCAAGTCCCTTGGAACTGCTGAGGTAGACGGTGTAAAATATGATCTGTATTACAGGTATTATGATTATGAGACGTGTTTTGCATATACATGCCCTCAGATATGGTGTGTAACTCAGGAGACTCATGACGATTATTATTACAGAGCTTTTGGCAGCGTGGATCTTCAGAAGCACTATGAAGCATGGCTGAAGGATTATATCGATAAAGATGACCGTATTACGGAGATCTTTTCGTTTGCTGAAGCATTTGGCGGAGGAAGCGGCGAGTTTACACTCGTTAGTGCAGCAATTGGTATTTCCGATCCTGACGCGGCATATGACAGAGTTATAGACAACAGAACGGATAACACCTGTTCGCCGATATATGACGGCGGCAGCATAATCTACGGTGAAAACGGCGGAATATGTACGTTGAAAAAGAATGGTGACATCATAGGTAAATGTTCTCTTGAATCAGAGGATTCGGTTTTCAGATTCGGAAAAAGAAGAGCCTTTGAAATGGCGGAAGAGGAGATAGACCTTGAGAAAGGCGATTTCATCAATATATCCTACAAGGCTTATGTCAGCACCGACGGCAATTACAGTATAGGTGCAGAGGGCAAGATGCGCGGTGAGGACGGTGAGGAGTACATTGATTTCTATGTGTATGACTCCGTGAACTATGATGCTGTTCCGAAAGATGCGGAATTTCTCGGTACAAAAGATTTCACAAACAGGGAATATGATATATACGTGCTGTACACTGATGATGTAGTTACTGTCGGCGGAAAAAAGAACGTGAAGTATTACTGCATAGCCCATGAAAAAACTGAAAACAGTATTATTTGTTCAGGGTATATGTATCTTGCGGATGCTGTTATTGCATGGAATAAAGAAGGACTTATAACAGGTCCTATTACCACAGTAGCTCTTAATGCCGATATATGCGGCGTTGGCGGCGGAGAGATAAAGCTCGAAGACAGCTGCATATATGTTGAGAGGAATAACCGAGACAAGTTTTGTTCCAAAGATATTGAGCTTTTGCAAAAATACCTTCTCGGTGAAAAGCTCAGTCTTGAAGGAAAGAATTACGATCTTAACTATGACGGTGCAGTTGATGCTTTTGATCTGGTCGAGCTGAGAAAGATGATCAGTGAGGAACTGTACTGAGCTCGAAACAATAAATATATTTAAACGTACTTTAAGTTCTTTGAAAAATAGAGTGGATCATATGTCTTGGACAAACTGCATTTATGCATAAGAAAAAAGACTCGATTCTTAGTGCGTTTAATAATATAATTCAATTATAGAATGGCTATCTTATGAGGTGATGATTTTGAGGAAACAACTGATAAAATTGATCTCAGCTATTACCGCAGGAATATGTCTCTTTGGAGCAAATACCTGCAATAGCATTCCAAACAGCGTTATCACAGCCAATGCCGCCGATTATATGGATAAAGGTGAAGTTGACGGTTATGTATACGATGTTTGGAATAATAACTATACCGGAACGGTCGAATATGAGAACTCCGATACTAACGGTTTTACTGCCAGCTGGGAGGAGATCCATAATTTCGCTGTCACAAAAGGAAAGTCTTTTGAAAAGAACACAGTAAGCGCATACCAGTTCAGGGAATGCAAGGTAAGATACGATCTTGACATTACACCCGGAGGAAGCGAATATGTAGGCGTCAGGGGCTGGTTCACCCATCCGGACACCCTTTTTAACATTGTTGAAGCATGGGGCTCATGGCGTCCGCCGGGAAATGTAGATGCAATATCTACCGTGACCGTTGACGGTACTAACTACGATATATACAGGGAAAACAGTAATACCGGCTTTGATGCGTCCAATCAGTATAAGATATACTGGAGTGTTGCGAGGCGGGAGCCTCTTGAGCTTGGAAAGAGTAATCATATAGATGGTACCATAGATGCTTTGGAGCATTTCAAGGCGTGGTCGTCAGCCGGACTCGATCTTGGCTTTATTTACGATGTGCAGTTTGATCTTGAGGCGTACAGGAGCAGCGGCTCCGCAAAGCTGAACTCACTGGATATAACCTATGATATTGCCGATGAAAGCGTTTTCGGCAAGACTGTGCCCGTAAGGCCTTATGAAGAGCATGATCCGCTGCCCGTTGATATTGACGGAAAGATCATCAAAGTGGATTTTGAATCGGAAAACGACAAAGTCGGCGTTCTTGGCGCAGAGGCATCGGCAGTTATTTCAGGTGACCGCTTTTACAGCGAAACACATTCGATGTATATAACACAGCCCAGTGAACTTGGAGAGGCAGCTTTTTTCTATGAGCTGGATCCATATGATCTGCCGGAATCGGAAGATATTTCCGGAAGCTATTATCAGACGGGGGCAAGAATATTCAATAATTCAAAAGACGATGTATCATTTGAGGTACAGCTTGTAGAATACACTGATGAGCCTCTTACATATAATCTGGAAATAAAATCTGGTTCAAGAGTCTGCAAGTCCGGACAGTGGACCAATATCAGTGACTTACTTTTTACCTTTTCTCATGATGTTTTTCATAAGTACAGAGTGGTATTCATTCCATCAGCTCCTGTTGATTACTATGTTGATGATTTTTATATTGCATCTGGTGACCCTGAGTTCTGTGTTGGTATTCAGAAGTTTGAACCTGATGTACGCGGAGATCTCAATGGGGACGGTGTGGTTAACAGCTTTGATGTAATCGAATGCCGCAAAGCGATAATCAACTCTATGGGTGTGAACAGAATAGAAACTTCAGGTGATGTCAACGGAGACTTTAGAAGTAACATAAGTGATCTTGTTCTCCTCACGAAATACGTTCTTAATATATCTCAGGAGATACCGCTTCCTGATGATGAAGCTGTTTTGCTGCTGGGAGACCATTCTGATTCCAGAAGGGACGGCCTGAGATGTATATATGTTTCGTCCAATAATTACAATGATGACAGACTTCGGACGGTTTTTAGAAATGACGGTTCATTCACTGCTGAATGGAGTAATGTAAGTTATTATACCTGCGAAAACTATGAGGATTATACTGAGAGTGATAAGCGAAAGTCAAGTAAGGATTTTGACATCAATTATTCCGCTGATATAAAAGCAGAAAATTTCATGGATCTGGTTCTTAGAGGCACCATATCTCAGGGAAATCGATCACTTAGGTTCTTTATCCATGAAGGTGGTTTAGATTTCAGCGAATTGGATTATTATGAGAAGACTGTTCTGGATGAAAGTAATTTCACGATAGTAACTCTTAACGGCAATGAGTACTATATGAAAAAAGACATAACGAGAGAAGATACGCTTACCGGTATGACAGAAACTGATATAGAATTCTTCCGCAAGGGTAATCAGATAAAAACTAATGAGTCTTGTCATCTTGAAAATAGTTTAAATCTTGAAGAAGTAATGGGATACTGGTCTGATGATCATGAGACTAAAGATCAGGTAAAGAGAATAGGTATGTACATTGATACGCATGCTTCTTCAGGATATGCAGATTTTAATGAGTTGAAGTTTTCTTAATAAAGTAAGTATGGCCATTAAAGGCCAAATAGTATTAGTTGTGTTTTTATCAGCGGTTGAGAAAAAATAATACTATTATTGATGCATTGATTTTTCGCTAAATATATAGTATTATTAAAATGACAAAGTGTACATGCATAAATATGCGGAAAAGTTGATATGCAGCCATATCTTAACCCCTTCAATTACTTAAGAAACTATCATTCACTTTTTCCCCCAAAATGTGGAGATGATATTATGAAAAAGAAAATACTTGCTATTTTGACTGTGGCAATTTGCTTTGCAGGCGTGATGCCTGTAAATGCGGCTGCCGAAAATTCAGACGAAGGCATAGTGGGACTTCAGGAAGAAGGTGGCAGCAGCCTTATCTCAGGTGAACAGTCTGTCGGAGTTTACGTGGATTATTTTTCTGAACTCAGCGAAATAAGCGAGACTGCGGAAGCCGATACTGCTAAGTTGATAATCGACGAGAGTTATTCTTCAGATATAGTGAGTAGCAGCTGTACTATAAAAAGTCTCGGCAGAGACCTTACTATAGATGCAGGAGATAATGATATCATTATTCTTCTTGATGAAGCTGTCCTTGAAAAGACCGTAACTGTAAAAGCTGATAAAGGCTCTGTTACATTTTTTCTACAGGGAAGCCTTGTCTGCGGAAAAGAAAGCAAGGGCATTGTATGGCATGAGATATGTGACGGCTGTAAAATTACTGATGATAAGTATATCCCTATCTGTTTTTACGGCTCTGAGGATTCTGTTATAACACTGAACGATGAAACGGTTTTATGCGGCAGTCTGAGACTTCCGTATACAGTTCTTGATGACAGGAGCAGCGGAGCTTTCAATATTGAATATGTTTCTGAGTATGATAATAAAGCATATGCCATGAAGCCTTCGATTATTGGTAATGTACTGTTAAAGAAGCTTATGAACGACGAGATAGTTTTTGCTTTTTGTTATGGAAAAGCTGAAACAGGTGATGTTTATGCAGAGCCTGAATACAGAATAGTCAAGCTTCCTGATAAGGTGGAATACAATCTCGGCGAAATGATAGATCTTAAAGGTCTGGAAATAGAAGTTACAAAAGCTAATGAAGATCCTGTTGTTTACTCCTATCCTGATGTGGCTTTTGATTATCAGTCAAATATCCCAAAGGCTCCCAGAGTTATTCTTCATTCAGATTTCCGCAGTGATAAGGCTGGAACTTATAAAGTAGAAGTCGTGGGCGCAGATAATGTATGCTTTGATGTTGAGGTCGTTGATGAAGAAATAATAGCAGGTACTATAAAGGCAACCGTTCTCGATATAAACGAAAACTCATTACTATTGCAGTCTGTTTCAAACTGTTATGAAAGATACTTACTGTACAATGGACAGATTAAAGGCGATATAAAACCCACAGTAGGCATGAGCCTCGAAATCGCATATGAAGGCGGTATGTTTAACCTCGTTCCCATTATGTTGTTTGGTAACGTGAAAAAAGTTTCCGCTGTCTCAGAAAAAACTGAATTTCTTAGGGGGGAC
>NZ_CAMKRR010000100.1 GCF_946415235.1 uncultured Ruminococcus sp. | reverse complement strand
ACATCTCACGGTCAACGAGGAAGTATTCCTGCTCGGGACCAACAGAGGTCTTTACGCTCTTTACCTTGTCATTGCCGAAGAGCTTCAGTATACGGATAGCCTGCTTGTTGAGAGCTTCCATTGAACGGAGAAGCGGTACTTTCTTATCCAGTGCTTCACCTGTGTAGGAGCAGAAAGCAGTCGGAATGTAAAGTGTGCCGTCCTTGATGAAAGCATATGAGGTAGGATCCCATGCTGTATAGCCTCTTGCTTCAAATGTTGCACGGAGACCGCCCGAAGGGAACGATGAAGCATCAGGCTCGCCCTTGACGAGCTCCTTGCCAGAGAATTCCATGATAACTCTACCGTCGGGAGCTGGTGAGATGAAGCTGTCATGCTTCTCGGCTGTAACACCTGTCATTGGCTGGAACCAGTGAGTGTAGTGAGTAGCACCTTTTTCTACTGCCCATTCCTTCATAGCAGCTGCTACTACATTTGCAACAGATATGTCAAGAGGAGTTCCCTTGTCGATAGTCCTTTTAAGTGATCTGTATACTTTATCTGAAAGGGTTGCTTTCATAATTCTGTCATCGAATACCATTGAACCAAAATAATCTGTTATCTTTTCCATTGTAATTACCTCCTAATATTATTCAAGGTTGACCGCGGGCAAGTGCCCGCAGTCATATCTTGTTATTTAAGCCTTTTCCCACTCTGCCGAATCGTGGAGAGCGTTGTAGCCTTCTTCGCCTGTTCTGATCTTGATCACGTTCTCGATGTCGTAAATGAACATCTTACCGTCGCCGTAGTTGCCTGTATAGAGAGCAGCCTTAGCAGCAGCTACTACCTTGTCAACAGGAACTGCACATACAGCGATCTCAGCCTTTACCTTAGGCAGCAGGTTCATTTCAACAGCTGCACCACGGTAGTAGTTTGTCTGTCCGTTCTGCATACCGCAGCCCAGAACGTTTGTAACTGTGATGCCCTTGACATCGATGTGCTCCATAGCCTCGATGAACTGCTGGAGTTTCTGCTGTTTGAATATAACAACAATGTTTGTGAGCTTTGTTGCACCGTCAGGTGAAGGTGTGGAGTAGTTCTTTACCTCTACTGCTTCATCAACTGTAGCAGCAGGCTTCTTTTCTGTCTTCTTTGTATCCTTCTTCTTTTCTACCTTTTCTACGCTCTTAGCGTCGTCCTTAGTATAGCCATACATTCCTGCGTCTGTAAGTGCGGGAGCGAAGTCTGCATAAGAGGAAATAAGACCGTGTTCTGTAACGTCGAGACCGATGATCTCCTCCTGCTCTGAAGCACGGAGACCGATTGTCTTTTTAATAGCATAGAATACTATTGCCATTGAGATAGCTGTGAATACTGCGATTGCTACGAAGCCAGTGAGCTGTCTGCCCAGGAGTCCGAAGCCGCCGCCGTAGAAAAGACCTGCAAGCTGATCGCCGTTCTGGTCAACAAGTGAGTAACCCGGAACCTCAGGGTTTGCAAAGAGACCAACTGCGATTGTACCCCAGATACCGTTCATCATGTGAACTGCTACTGCACCAACAGGATCGTCGATGTGGAGTACATAGTCGAGGAACCATACACCGAAGCAAACGAGTAAGCCTGAAACGATACCAACTATTGAAGCGCCTACACAGTCTGTTACATCACAGGGAGCTGTGATACCAACGAGACCTGCCAGTGATGCGTTGAGACACATTGAAACATCGGGCTTGCCGTATTTGAGCCATGTGAATATCATACAAGTTACTGTTGCGATAGCAGGAGCAACTGTTGTTGTAAGGAATACTGAACCGAGCTGATCGATAGATGTACAAGCTGCACCGTTGAATCCGTACCAGCCGAACCAGAGGATAAAGCAGCCGAGAGCACCGATTGTAAGGTTGTGACCCGGGATAGCGTTTACCTTGATCTCACCGTCCTTTGTCTTGTGGAACTTACCGATTCTTGGACCGAGGATAGCTGCACCTACGAGAGCTGCGATACCGCCTACCATGTGGATATGAGCCGAACCTGCGAAATCGTGGAAGCCCCACTGGCTGAGCCAGCCGCCGCCCCAGCCCCAGTGTGCTTCGATAGGATAAACGATAGCACTGATGATAGCTGAGTATACGCAATATGATAAGAATTTTGTTCTTTCAGCCATTGCACCTGAAACGATAGTTGCTGTTGTAGCACAGAATACAAGGTTGAATACGAAGTTTGACCAGTCGAAGCTGCCGTAAGAAGTGAATATATCAAATCCCGGAGCACCGATTATACCGACAAGGTCTTCACCGAAGAGAAGACCGAAGCCTATGAGAATGAAAACAACTGTACCGATACAGAAGTCCATAAGGTTCTTCATAATGATATTGCCTGCATTCTTTGCACGGGTGAAGCCTGTCTCCACCATTGCGAAGCCTGCCTGCATAAAGAATACAAGAGCAGCGCCTATTAAAAACCATACGCCAAAGACCAAACCGTTTGTCTCATCCATGGCTTGTTGTAAAATTGTCTGAGAGTCCATAGAATTACCTCCTTAAAAAGTTACAGCATAAAAGTTAAAGGGGCATACGATGCACCGAATTATCTCAGTACATCATACACCCCTTTGTGTATGGAATTAGCGCTATAAAACCAAAACAGCGCCGCAGACTTATCGTCTGCAGCGCCCTTGCTGTTTACAATGTCATTATAGCCCATGCTCCACCGTTTGTCAATACCTTTTTTCAACTTTGTCGGAATTTAATATTTATTGACACTTTAAACGCAAAAAGCAAGATAAAATCTACAAAAGAAAAATCTCTAAAAAGTAATATCTTGCATCATGACTATATACAGTCAGAAATACTTGACTTTCATAGAAAAAAGTTCTATAATTTTTATAAAGCAAAGGTGCTTCGGTATTTACCGTATGCACCTTTTTTGTATTGGAGGAAAAATTATGAGTAATAGACCTGTTATCGGAGTTATACCTCTTATCGACTACAATAAAAACAGCTATTGGATGCTGCCCGGTTATTTCGGCGGAATAATTGAAGCAGGAGGTATGCCGGTTATGCTTCCTCTGACAAGCGACAGCACAGATATCGAACAGATAACATCTATGTGTGACGGTTTTCTGTTCACAGGAGGACAGGACGTCGATCCGAAACTGTACTCTGCAAGAAAGATCGGTGCCTGCAGCGAGTGCAGCTCCGAACGTGATATCATGGAAGGAATGCTCCTTAAACGTGCAATGGAGCTTGACAGGCCGATCCTCGGTATATGCCGCGGCATACAATTTATAAACGCCGCACTCGGCGGAACACTGTGGCAGGATATACCCTCGCAGTTCTCGGATACTGTATCCCATTGTCAGAAGCCGCCATACGATGTCCCTATACATGAGGTGAATATAAAGCAGGATTCGCCTCTACATTATCTTCTGAAAGCCGATATTATCCCCGTGAACAGTTATCATCATCAGGGAATACGAGAGCTTTCGCCTGCACTTTTGCCAATGGCGAAAGCTCCCGACGGACTGATAGAAGCTGTTTGCGCCACGAAGCAGAAGTTTCTTTGGGCAGTGCAGTGGCACCCCGAATTTTCTTATCCCAAAGATAAAAACAGCAAGCTTATTTTCAGGGAATTTATCAGGCACTGCTGACGAAATAAATTGTTTACCTTTCCATTTTCCATATCTGTGCCGAATAAGGCGGCAATTCACTTCCTCCGCCAAAATCGTGCTTTGTACCTGTAATAAGCTCATCTGCCATACCGCAGCCTGCATCGAAATGTGCTGTAAACGGCTGATCTTCTGCATTTATAGCGATAAGTATCCTCTCGTCATCACATCTGCGCTGAATGATGCACTGCTTATTGGTGAGCACAGGAACGCTTATATCACCGTAACAAAGAGCTTTGCTCTCGCGGTGTATCTTTGCAAGCTTTGAGATATACGCCGAAAGATCGTTGTCTATGGGCTTGTCGAAGGATACTCTCAGTGCAGGATCGCCGTCCTTTTTGTCGGCTTCCGCCCCCCATTCACTTCCGTAGTAAATACACGGTATTCCGGGCATTCCGAACATTATCGCATAGACAAGCGGAATGTGATTTTTGTTTGTAAGTATCGTTGCAATTCTTGAAACATCGTGGTTGTCAACGAAACTGAGAAGATGCATACCTCTGTACTGACACCACTGCTCAGGTCCGAACTGATTTTTTAGCGAGTGGCATATCTCAAACATATTCATACTGTTGAAGCTCGAATACAGTCCCTTATAGCACTGATAATTGGTTGCGGAGTGTAACATATCATTGTTTACGAACTGCGAATAATCGCCGTGAAGAAGCTCACCTATGAGGACGAAATCCTCCTTCAGTCCGTTTGTGAAGCTGCGCAGCCTTTTCAGGAATTCCTTGTCAAGGCAGTACGCCACATCAAGTCTCAGACCGTCAATATCAAACTCATCTACCCAGCCTTTGATGCAGGAGAAGATGTGCTCAACGACTTCGTTGTTCCATAGATTGAGCTTAACAAGTTCATAGTGACCTTCCCAGCCCTCATACCATAAGCCGTCATTGTAGTTTGAGTTACCGCCGAAATTTATGTGAAACCAATCCTTATAGCGTGAATTTTCACGATTATGCAGAACGTCCTGAAACGCCCAGAAGCCTCTTCCGACGTGATTGAAAACGCCGTCAAGAACAACCTTTATTCCTCTGCTGTGAAGCTCCCTGCAGACCTTTGCGAAGTCCTTGTTGCTGCCAAGACGGCAGTCGATCTTTGTATAATCTCTTGTGTCATAGCCGTGAGAATCCGACTCGAATATCGGAGAAAAATAGACTGCATTGCAGTTGAGCTCCTTGATATGGTCTGCCCAGTCGATGACTTTCAGTATCCTTGACTGTGGTATACCGTCATTTGCAAATGGTGCTCCGCAGAATCCCAGCGGATATATCTGATAGAATACGCTTTCATATGCCCACATTTTAACGCCCCCATTTATAATACTATACTTTTATTATACCTTAATTTTTTATTCATTACAACCTTTTTAGTCTATAAGGTCATTCTGAAACCGTGATAAATGCTCGAAAGGCAGAATCTGCCGACCTCTGAAAAGTCCGCAGCCGTCATTTATGAGCTGATTGTTTATAGCCTTGAACATATTTACGTCTATCTCTGCAAGCTCCAGCTCCTGCAATTTTGTAAGTCGTTCATATGCTTCATCAAAATAAATACACTCGCCAATAGGTATCTCATCACGCTTTGTACGCCTTGATTCCTGCAATTTCTCATATCCGAAGTGATTTGCCTCGCCTATCTCCGCAAAGTCGTCCATATCCTTGGTACGGAGCTGCAATTCCGTATAACAACGTGCAAGATTATCGTAAAAGGTTATATGTATAGACTGATATCCGGTGCTTCTCGGAAATGTCACATAGTCGCGGTAATAGGGTCTGACAGCTTCCTTGAGTCGTTCGGACTGCCTGTCCTCGGCAAAGCCTGAAAGCTCCGCTGTAAAACCTCTTTCCTCAAGAAATTCCGGCAATGTATCTGCTATGTCATAGAGATACTTTTGCTCGACCTCACTCCTTGAATCACCGCTTTTGATGTGGCAGGCAGGCATAGAAATAACGATACGATAGGCGATAAGGTCGCGGAAGCATATGAGCTTGCTTTTTATTTCAGCTTCCGATGGGAATTTGCCGTTCTTTTTGTAATACTTGTAAATGTATTCAAGGATATAACCGTTGAATTTTTCCTCGGCACGGATAAGGGACTTTATCCGCCCCTTGAATGTGAACGCAAGGAAGGGATATTCCCGCGTCATATATTTATAGAATTCTTTTATCCTCTGTGACTGGGAGGTAAGGAAGTCGTTATGTTCGAGCAGTTCGATTATCTGTATAAGGAAATTCGAATGTGCAAGATCAATACTGTTATGATTCTCTTTCGCACTGTTTCGAAGGTCATTTGAATACTGGTGAAGAATTTTCAGTACAGTATTCCCCGAAAACAAATAGTCATTCAAGGTTATCATTTCATTTTTCCTCGCTCTTTGTTGTTATAGTGGTCGTGGTTGATGTAGTCGTAGTGCTTGCAGTAACGGTAGTGGAGACAATTTTGGAATTTTCTTTCGTTTCACTGCTACCACTCACAGTCATTGTTGTCACTGTTTTTCCGTCGGGAGATACAACGGTCTTTGTTTCCAAAAATTCTTTCTTCATAGATTTTTCCTTTCAATACAGGGGACGACGTCCCAAGCCATATAAATGCTCATAATGGAACGCCGAGAGCGGCGTTCCTTACTTAATAATTTTGAAGCATACTGTATTTGAATTTATTAGCGGATCGTGATATTCAAAATATACCGTTCCATATACGGGACTTCTTATCTCTGACACGACTTCACCCTCAAACGGATCGGATATCGTTCCGAGAATATCGCCACGCTCAACGCGCTTGCCTATTTCGATAAGACTCTTGAAAATGCCCGATGCTTCGGAGCGTATCTGCTTCGTTTTTCTCTCGTCGATTATTTTTGTAATATATCCCGGTGGCGTATTTGCGCTGATTATTCCCTGTTTGTCAAGGAAGCGCAGTATCGCATAAACAGCCTCGTCGGCGGCATTCTCGTCAATATCATCAGTAGCGTTTGCATATACCGAAAATGCCTTTGTTTCCCACACCTGCCAGTTGTAATTCAGCGTAGTTGTGTCATATGGTCTCGGCTTGCGGAGTATGCCAAATTGCAGTCCGAAATCTTTCATTATCTCGGGAGATATAAAACCAGTGTCCATCATTTTGACGTGAGGCAGGAAATTTCCAACCTGATAAAAGCTGGCAAGCTGTATACCGTATTCGTAGCCTTGTATTTTTGAAAAAAGTCCGTCTGCAATGCGCTGTGTGGTCTCCCCCTGATCGTAGCCGGGAAACATTCGGTTTATGTCGGTATTGTCCATTGCCCAGAAACGCTTGCCGATATTCATTGAGTAGTAATTCACGCATGGAATTACCATTATCTCGCAGTCCTCGGCTATTCTGCCATTAGCTTCGAGCTTTTTTAGCTCCTGCACCATGCGACTGCAAACATACATCTGCTGTACTTCGTTTCCGCGCATAGCTCCCACTATCGCCGCGGACTTTTTTCCGTGACCAAAACGGAATCCAATAACGTCAAGCTGTTCACGGTAAGGTGATTTCAGTGAGTATAATACTTTCTTTTTCATTCCTTGCCACCTCCTGATGCAGACTGCAATATTCTTGCAAGGAGCGAACCGCCGTAAACTACGGGATATTCCCTAAGCGTGAATATCATACCGCCGCACACAGCTTCAACCTTTTCAACTACCTTCGATGTAAGAGGATCAACTACATCACCGATATGGTCGCCTTTACTGACACTGTCCCCGAAATCGGCGCAGGGCACAAAAATGCCTGCCGCATCGGAATTCACAAAGCCTACCTCTCGTCCCTCCGAGATTATGGGCTCGCGGACGGGAGCTGTTTCTCCGCTCCACATTCCCAGCTCTTTCATAAGATTAAGTATACCGTCAAAGAGCTGTCGGCAGTATTCTTTAGTTATACGCATACCCACGCCCATCTCAACTACAAGAGTTTTAGTTCCTCTTGTGTTGAGTGTATGAGCGAGGGTAGATTCAAGAACTGTTGCGGATTCGTGTATCCATACAAAATCCACGTTCATCATTTTGGCGTATGGCAGAAGCGTCGGCGCGGTCGGAACGCTCATGCGTATCTGGGGTATCTCCTTAAGGAAGATGTTGCTTGAATGAATGTCAACGCAGACGTCTGAGCCTGCTATGTCGTCAACAATGGAAGCACATATCACCTCTATCATTGTTCCGTCCTTAGAGCCAGGAAAAACGCGGTTCATATCAAGGTCGAACATGGGAACTCCACGGGTTATAGAGTCGATACCCATTGGATTGAGTGCTGGGTATATGTCCACGATACCGTCAAGCATAGCAATGTTCTCATTGAGATAAGAGCCTATCATATATGCAAGATACTGACCTTCAAGCTCGTCGCCGTGTGTGCCTGTAACAAGGCTCAGACGGCGATTGCTTTTACCGTTTGCAATGCGCCGCTTCTGTATATTTAGGTTTTCATTGACCGCAAGTGCGGCAGTTGCTATTGTTTCTATCATTGTTCACACCTCATTTCTATGTCAAGACCGAGCGTACTAACTGCAATTGCTGGGTATATCTTCCGAACATCACGCCCCTGTCGATAGCGCAGTCGCGGAAATCTCGTCCCGTTGATATAACAAGGTAATCGTCGTTTACGGGGCAGTTGTTTGCAGGGTCAATCCCCTCCCATTGATTGCCCGTCCAGTATTCAACCCATGAATGAGTTTCACCGTCGCAGAACGCAAGTCCAGCAACATAACGGGCATGGATACCGCCCATTCTCAGCAGAGAGATAAGGATATGGGAGAAATCCTGACACACTCCCGTTTTCATGGCAAAAGCCTCTGCGGCAGTTGTTGCTGTAGTTGTCACGCCCTTTTTATACTCGATAATGTCTGAGAGGATATCACTGAAAAAAGCTGCTCTGTCGGATACGTCACTGATATTTTTATCCTTCAGCTCAGTATAGAAATCCCTGAGCTCCTCGTCAGGAGCAGTATACTCCGACTGATACAGGTAGCATGGCATAAGGAATGTGCTGTGCTTTGTGGAATCTACCTCTGCCGTTCCCTTTATCTCAAAGTCAAGAAATCGGTGATCTCCCTGTATGTAGCCTGCCGTAACGTTGTTGCCGAATGCGTCGACTGTCTGTTTTGTAGCGACAGCAGGCGAGATGTCAAGTCCGCAGGAAATTATCTTCTGAGCTTCCGTATTAGGCGGTATTATGCGTAATGCAAAGCTGTGATCGTGTACATAATCATCAAATGTCAGCTTCGTTGAAAAGCTGAAACTAAGTGTTTTCATACAGTTACCCCCGTTGGTTCAAAAAGGTGTTCAAGACTTCCGAGCGCTTTTTCCGAGCTCTGACCGTAATCTTCCTCTGTACCCATTATTATCACCAGCTCGGACAGGTATTTCGTATTGTAGCGGTACGGTGTTCCTTTCGGGACACGGTTGAGGTTCTTGAGAAGTCGGATATATTCCTTTTCGGCAATATCATAAGGATATTTCATTCTGATGTACAGGTCGAGCCGTTCGACAGTCTTGCCGATATATATTATATTTCTTATCTCGTCATCGTAGATATGCTCGTTTATACAGCCCCAGAAGCCGAAAAGCAGATCTTCAAGGGGCATCAGCGAAAGCCTTGTATTTGCCGACATTCCCGACTTCCCCAGGGAATCCTTTGCAAGCTGCAAAAACGAAAGAGCTTCGGTGGATATCTCCTCTCGGAGAACTATGCCGTTATCATAAGCACGTTCAAGACTGTATGCAACAGAGTTGACATTGCAGTCGTCATATAGAAAGCTCCGCATGAATGTGTCTTTGCTTCCGTAGGTATCGTTGAGCCCGAAGCATTTAAGATAATTTGTGTACCCTCTGCGGTCGTCTATCATTTTGTCATAGAGCTTCTGTATCGTCCGAAGAGAGGTAAATGCTCTTTCAGTATAGCGTCCCAGCCAGTAAAGGCGGTCGCTGTGTTCTTTTGATATCGTTGTCATAAAGACTCCTTTCTATTTTAGTATCCACGTGTCTTTGAAGCCGCCGCCCTGTGAGGAATTCACCACAAACGAATCGGGATTGCGTGAAAATCTCGTAAGTCCCGAAGCCCATACTTTTGTCGTTTCACCCGACAGCACAAAAGCTCTCAGGTCAGCCTTTCGCATTACGGTCTCGCCGTTATCCAGTATCGGCAGGTCGAGGAAGTCAATGACCTCCTGTGCGATAAAGCGCCTCGGCTCAGCAACGATAGTTCTGCGGAATTCTTCAAGCTTTTCCTTTGTAAGGTCTCTGCCGAAAACTACTCCGTAGCCACCTGCTTCCGCAACGTCCTTGATGACCAGTTTTTCGAGATTGTCCATGACGTACTTCATGTCATCATCGTAAAACGGTAGATATGTGGGAGCGTTTTTCAGTATGGGGTCTTCTCCAAGATAGTATTTTATCATCTTTGGCACAAAGTAGTAAATGCCTTTGTCGTCGGCAACTCCGTTGCCTATAGCGTTGATGATACCCACGTTGCCGCTTCGGTATACCTCCATGAGATTCGGTATTCCTATGAGGGACTCGGGCAGGAAGTTCAGCGGGTCGAGGTACTCATCCGCGATACGTCTGTACAATACTCCTATCCTCGTTTTGCCGCCGGAATATGTGCGGTGATAGAGGATATTGTCCTCAACAAAGAGTTCGTCGTTCTGCACGAGCACAGAGTCTGTGTGCTCCGCAAGGTACGAATGCTCAAAGTATGCAGCGTTATATCTTCCCGGAGTAAGAATCGCCCTTATGCCGCCGCAGTTAGCGTACTCCATAGTTTCTTTCAGAAGCTTTGCATAATTGCGGTTATCGACTATCTCGTTCTCCGAGAAAGCATCAGGAGCAGCTATTCTTGTAAGCTCTCTTGCAATAAGCGGATAGGATGCTCCCGACGGTATACGGAGGTTGTCCTCCAGGATATACCATTCGCCGTCCTTAGCCTGCACGAGATCAATTCCCGAAATATGACTGTATATCCTGTTCTTCGGTGTTATTTCCTCGCACTGTGCGAGATAGCCTTTAGATATGTAGATAAAATTTTCGGGAATAATACCCTCCTTTACGATCTTTTTATCGTGATAAATATCAAAAAGGAACTCATTCAGGGCGTTTACACGCTGAACAAGTCCCTTTTCAATGCTCTTGAAATCTTC
>NZ_CAMKRR010000099.1 GCF_946415235.1 uncultured Ruminococcus sp. | reverse complement strand
AAGGAAATGATATCCTCTACGGCGAATTCGGAGATGATACATATGTATTCAATCTCGGAGACGGACAGGATACGGTAAACGAAGAAGGTGCATGGACAGGAGTAGATACGGTTGCATTCGGAGAAGGAATAACACCTGCTGATATAACCGTTACAAAGGACGGAGGAGACATGGTGCTTCTTGTTGGAGACAGCGGAGACAGTGTTAGAATAGTTGCTCAGTATGCCAACAGTGACTATTTCGTAGAGAAAATAACATTTGCTGATGGTACGATAGCCCATATGAACTTTGGCTCATCAGACATTGTTATCGACGTTGAGGGAACATCGTTTGAAATTGAGCAAACTGCAGCAGAGTATCTCAACGATATTTATACAGATGAGGTATCCGACGATGAACTCACAGTGAATAATACGATTATCACAGATGTAACAGACAGCATAAGCATAGGTGATGGAAACGACGAGATATCTGATCTTACAAATATCCAGGCAATGATACTTGCAGAGAATATGTCGGCATTCAGCGATGACAGTCAGATATCCGACAGCATAAAGATAGGCGATATAACAGCCGATTCTTCAGCACTGGATCAGCTTCTCGTAAACTCATCAATGCAGTAAGCTTATTGCGTAATAAAATCGTGCAGCAGTGAAAACTGCTGCATTTTTTTACCAAAACGGAGCTTTGAAAAGTAAGCGTCAAATAAACTGCGTCCCATAAGATATAAAAATATCCTCGCCGATGGCGAGGAAAAACTTTATCAATTATTCCATGGAAGAAGTATCGTACCTGACGGATTTGAAAACAGGTCGGTCAGATACTTTTCAACGTCCATACCGTTAGCCTGTGCTGTTGAAATTATCGAGTACAAAAAGGCACTGCATTTTGCACCGCGCTCTGTATTATTGAAGAGCCAGTTTTTACGACCTACGGTGAAAGGTCTGATAGCATTTTCAGCTCTGTTGTTGTCGATGGGTACATCACCGTCTTCAAGGAACGTATACAGATATTTCTTTTCATTGAGAGTATATCTGACTGCGTCAACAAGCTTGTTCTTACCGCTGACCTGAAGCTCTTCAGCCCATGCAAAGAAAGCATCAAGTAAAGGCTTGATCTTTACAAGACGCTGCTCATATCTTTCCTCAGCGGTAAGCTCAGTCAACAGTTTTTCTTCATGGTAGATCCTGTTGCAGAAATCTACACCTTTAGCTGCTGCCGATGTTTCGTATGCTGATTTTTCCTTTGGCAGTGCGTTTACCCAGTATCTTCTGACATGAGTAAGACAGCCGCATCTCTTTGCCTTTTGCAGTGCATTGTATGCTGCATAACCGTCACATACAAGGAAACCTTCAAAATCTCCGAGAAATCTGACTGCATTTTCACTTTTCCTTGTAGGATGATAATCAAAAATGATGTTACTTCGGTCATTGATCTTTCCGTTACAGTATACCCACATTCTTGAATCGGTCGTTGCTTTTCTGCCTTTTTCGTGCAGTACCTGAAATACTGTTTCATCAGCATGGATGATCTTTTCTGATAACAGTTTTTCTTTCATATTCTGCACTATTGGAGCACACCACTTCTCAGCAGCATAGCATACCCAGTTCGACATAGTTGCTTTAAGTAATGGGATGCCTTTAGATTTGAAGTCTTTCTCCTGCCTGTGCAGTGGTACTGCCTTGCAGAACTTCTCATAAATAATATGAGCGAGGAGCTCAGGAGAACAATAGCTTCCCGGTATCATAAGCTCAGGATGCTCCGCACGTCTGATATTGCATGGTTCTGTACTTATTTCCGGAGCTGTACCGCACTTGATACACTTATATACCTTTACTATGTGACGGCGGATATGGAACAGATCATTCAGCATAATTCATGTACTAATGCAAGCAAAGTATCTGCTGAAATATCTGACGGAAGTGATATTTGCAAGCCATTCTTCTCAATACGAATATCTGAGTTTGGTCTTGGGACAGATACAGGTACTATTGCAGGTTCGGATTCCATAAAGTGCTCCCGAACTTTGCGAAGATGATAGTAATATGTCTTAATATTGATCCCGTTCTGAGCACAGTACGCTGTTACGGTCATACCACTTTCCTGCTGTGCTTTGATCTGCTCCGTCCATTCCTGCAGCTGTACATCTCGCTTGACAGTGGTAATAGCTGTCGTTGTCTTCATTTCCGTATTCCTCCTGTGTCTAATTTAGTCCAGTTTACTCCATAGACTTTTTTAGCCTATCCAATTTAGTCTATGGAGCTGCTTAGACTTTATTATACACCAGATTCCTTTTGGGAGGAATACGTCCTTTATTTGACGCTTACTTTGAAAAATGACAAAAAACATGACAGCGAACTGTTCTTTTGTAAGCGCCAACCAAACACAGCCCCCGCATCATAACAAAAAAAGAACCGAGGATCAACCTCGGCTCAAAGTATTACAATGTAACGCGAACTGTATTCAATTGTATACAGCAGTGTAACGCTTACTGTATTTCACTGTATGTCTTGCAGCAGTACGGGGGCAGAGAGAAGCTCCACGGCATGACAGATTTGATCTGATCATCTGTCGGATTGGTTCCCATTTCCGGCAGCACAGTCAGAAGGTAGAGCAGGTAACCGTATACATCCAGATTGTTTCTCTTGGCTGTTTCAATTATGCTCATGACTGCTGCACTGGCATTAGCACCTTTCTCTGTATCGCTGAACAGGAAATTTTTGCGGTTGATGACATACGGTTTTACTGTTCGCTCTGCCAGATTGTTTGTCATCTCGACTTCCGGATGCTTCAGAAACAGATACAGCTTCTCTTTCTGATTCAGGGCATAGGTAACCGCCCGGCCAAGCGCAGAATCCTTGCCGGGATGTAGCGTATTAATGATCTCATACACCTGATCCAGAAGCGGTTTTACTTTTTCTGATCGCATTTTCAGAATCTGCTGTGCGGTATATTTTTTCTCCCTAGCAGTTCTTTCGTATTCAGCCGCTTTGTCGATTAGTGCGACAATCTGCGCTGACGGACAGGTTGTATCTCCTTCCGGAATACAGTCAAAGATCTTGCGGCGCGCGTGAGCCCAGCATCCTGCGCTTTCATAATCGCCGCTGCCGTAGGACTGCAAACCGTCTGTCTGCACCACGCTCGTGTAGCCGCTCAGAAGTTCTTCTGCAACAGTTTTGCTTCGGCTGTCACGGTATGTATAAAGTGCGATCTTTCTGGATGCAGCTGCACCGGTACAGACAATCCACATCTGACCCTTTTTCTTTGTGGGCTTTCCGTCTTTCTTCAAGACTCTGGTCGGTGTTTCATCTGCATTAAGAACCAGTTCCAGGTATGCATATGCCCAAAGCTGACGGATGACCGGCTCAAACCATTTTGCACCCTTGATGACCCAGTTTGCAAGAGATGTGCGGTTCAGATAAATTCCGCGCAGTTTCCAGTACTGCTCCTGTCGGTATAGCGGCTCTCCGAGCTGATATTTTCTCTGCATGATATCCGCAACCATCGAAGGATCCGGCAGACCTTTTTCAATAACCGGCGTCGGTGTCTGATTCTCAGCTTTTACAATGTTTGCCTTGATTCCGTTCTTATCGCAGTTCTTGCATTTGTAGACCTTGCGATAGTATTCTATCTTGTATACTTTTTCCGGTATCACGGCAATGCGTGTGGTCAGGTATTCCTCAGTATATTCTGTCAGAGGGCTGCCGCAGACATCACAAATCTGCTGATTTTCAGGCAATGCATATACAACCTTCTTTGTTTCAAGGTCTGTTCTGAGCTCTTTTCTGCTGCGATGCTGACCGTTTTTCTTTGAGCTTTTGGTAACTGTTTCTACGGTCGGTTCCTGTACAGCAAGGTTGGATTCTGCTTCTGCTTCATTGACGATACCGCCGTCCAGCAGCATCTGCCCGTCTCAGATATATTTCCCTTTTTCGCTCCTCTGCCCGAACAGCATTTTATTCCGTTTCAGCACAAGCTCTGTCAGGTGTTCGATGCGGAGGTCTTTACCCTCAAGTGCCTTGTCTTTTTCTTCTATTTTCTGTTCAAGCTCGGAGCATTTTTTCATTGCTGCTTCATATGCTTTCTGCAATTCTTCGTAAGTCATAAAAAACGCTCCTTTCCCTGAATTTCTGAGAATTTCCGATACTTCTATTATACCGCAGATTGCTCCATATTTCAAGGAAAAGAACGCATTTCAGAATTAGAATATTCCTGCACATTCCGACAGATTTTTGGCACTGTGAATCAGCAAATATCCACGCCGCCTGATATCATTTTGATGGCTTTGGGTTGGTCAACTGACAGACCTTGCATCAGCCAGATATATTGCTCATAGGTGAGGTCACGATCCTCCTGTTCGTTACGCGGCCAGTTGAATTTTCCATTTGCGAGTCGCTTATACAGTAACAAAAATCCGTCATCCTCCCACAGCAGTACTTTCATACGGTTTCTCCGTCTTCCGCAGAACAGAAATGCACTGTTTGAAAACAGATCCAGCTGATATTGCTGCTGTATGATCGCTGCCAGTCCGTCTATGGATTTCCGCATATCTGTATGGCCACAGACGATGTAGATATGATCGCTACTCAGATTTTTCAGCATTCTCGCAGCCCTCTCAGAAGTGTCAGAAGCATTGTTCCTGATACTTCCTGCGGTAGCTCGATCTCAATACCGTTTTTGCGGATCATAACCTTTTCACACACCGGATTTGACCGTGGCTGTATTGCTTCCGGTTCTGACCGCTGTAATGCTGCAGACGAACTCAATGGAACTATTGGCTGAATCGTATTAGCTATCTGTTCAAGCAGGGCTGTTCTCACCACACACAATCTTCTGTAGTAGGTGTTGCAGCTGATGCCTTTCATCCGGCACCATTCTCTGATTTTCATTCCGCTGCTCTGGCATTCTGCGATTTCTTCTGCCCAATCCCGGTAACGTAGTTCTCTCTTCACTTCTTTAATGGTTGCCATGTACTCAGCTCCTTTCGGCGATTTCCGCCTCGGAACTATTTTACTGCTTTTTCATTATGGTGTAAAGGGCTGAGTTTGGTTGGCGCTTACGTTCTTTTGCAACAAATACCTGTAACTGCTAATATGTTAAAATGAGTTCAATACAACTTACAGGCATGTTATGTCAATAAAAATGCATTTTCCCCTTTTCTAATTCATTTTAGTCAAATATAAACATCAGCCAACTTGCCATTTCAAGACAATATCATTTAGTAATAAATATTCAATATAATTGTTAGTTGACTATTCAAATTTTTATAGGTACGGTATAATCATATTTTATAATAAACACCTAAATTTCTTAGATTCCGACCTGAATATAGTATGTATACACCACCTTGTGCCCCATTGATTTCACGTTATTTCGCGGAATTTCCCATTGTTGTTCTGGACTAATCATATTGACCATGCTGCCGCCGATGGAGCCTGCCTCACGTGAAGTAAGGTCACCGTTGTAGCCCTGCTTGAGGTTGATGCCGAGCTCGTTTGCTGACTCCATCTTGAATCTTTCAAGAGCCTCTCTGCCCTTCTGTGTCATTTCGCCTTTATTACTGTTGCTGTTATTGCTCATTGCAATTTCTCCTTAAAATATTTTTGATGCCGTGTTACTATTATATCTCTCATATCGGCTTTAAAACATGGAAAAAATGTTCAAATCAGCAAAACAGATCAGTAGCTCCCTATCTGAAGCACTTTTTCGAAAACATCGTATTTTCGGAGTGAGGGTTGAAATTCAACGGATAATATGTTATAATAATAGAATATAACAAAAGGGGCTGAAACTATGAAACTTATGGACTGCCATACACACACGCAGTTTTCCGTTGATTCCGAGGCTGATATAAACGAATGTGTAAAGCTGGCGGCGGAGCTCGGACTTGCCGCATACGCCATAACCGACCACTGCGAGTGCAATGCGTGGCACGGTGAGGAGCACTATTCCGAGGATGAGAAAAAGCTGCTCGAAAGCTTTGACTATGCCGCGGACTTTGAGAACTCAGTATCTGCGGTGACTGCTCTGAAAGAGAAATACGCAGGGAAGCTCAACCTCTTATGCGGAGTTGAGCTGGGACAGATACTTCAGGACACGGAAGCCGCAAAGACGGTAAACGCCGACAGCAGAGTGGACTTCATAATCGGTTCGCTGCATCAGGTCGTGGGCGAGCAGGACTTCTACTTCATAGACTATGAAAAAATGACCATGGACGAGATATACGACCTGCTGGAGCGCTATTTCAGGGAAGCCTACGAAGTCAGCAGGACTGATCTCTTTGACGTTTTCGGACATATCACCTACTGTCTGCGCTACATGAAGCAGAGACACGGCATAGAAGCCGATATAAGCCGATATGACGATATCATCGCGGAGATATTCCGTAATCTTGCACAGAACGGCAGAGGCATAGAGATAAACACCTCGGGACTCAGGCAGGGCTTCGGCGACTGCTTCCCGAGCCTTAAATATGTAAAGCTTTTCCGCGATATGGGCGGCGAGATAGTAACTATCGGCTCTGACTCCCATACCGTTGAGGATATAGCCGCAAATGCTGCGGACGGAATAGGTATCGCGCGAGCCGCGGGCTTTGCCCGTTTAGCTTATTTCAAAAAAAGAAAGCCGTACTTTATAGATATTAAGTAAAAATATATTTGAAAGGAACTGATACTATGAACGATATCATAAAAATATTACAGCAGAACGCCCGTATATCAAATACGGCGCTTGGCGAAATGCTTGGTATTTCCGCAGAGGAAGCCGCCGCACAGATAGATCAGCTTGAAAAGAGCGGCGTTATAAAGGGCTACAGCGTCATCGTGGACGATGACCTTTACGACAAATCCACTGTTTATGCAACTATCGAGCTCAAGGTAACTCCTCAGCGCGACTGCGGCTTTGACGATATAGCAAAGACTATCATGATGTACGACGAGGTTGAGAGCGTCAGCCTTATGTCCTCGGGAGCCTACGACCTTGCTGTTGAGGTAAAGGGAAACAATCTCAAGGACGTTGCGTTCTTCGTTTCCGAGAGACTTGCCACCATTGACGGCATACTTTCCACATCTACTCACTTTATACTGAAAAAATACAAGGAAAAGGGCATATTCATCGACGATGAAGAGCCTGACGAAAGGGGACTCGGCTGATCGTGATAGATTACGACAAGGTCCTTTCGGACAAGATAAAAAGCATAAAGCCGTCGGGAATACGAAAATTTTTTGATATTGCGGGAACTATGGAGGATGTTATCTCCCTCGGCGTAGGCGAGCCCGACTTCAATACTCCGTGGGCTATAAGGAAATCCGCAATACAGGTACTGGAGCGCAAGCACATAATCTACGGCCCCAACAAGGGAATTGCTCCCCTTAGGAACACTATTTCCGTACATATTGAGAAAAAGCACGGTGTGAAGTACGATCCCGACAAAGAGGTGATCGTGACTGTCGGCGGCTCTGAGGCTATAGACCTTACAGTGCGCGGACTTCTTGATCCCGGGGACGAGGTGCTGGTTGTGGAGCCATGCTTCGTCTGTTATGCTCCTCTTGTGGAGCTTGCAGGGGGCGTACCTGTGTCCGTGCCTACAAGGATAGAGAATAACTTCAAGCTCACCCTTGAGGATTTCAAGGACAAGATAACCGACAGGACAAAGCTCCTCATACTTCCTTTCCCGAACAATCCCACGGGAGCTGTAATGACCCGTGAGGACTTGGAACCCATTGCAGACTTCCTGAGGGATACAGACATCATGGTGCTGACCGATGAGATATATTCCGAGCTGACCTACGGAAGGAAGCACTTCTCCATAATCGAGCTGGAGGGCATGAGAGAACGTACAATCTACGTGAACGGCTTCTCAAAGGCTTACGCCATGACAGGCTGGAGACTCGGCTATGTTACCGCTCCCGAGCCCATAATCACACAGATATCGAAGATACACCAGTACGGTATAATGTGCAGTCCCTTCATTAGCCAGAATGCGGCTGTTGAAGCTCTTACCGCCTGCGATGCGGAGGTAGCGAAAATGGTGGACGAGTACAATACCCGCCGCCGCTATCTTGTGGGCGAGTTCAACCGCCTCGGACTGACCTGCTTCAATCCCGAGGGAGCCTTCTATGTGTTCCCCTGCATCAAGAGCACAGGTCTTACAAGTGAGGAATTCTGCGAAAGACTGCTCTTTGAGGAACGTGTCGCGGCAGTCCCGGGAAGCGCTTTCGGCGACAGCGGAGAGGGGTATATGCGTATTTCCTACGCTTATTCCCTCAAACATCTTATGGAAGCTATCAGGCGCATTGAAAAGTTCCTGAAAAAACTGGAGAACGAGAAGAAATGAAAGTAAAAACAGCGGCTAAGATAAATCTTGCCCTCGATGTTACGGGAAAGCTGCCCAACGGCTATCATACTATTGAGAGCGTGTTCCAGACTGTGGGGCTGTACGACGAGGTATCCGTGGAGCTGACACGAAACGGCACAGAGCTGAGCTGTGAAGTGCCGCAGGAGTTCGCGGCTTCCGACCCGATACCCTGCGATGAGCGCAATATCGCGTACAAAGCGGCAAAGCTGTTCTTTGAGGAGAACGGCATGGACTGCGGCTGCCGTATACATATAAAAAAGGGCATACCCTCACAGGCGGGCATGGGCGGCGGCAGCACCGACGCTGCGGCTGTTCTGTACTGTCTCGGTCAGCTTACGGGAAAAAGCGTCAGCACTCCCGAAAAGCTTGGAGCTGACGTGCCTTTCTTTCTCACGGGCGGAACTGCCTATGTTGAGGGCATAGGCGAGATAATAAAGCCTATTGCCGATTATTCGGGAAAAATACTGGTTATCGCCAAGGGAAAAGAGGGCGTTTCCACAGCTGAGGCTTACGGAAATATCGACAGGCTCGGCTCTCCGAAGCACCCCGAAACGCATAGGCTCGCCGAAGCCATAGAAAAAGCTCCCGATACGGCTTATAAGTACTTCGGCAACCTCTTTGAACAGGCTGTGGAGCTGCCCGAGGTTGAGGAGATAAAAAGCAATATGCTGAAATACCGTGCCCGCGCAGCTGCAATGACGGGCAGCGGCTCGGCAGTTTTCGGGCTTTTTCATGATCCAGCACAGGCTGTCGGATGCGCTGACGAGCTGAGGGTGAAGGGCTATTTCGCCTGTGTCTGCGAGACTGTTCCCGAGAGCTTTATCATACTTGAAAAGTGAAACACAGTGACGGTGATGAAAAATATCGCCGTCACTTTTTGTTTTCCTGAAAAATGAAGTATGTTAGACATTTTGATGAAAATTAACAAAATCTATTGACAAGTCTGCTCATTTAAGTTATAATTATGATATAAAATCGAAAAATTCGATTTAAAATGTTTGCTGAAAGGTGTTGAATAGTAATTATGGGAAAATTTATCATCAAGGCTACCAAGACAGGATATACCTTTAGTCTGAAGGCAGGTAACGGAGAGATCATCGCTACGGGCGGAGAAGTATACAATACTCTTGCAAGTGTAAAGAATGGTATCGCAAGTGTTGCCAAGAACGCTCCCGTTGCTAATCTCGAGGATCAGACAATAGAGGGCTTCCAGTCGGAGAATAATCCTAAATTTGAGATCTTCAAGGATAAGTCAGGCGAATTCAGATTCCGCCTTAAGGCAAAAAACGGAGAAGTCATTGCTGCCAGCGAGGGTTATGTCAAGAAGGACAGCTGCAAGAAGGGCATCGCCAGCGTAAGGAAGAATGCTGTTGACGCTCCTGTAATAGAGCCCGAGCCCGAAAAGAAATAAGTCCCTGACGGGGTAATAAAGCGCCGCAGTATTTTTGCTGTTCAGTCTGAAAATACTGCGGCGTTTGTATTTTAGGGGGGATAATTCATTGAACGGAAAAATCAAACTGTTACACCGTTTGCTTCTGACCGTGAGTATCCTCATACTCGGGGCAAGTCTGGTGTTTTACCTTATAAAGTGGGGGGACTATCCTGAGGAGATAGGGGTGCATTTTGGCCCTGACGGCGGCTTCGATGTTACGGCGTCAAAGTTTTTCGGCTTTTATCCCCATGTGATAGGCGGCATCGTCATTGCAGGCATAGCGTTTGCCTGCCGCCTTATCGGCAAAAAGAAGACAGGTCTGAGGATAAGCGAAAAGGGCGAGGAGCACTTCCGTGGGGAGCTCTGCCTGACACTTGACTGCATAGCTCTGCTTGTAAGCCTGTTTTTCGCTTACTGGTCAGTCTGTGTAGCACTCCAGCAGCCTCTTGATACGGATAAGGGGCTGCTTGCTTTGGGACTTATAGCAGCTGCATCAGCCGCAGGCATCATCGCTGAGACGGTCACATATATCAGGCACAGGGAGAAAGCGGGAAAAGCCGCTCCCTCGGGACTGTCCCACAGGCTGTGCCGCCTGATACCGTGGCTGCTTACCGCAGGAGCGGCGGCAGCTCTCGCAGAGTGCTGGGAGCGCTATCCCGCAGATGAGAAGCTTTTTGGGGACCCTGCGTACTTCGGGAAGGTCTATTCGGCAAATTTCAACGCTTATTACGACAGAAAGCTCCTGCTGATAGCTCTGATCGCTGTCCTGATACTCCTCACAGTCCTTGAAATAATATCCGTCAGAGCGGCAAAGGCTGAGAAGCAGCCCCTTGTTTCACTGACCGACAAACTCAAGCTGCTGATAGGAGTATTTTTCTTCTGGTGGGATCTGCTGCTTATGATGCAGTTAAGAATAGGAGCTGTTTCCGTTGGTGCTTTTGCACTGCTATTCACTGCATCTTTTGTAATATATGCCAAAAGTCGGAAATGATAATGAAGGACGGACTTCCCGTCCTTTTCATTTTGTCTGAAAATAATTTGTGAACGCAGCGTTTTAATTCACTGAAATCTATTGACAGGAACACTAAAATATTATATAATAATAGTGTTGTATTTATTTGCATAATATTACTATGGCAGTATATGCAGCTTTGTTTTAC
>NZ_CAMKRR010000098.1 GCF_946415235.1 uncultured Ruminococcus sp. | reverse complement strand
TTAACAGTCATTAACATACTGCAAAATACAGCTTCGTATTTCGCAAAATTATTGATTTAACGAGAAAAGAGCAGTTGACTCCGATTTTATTCAGTTTTCAATATTCGGAATGACGGCACTTTTACGTTACACTGACGGTCATGCGCACTTAGAAAGAAGGCTCATACAGGTACGCTTACGCTCCATATCGGAATGAATGTAGCGGTTAAGCGTGACTTCTACGGAGCTATGCCCTAAAATCTCGGACAGCGTTTTCACATCAAAGCCCAGTTCGACACACCTTGTTGCAAATAAATGGCGCAGGCTGTGATAGTGGAATGACGGCAAATCTGCGTTATGCAGTATTTTAGCGAAGCGGTACTGCATTGTTCTTGGCTCAACAGGCTTTTTCCTGCCGGACACCACATAGACCTCACCGTTATCCTTAAACCGTCTGAGCAGAGGAAGCAGGCAATCAGGGATAGGAATTGTTCGTTTAGAACTTTCGCTTTTCGGCTCAGTGATGATGAGCTTGGTTTGTTTGGATCCTGTTCTGCACTGCACACGCTGAATGGTCTTGCTGACGGTCAAAACACGTTTTTCAAGGTCAATCTCTTTCCATTGCAGAGCGCAGACCTCACCGATACGCAAGCCCATATACATCGAGATTGCAATACCCACGCTCGTAACAGACGGACGCTCGTCCAGATATTTTTCAAGCCTGAGCTGCTGTTTCTTGTTCATAACAGCAATTTCAGGCTTATTCTTTTTGGGGAGAACGATACCGTCAAGTACGTTACGGATTCTATATTCACGGCTTGCATAGCGAAAAACCGACTTGAACAGCACGATAATATCAGACAGATACCGCACCGACAAGCCCTCTTTTATCTTGCGTTCGATAAAAGCATATATATCTTTCGCTTTCAGCAGACAGCACTTTATCTCTCCAAATGCAGGTATAAGGTGCTTTTCGGCTTTCATGACGTAGTTGGCAGCCGTTGACTCCTTTATTCGTGATGCTGTCACATGAAGCCACTCGGTCACAAGCTCTCTGACCGTCATTTCCGTTACAGCGTACTCGTCCTCGCTGTGATCCAGTGCTATCATAGCCTTGTATTCGGCTTCATCACGGCTTTTTCCGTAGAACGAACGGAATACACGTCTGCCGTTCTCATCTTTGCCCATAGATATACGGCACTCCCAGCGTCCGTCCCTGCGTTTATAAGCTGTTTTCTTGCTCATTCATTAAAACCTCCAATTAATCATCGTTCAGTATAAGTAATTATGGAAACAATAAAAAAACAATCCACCTATCTTGACAAGACATACATAATTTGCTATAATAATGATAAGGTATATTAGAAACTGTGTGAGAAACATACGAATCAAGTTTAGCGTATCGTCAATTCAATAATTTTGCGAAAAGTCGAGGTCGGGTTGTCACACTAACTTCGGCTTTTCTTGTTTTTTGAGCTATCTTGTTGATTGATTGAAGGTTTCTTCAGAATAGAATAATCTGAAAAAAGAAAAGAGTATCAGTCTCCGTTGTATTAGGAGATTGATACTCTTTTGTGCTATATTGGATTTTTATCGGAATAAGGTCACTTTTGGAAACTGCCCATTGTTAATTCTTATGAATGTCACACTTATAATAAAAAGCTATGTTAATAAAGATGAAGTTCCGAGCATAGGTAAAATGTTCCCGATGATCGTTCTTACGGATTCTATGTATCCACAGATACAGAGCGGAGACCTTATAATTTGCAATAAGGTAAATACTTCAGATATAAAAGAAGGAGATGTTATCTCCTTTTTTGACCCTTCCGGCAATGGAACGAGTGTGGTTACTCACCGTGTCGTTGGTATAACTGAGGAAGATGGTGTCCTTGCATTTAAGACCAAAGGTGATGCTAACAATGCAGAAGATCAAAAGGCTGTCAAAGCAGAAAAGGTAGTTGGTGTTTATAGTTTCCGAATACCTAAAGCTGGTCGTGTTGCGATGTTTATGCAAACTACTGCAGGACTGATAGTCTGCGTTATACTTCCGCTAATTCTTTTTGTGGGATATGATGTAATACGCCGCCGAAGATTTGAAAAGGCTAATCAGGCTGATACAGCGGCTCTTCTTGCAGAGCTTGAAGAGCTTAAGGCGCAGAAGGCTGCAAAAGAAAAGAACAATGAATAAGCCGGTATCAATCAAGTTATTCTTCCCTCGACTGCCACATCGGGGATGGATATAAATATCTTCCCCATGGCTTGCCATTAAGGGGAGAATAAACTGCCGAAAGGCAAATAAACGTGAAAGGAGTATTCACATGAAAAAGAATAAGGCAATGAGAGCAGCAGGGGGGTTGCTTATAGCTACTCTCCTTTCAACAAGTGCTGTAAGCGGTACATTTGCAAAGTATGTTACAAGGGACAGTGGTTCTGATACCGCTCGTGTTGCAAAATTCGGAGTAGTAGTTACTTCTGATGGCGCACTTTTTGCTGATACTTATAAGACGTCTACCAATACCCCTGGTGTAAGCGGTGATTCAACTGCTGCTGCAACACTCAGTGTGGTATCAAGTGCGGTTACGGGAGCAACGACAGATCATGACGGCGTTGATGGGACGGATAAGGTTGTTGCCCCTGGAACGAAAAATACAGATGGATTGACCTTTTCTATCACAGGCACTCCTGAAGTTGCTGTAAAAATTGATGTTATTGTAAAGGATAACACAGGTACTGATTTTAACGCTGCAACTAAAGATATTTATCTAAAAACAAAATCAGGTCTGCCTGATATGACAACAGGTGATGCTACGGATACATTTGATAACGCAGAAGACTACTATCCTATCAAGTACACTCTGACACAGACAAAGGGAGGCACGTCTACCACGCTCGTTGATAAGCAGAACCTTTCAGCTGTGAAAACCGCACTTGAGGGCTTAACAAACGCTGGAGTGAATGCTAATACGAATCTCGCAAATTCAATTGGTACACTCAAGCTCACATGGGAGTGGGATTTTGATAACAGCGGTGCAGGTACTTATGACAAGCAGGATACACTTCTCGGTGATCTTGCGGCTGGAACAACGCTTGCTCCTGCGACGACTCTTACTTCCGGAACAGACTACAACCTCAGTACCGGTGTACAGATTACGATTAGTGTTACTCAGATCGACTAAATATTTTGAACCTAATGCATGATACATAATTATTATCGGAACAAGCAGGCAGTTGTGGCACTGCCTGCCGACGTTTCGGTGATTTCGATGTGCTGAGCATATAATGGCCCGGCATATCGAAGTTACCGTACTAAAACTATTGAGAGGAGATGACTGCTGTGAATTCAAAAAGAAAAAACAATTCGATTTTTGTTGTAATAGTAGTTCTTCTGGCAATTCTTGATATTACCTCTCTTGTCGTTTTGTTTTCGAGAATGAATAGCTACTGGGAAGTTCGGTTCCCTAATGTGATCCCGCTTACAAGATCGAACGGCACTACAATGGTGACTACGAAAACTATCAGTTCTGCTGAGAATGTGCAGGTATCGTTTGATGAAAATGAAAACGGATATGCTGTTGTACAGCTTGGAAATCCCGGCTTCAAGGCTTACGACGATAAGACTGTATGGCTATCCGAAACAGAAGTAGATATATTCAAGCTGACTTATGACAGTGAAAACGGTATTACTGTAAAAGGCACGGACGATGACAAGCTTATTGCTCCGGGAACGTCAAATACTTATTCGTTTACTCTTGAAAATACGGGAGATGTGCTTCTTGACTATGATATGACCATGGAAGCTTATGTCACCGGTACAGACCTTGAGCTCCCTGTAAAAGCCCGCGTCTGGGATTACACAAACAGATATCTGCTCGGCGGTTCTGATACAAAAGAAAGCGTTCTTGAACTTAATAATGTTGAAGATCATTCAAAGCTGAGTGCAGGTCGTTTCGCTGTATATAATCTTGAATGGGAATGGCCTTATGAGTGGGGCAACGACGAGTATGATACTCTTCTTGGAAATTTGGCGGTCGATGATGATCTGGCGCTTACAATAAAGATAAATACGATAGCGACAGCTGTTGACGCAGTAATAAGTCCTGAAAATAACAATAATAATCCTATTACGCCAGCACAGCCGTCACAAAACAATGATACGGGAAAGGAATATGGCATTGAAGGAAATGTTCCTGCACCTAAAACAGGTGTGCTGCTTGGTGCAGTTCCTACTGTGCTCCTGACAGCTGCACTTGGCGCTATGCTTTTAGCGAGACCAAGACGCAAGGAAAACGAGGACGATGAACAAAATGAATAAGTGCAGATCCATTGCACGTATTATACTATTTGTGGTTATAAGTATTATTATCGGCTTGAAGCTATACAGTTGGAATGCCAGAACTCTTATAGGCAATAAAATGCCAATGCCTTTCGGCTATGGCTTTTCGGTTGTATTATCGGGCAGTATGGAACCTGAACTGAAAGTAAATGATCTGGTTATCATAAAAAAACAGAAAAGCTATCAGAGTGATGATATTATCGTATATCAGGACGATGATTTGCTTGTAATACATAGGCTTATTGAGATAAATGGTGAAAATGCCATTACAAAGGGTGACGCAAACGAAGTTAATGACCCTGAAATCTCAACTGCACAAATCAAAGGGAAAATGGTCATGCATATTCATTTTATTGGCTGTATAGTGCAGTTTATCAAATCAACGATAGGGACTTTTTTGGTTCTTTTAGGAGCAGTAATAATGTTTGAGCTTCCTTATGTACGTGAAAAACGTAAGACGATTTCCGAACAGGAAAGAATTAAGGAAGAGATAAGACGATTAAAGAATGAATAAATTTGAAGGGGTGAGGTTTTATGATAAAAAATGCTGCAGATCATATAAAGCCTCTCTTTCAAGCTACAGGAATTATATATAAAGTTTTTGGAATACTGTTAACCATGACATTAATATCCATGTGGCTTGTATGCGGAATGCTTGCAAAATACACTTCAAATGTTTTTTATAATGATAGTGCACATGTCGCAAGGATGGCAACAGTTAAACTTCATGAGCATAAAGTGAATCTTGAAGGCGGAGTGTATTTTCTGGATAATGACACAATTGTTGAAACAAATGAATATGACACAGTATTGCCAGGTGTGAATATACCAAAGGATGCATATATTCAGCTTGATGGTAACAGTGAAGTTGCTTGTAACTTATATATTGAAGTGGTGAATACAAATCTTCCCGACGAGGTAAGTTATACAATAGGAACGAGCTTTGAAGCTGAAACATCATTCACGCCTTTACACGGAGGAATAGTATATAAGTACAAACAAGTGATACAGCCTGGAGTTGCACAGACAATCGCGCACATATTCAGCAATGATAGTATCCGCGTAGGTGATTCTCTTCGTGACAATACGGATAAAACTAAAAATGCCGGTCAGTTCAAAATAGAAGTTTATGCCTATCTTGTACAGATAGATTAAGATAAAGGTATGTACGCCGAAAGGAAGTCATACACCATGCGAAAACAAAAATACAGGATCATAATACCTATAGTGCTAATTATAATAGGTACTATAACAGGGCTGGTAGTTGCAAAATATATTGGAAGTTCAAATAAAGTAGGAAACTTTTTTGTGGCTGCCGAATATAATACGCCTGTTATCAACGAAACCGTGAAAACAGATACGGACGGTTTTATGTATAAAACAGATGTCAGCATGACAGCAGAGGATAAGGAGTATCCCGTATATGTCAGAGCAGCGGTTATCGTCACATGGCAGGATGCAAACGGAAACGTTTATGGTTATCAGCCTGTTGAAGGAACTGACTATACTTTGGAATATAATGACACAGATTGGGAGTACAATTCTGCTGATGGATATTATTACTTTAAATCAGCTGTGGCAAGCGGAGCAAGTACGTTTCCGCTTATAAGAGCTGACCAGAAGCTTAAGCAAATCAAAACTGCTCCTACAGGATATAAGATGAATATCGAGATACTTGCACAGACTATACAAGCAGTGGGAAATACAGATACAGATACAAGTGTCACTGCCGTATATGATGCCTGGGGCGTACAGATTGACAATTGATCATTTTATCATAAAATAGAAAGGGGGATCGGTATGAAAACCAGAAGACGTAAATTAACATGCTTTTCTTTGGCTTTTCTATTTATTATCATGTCTGCGTTTGAAATAATCAAGGTTTTTGCCGCTGCTTCTGAAGATGTCGTTACTGGGATTATCAACTATTATTACTATGATGAACAGAAACCGGATCACAAGGGAACTTCGCCTTTTCCGTCCTTCGTTGCGAATATGCCAAAAGATTCACCTGGCATAACGCAGAAAAGCCCAATAGTTCCAGGCTTTTCGCCTTGCAATATCAGTAAAGAACATCTTCCGAGTGTTACTATTGAATTTGATAAAGACAGCGAAACTGATGTTTTCTATTTTCCTGCTGAAGTTGATTATGTCATCAGACTATATACGCAGGAACTGAACAATGATGATTACTCTCTTCAGGAAATCATCAGCAACAAGGGCGTTACAGGTTCCGAGCCTGAGGAATTTGGTGATACCTTTCATTTTAGTGCAGACTACAATATTACAAGTCTCAGAAACAAAACCCTCGATAATGCTTTCGAAGGATTCACTTTGATGTATCATGTTCCTGAAGTAATTGCTGCGGACGGTTCGACAGAGTTTGAATGTTACTATGACCGTAACTATTATCTTGTCGATCTTGACCTTGGTGACGGTGCTTACGGCGTTGAACCACTGTATGTTCCGTACGAATATCCAATATCGCTTGGCACTCCAGTCAAAACAGGATACCAGTTTGACGGTTGGGATATCAAAAGAGAAGATACAAACGAAGCACTTACTGAACTTCCCACAACAATGCCGGCTTATAACATACATTGCAAAGCTAAATGGAAGGCCATAAACAATGTAAACTACAGGATAGTTTATTACAATGCCGAAGTTGATGACGGCTCAGGCGTTACAAAGTACAATTACTGGGGAGATAAGATGCTTTCTGCGCTTCCTGATACTGAGCTTTCTCTCAGCAGCATTATGTCCGATAATAAAGACGATATAACGACGTTTACAGACTATCAATTTTTTACCTTCGATCCTGAAGCTACTGCAGCAAACAATAGCGAAACGATCAAAGTCAAGAGCGATGGTTCGTCGATCATAAGGCTTTATTATAAGCGAAATAAGTATAAGCTGAGGTTTGTGTATTTAAAGTATTCAAGTACAACTACAATCACAGCAGGTGCTCCAGTAACAAGCGTTACAGATAATCATAAATATGTTCTTGTAAACACAAACAATAATAGATCAAAAGCGCTTACAAATCTTGATGCCGCTGATAATATGCGTGCATTGACGAATTTTAATAACAATAACTTTAATTACTTATGGGAGCTAGTTCCTACTGAAGGTGGTTATTATATTCAGTATTCTGACGGAAAATATCTTTCAGTAGATTTTAAAACGATAAGTGCTGGAAATGCGGCTATAATGTCAGATACACCCACGCTATTTAAAATTGCACCTTACGGAGAATCTGATAATGAGTTTTTGATATACACTGTTTATAAAGACAAGAACTTTTATCTCAATGATAAAAGTAATAAGGGAGAAAGGGTACAAGTTTATCCAAGTGATCCTGCCATTGAAAATGGAAAAGATCCGAATAGATGGCAGTTATATGATTATGCAGATGCCAACATTTCCACAAATTCAAATGCTATAAAAGTCGCAACGGCAACTGGTAATGGTAATTTCACCTCAAGCTTGACATGGGGGGGGACTCTGAATGAGTTACCGGCTGTTGATACAGTATCAGGAATTACACCTGGCGAATTTGTTTTAAACAATGAAACATACAAATATGTAGAGCTTGTTGCGGAATATAATGCAAATATTGAGTCTTTATGGCCTGCAGATATATTTCAGCCTGTAAACGGTGTTTTATCAACAAATGGAAATAATACTGTCTTTAGTTTTGGTTCATGGAGTACCCAGGCAGGAACCAAATACAGAGAAAAGAATTCAACACATGCAAATATAGTCGGCAGATTTCCTTATTTATCATCTGATATGATCGTTGATCCTTCATATGTTTATGATCCTTCCAATCCTGACCGCATAGCTCAAAGCCTGTACGCATGGTGGGGGAGCAGTGGAAATAATATTTCAAAGCACAGAATAAAGATATTCTTTGAAACACTCGATCCCAATGCTTCGGGGGTGACAGAATATAAAGGCAATTATTATCTGCTTGACCATACGGTAGAAGCCGTTGCTGCACATAACGGTAATACAAGAATCGATCCCTTTACATACAGTGGTTTAACAATACTACAATCTGACAGCAGCGGTCACATTAATTCCAGTGCAACAGAAGAAGGTCAATATCAGGATCCTGACGATGGCGTATGGACAACCGAGTTTCATTACCTCCGAAACTCCTATTCCCTGAGCTATTATAATTACAATACAAGCTATTCAACTGGCGCAGATACCTCGTCTATCAAGTACGAATATCCGCTTGCAGGATTTGAGCCGACAGACGAGCCGCCTTATCCTTCAGGACTGAAGCCTGGTTCTTATGAATTTGCGGGCTGGTACGATTCGGATACCTATGATAATGAATTCGACTGGACAGGCACAATGCCCGACCATAATGTTATGGTATACGCCTACTGGAAGCCGAAGACCTTTGAGATACTCTATTACAACGATGAAAGTGCATACCAGAACAAAACACCAACAGCTGTAAATACAATCTATGAAGGTACAGGAGATTACGGTCAGAAACTTGATACAAGTGCAGCTGAAGAAAAACTGGAAGCTCCTGAGATTATAAACAGTACAGGTACATACTATGCAGTAAAAGCAGGCTGGTACTATTATGACGAAGATGGTGAGCTCCATGCGTTTGATCCGGATACTATGACAGTTTCGGGTGGAATGGAACTGTTTATGAAGTGGTCTTCTACAGTGCCTGCTACTTTTACTGTGCACTACTACGTCAAAGGGAAGGAAAACGACGCTGTGCCTGAAAAAGTTGCTCCTGATATGACTGGTTATTCATTCGTTGGTCTTACAAGAACATTTAAGGCAAAAGTTGAGAATGAATTGGATGATGATTATAGATTGGGATATTTCCCTGACAGAAGCAGTACATCGATTCTGATGAAAGCTGACAGTAATCTGAATGTTAAATCGTTCCTTTATACATACCGTGATAACGTGCCTTATAAAGTTAGATACATTGCCAAAGACGGCGTTGAAGCAGGACAAGAAATACACGAATCAAAGCTTGTTTCAGAAAACCGGAAAGCAGTGGTAACGGAAAAATTTATTCACATTAATGGATATGTTCCGTCTGCATACTATATTTCAAAAACGTTGATAGTTTCAGATAATCCTCAGGAGGAAGAGGAACAGAATGTTATCACCTTCTACTATAACGTTGATACTAAAAATATGCCTTATCATATCAAGTATATGGTTGAGGATGAAAACGGAAAGTTTACGCAAACAATTGACGGCGTAGAAATGAAGTTCAAGGAAAAGAATTACATCGACGGTTATGGTGAGCGTAGTGATCAAGAAAACGAAAGATATAAATCTTTCGTTATTAACTCCTATGCTGGATATACGGTAAAATGTTATCAGGAAAATGTATTTGATACCAGCGATATTGAGAGTAAAGGTGAATTGAATGCGTTGAGTTCATCAGACACGAACATCTATGTTCGCATGGATGCTGCTGATACCGCTAACAGTAAGGTCGTGTATATCTATTATCTTAAGAAAAGTTATCCTGTCAAGGTGATATATCAGGTAACTTCCAACGATCCTGAAAAGATAAAGGATTTCAATATTACGATCGACCAGACGGGATTGATTGGTGAAGATAGTATTGAGATAGACGGAATCACATATTATAAGAGCTTTTATAAAGTAATTCCAGATAGGAAGTTTAATACAACATATACTGAAAATGCTATTACAATTGAAGGCTTTTCGGTATCTGGCGGTGATGTCAGGACGAGAGTTATATCTGATGATGATGCAGCAATGACTAATAACAGGCTTGTGTTCAATTATACGGCTCTCGATGAAGTAATGTTCTATTACTATGCTGTAATTCCAGATGGCAACACTCATATCTTAGGTGATCCAAAGAATCCTAAACTGCTTTCTTATAATGAAGAAACAGTGATTATTGGTACACGTCCGAGTAATACCGTAGAAGCCAAGATTGACAATGGAATATACAAATTTTATGGATGGTACTCTGATGAAGAATGTACAATTCCTGTTACACCGGTTGTCGGAACAGAAACCGTATTATCGGGCTCAGAGAATAACAT
The DNA here is from genome assembly GCF_946415235.1 of uncultured Ruminococcus sp. GTDB lineage: Bacteria > Bacillota > Clostridia > Oscillospirales > Ruminococcaceae > Ruminococcus. The sequence goes on along the minus strand of NZ_CAMKRR010000098.1, from coordinate 600 downwards.
GATTCGTCCGTTGGCATCGAATAAGGATATGACTTATTACGCTAAATATGACTATAGACACGGTGACTTGAAAATAGAAGTCACAGGCGATGATGTCATCAAAGGCAGTCAGCCGTATGAGTTTATCATTAAAGGTAAGGACGGTCATAATAACTGGATAGAACTTGTTGTTTGCATTAAGCCTGAAGATAAACAAGCTGTTATAATAAAGGACTTACCAATCGGCGATTATGAGATCACACAGAATAAATGGTCGTGGCGATGTAATACACATGATCCCCAGGTAAAAACAGTTGCTGAAAACAATTTGGTAACAGCAGTATTCTTGGAATCTATTCAGAACAAGAAGTGGCTTGACGGAAATGCTTATAATAAAAACATATTTACTTAGAGACTATTCTAAATTTGTTTAAACCTTTGAAGTAGTGTTTTTCTATTATACACTACTTCAGAGGTTATAATTTTGAGCAGTAGGAGAATAAACTAAACAAAATAGCAGAATGCCAGCAATGTCTGTCATGGCTTAACCATTATTTCCTGATTTCCGTAAGCGTCAAATAAAGGACGTATTCCTCAAAGAAGGAATCTGGTGTATAATAA
>NZ_CAMKRR010000097.1 GCF_946415235.1 uncultured Ruminococcus sp. | reverse complement strand
TCTACTTCATCACCGTTTACGCTCTTAACGATAGAATCAGGCTTCATTTCGTTCATACAGGTTATAGAGTTGTAGTGCTTCTTGACGAATTCCTGAGCCTGTGTATTGTTGAGCTCGTAGCCGGTTACGGCAGCACCGAGACGGAAGTACGGTCCCATGTAATCCTTGAATCCGTCGCCGCCCTTTTTGTACTTATAGTCAAGGTTCTGGTGAACTGCTGCGCCCTCAGTGCTGCCTGCGCCCTCATAAGTTATTTCGTTTTCGATGTCTGAATTACCGCTGTCTGCGTTATCGCCGTCGTCGTTATAATCTTCAGGCTGAGGACTCGGAACTACATATAAAGAAAAGTCCTTTACGTTTGCTGAACCGTTTGATCTGAAGCCATCGAAGTTAAGGGAGACTTCACAAAGTGTACCCGACATATCAAGTCCTGCCTTTGACCATGCGTCAAAGTGTTTGGATATGTCGATAGTGCCTTTCATGTAGTTGGTTGTATTATTTCTTGAACCGCTTGTCTGGCGTACGCTCCAGTATTGAGGGACTGTTGCCGTACCGTCGAGATCAGGCTGATTGTAATGTATTGTTTTTAAAATTTCGTATGTATTCCCATTAAGAGTCACAGTACCCTTTTTCTCAGTTCCGTCTCCGGGTGGTCTCCAGTCGCCCCAGCCTTCAACTATATGCCATTCAATAAGAGGATTCCTTGTCCAGCCGTATACACTCATATACGAATTTCCTCTTGGGCTGAATTCAACGTCGTATGAAAGCTTGATATTTCCCATATCCTTGTAGTTTTTCTGCCGGCTTTCGAAATTCTTGCCCATACGTGCAAGGAAGTTTTCAATTCCGCTCCATGAGCAGGTGAAAGAACCTTCGCCCGGTTCCATTGAAACTTCTCCCAGATAGGACTGATTCCACATCTCATATTCATAATCGCCGATAGTTCCCAGTATCTGCTGATCGGCAGCGTTTACAGATGCAGCTGCAGGCATATTTGCAGCGATCATCATTGCAGATATAGTACCGCTGAGTATTCTTTTAAAGCTTTTCAAATAAATCACTCCTCACTATACATTATTTTCTCTTTATGACTTTTTTCTGTCTTCTTTAATTGATGTGGGATAAAATATCACACAAATCCACATCCTGTATTGTTTATTTTACTCATAATATACAATATTTACGATGATTTGTAAAGATTATGCAGCGAAAAAAGCAATATATGACAAGAAAAAAGCAAAAAACGGGGATTATTTTGTTTAAATATATTCTATTTTGCTTTTCAGCCGGACCGCTTATCTAAGAATCGTCCCCCTGAAGCATACAGTGATTTCAGTCTTGCTGTTTACGGTGATTTGTGCTAAGCATACAAATATTATCATAAATCATAATTTATCATCTTTTAGTTTAATACTAATCTTTATTTCGTATATATCTTCCTTTCATATTACCTGTTATAGATCCTGTCACAAATATACTTCACAGGTACTTTCTCGGAACACCAGACTTCATTTTCGGTAACTCCAAACTCGTATCCGTCCTTGTACATTTCCAATGCTGTTATTTTCAGCACTACTGGAGTCTTGTGCCAACGCTCAGCAGACTGCCAAGCTTTGCTTATATCTGCCTGCATATGTACAGCATGACGCTTCATCTTCTTTATAGCTCCGCTCTCCTCAATGGCTTCAAGAGCCTTTGTAGTGGTTCCATGATACAGGAACTCAGGCGGTTCGCAATATTCAAGCTCAGGCTCTACCCAAGGAACCGAGTGTCCCTGACAGCACTTGATCTTTTCATGTTTATCATCAAATCTGTAACGTCCCTTATTGTCTTCGGCTACTATCTGCTCCAGTAGTTCACGGTCCAGCTTATAACTGCTGTGGCGATTAACGCCGACTATAAGCTGTTCTACTGATACCCAACCGTGTTCGTCCATAACCAGTTCTGCTTTCTCAGGCTGGTGACGAAGGAGCAAACACAAATATTTCGACAATTCGTTCATCTTATCACCTCAATCAAATAACCTTTGAATATATACATCTTCCAATTAAGTGAATTACGAGTTAGCAACTTACGAGTATATTATAAATTCGATATCTTCAAGTCATCGCATATAACGCATACTCTGTGTCTATAACTGATCGGAGGTTTAGCCATTATTCTGCACCTCCAGCAAAGATTCAAACAGATTCGGCTCAGGAAGAGCACCGAATACGCCACGTTTGTATTTCTCAACAAGGTCGCTTGTATCTCTTACTCCGTCCTTTTCCGCTGTGAATTCAGATAATGAATACAGATACGCATTATCCATATCCTTATATTCCTTATTCTTAGTATCTCTGAGCAGTATTACGGTTTCTTTCTTATTTTTATGGACGTCATAGGTTATCCTTGAAAACTTTTCAAAGATATAGTCATTCTTTGGAAAATCATACTTAAGCTCAAAGCTGTATTCAAAACTGTTATCACAGAAAGATATTGCGAATTCACAGTTCTTATCTGCATTGAATATATTCGGTACCATCCGCTTGCCCTCATTGAGCATTATGCCTCTTATGGCATCTATACACTTGATGAAGTTGGTCTTTCCCACATTATTTGGACCCATGATTATAGCGGACTTCAATACATTAGTGGAGTTTACTGACACTACATTGTTTGGAAAATGCTTGTTTCTCATATCAGAGCGCATAGTAAACTCTGTTTCTGTGTTATAAATAAAGCAGTTATTGACCTTTAAAGAGATAAGCATTCTATCAGCTTCTAATACTTCATTTTCTTTATCATACCACTAAACAATATTTTATGCAAGTATTTTTCATAAAAAATATGCATAATCTGCTTTTGCTTAATAATTGATACAAATCACTCCCTGTGCGTTAACACAGGGAGTTTCATCATTTTATAAACTTGTTGAAAACATTCTGAGCTGATGCCATTTCTCTGGGCGTAAAGGCACAAAGCTTCACCTCTATATCATATTCAGGATAGTCAGCAATGAACTTATTGTATGTTCTGCAGCACTGCTTAGTAGACTCACCGGCAGAATCCGGCAGATCTCCGCCAAAAATACCTGAGCTTATAAGCGGAAATGATATGCTGTAAAGCCCATTTTCCTTTAATACGCACAGAGAATTATAGTACGCATCGAATAACTCCTTAAAAGCTGTAGGAGTATATGAGAAATCAGGTCCTACCGCATGGATTATATGCTTAGCATTAGTCATGTTGAATGCAGGAGTTATAACAGCATCGCCGTCATTTAACGGAGTCTTATACGCAGAGCAAGCCTTTGTAAGCTCCTTTAAGCCTGCTTTCTGGAATATAACGCCGCATATTCCGCCGCCAGCCCATAAACCGCTGTTAGCCGCATTTACAACTGCATCTACTGTCTGATCTGCACATGAAGCGTTCAATAGCTCTATTTTACTCATAATAATCAACCTTTCTTACAGCACTTCAACTCTATGAAACAGGAAGTGCATCTTATCTATTTGCTTGTTCGTATGCCAGTGTTCAAGATAGCTGCGCTGGTTCCGGTTCATTGCTTCTTGAAGTTCAAAACCATTTATCAACAAAGAGGGTTGGGCATTTTTATGCAACTGAGAAAAACGGAAGTAACTACAATCTGCTACGTATGAATCTTCTTATAGTTGCAACAGATCCATCGATTTTTTCGGTGGATTTTTCCTTGCCTGGCTTGATGTTGCCCGCGTGATCAAGCTTTATGAAAATATTGTCCATGTTCCAGCGCAGCATCGGATTCTCCTTGCTTCCAGGGCTTCTTCCTTCAAGGAAATATTATGTGTAGGTCAGCATAGTATCCGTAATTCTGACGTGAAGTTCTCGCTGATAAAAAAATTTTTAAAACCGTGTCACAATATCAATACTTGAATTGTATGTATTAAGTGAAAGCAGATCTGTTTGGAGAATGCCGGTATGAAAAACTATCATGCTGAACAGTCTCAAATTAATATGAAAGGAGTTAAGGAATGAGCGAAAGAGAAGTAAATGACAAGCTTAAGCATTCGCCTGATGATGGCCATCGTGCTTTATTTGATCATTACTACAACTATGTATATGCGATCACATTGCGTATTCTTCGCGGAAATGTATCCATGAGTGATATAGAAGAATGTGTCATCGACACATTTGCAGATATTATGCTGAACTATGATCCTGACAAAGGCGGCTCACTAAAAGCTTATATAGGAACGGTTGCCAAAAGAAATTCCATAAATATGCTAAGAAAATCAAACAGGAAATCCAACAATACCATTTCCATTGACAGCGATGATTTCGGTGAGCTCGTTTCCGGCACGGATATAGAGCAGACTGCTGAAAATAATAATGTTTCCGAAGCTTTGATTAACGCAATAAAGGCACTCGGCGAACCTGACTCCATAATCATAATACAAAAATACTTCTACGACAGAAAGTCGTCAGAGATAGCAAAGATAGTGGGGCTTTCGTCAACAGCGGTACGTGCCAGAATAAGCCGTGCAATGAAAAAACTAAAAAAGGTCCTCGCAGACTTTTGTTGATAGGAGTGAATAAGTATGAAAGACAAAAGGAGAATAATAAATATGCTAAGGAATCCTGATGAAAAGACTCTGGAAAGACTGTCTTCAGAATATCCTCAGGCAGAACAAAGCCAGAAGGATAAAATGTACGAAAAAGTCAAAGAACGAATGAACAGTAATGACAATGTATTCACCGATGAAGTAAGCGGCGTTGAAAGATACACACGCCGTCATCTGTGGAAGAAAATCCCTGCAGCTGTGATGAGTATAGCTCTTGTAGGCGGAGCTATCGGCGGCAGCGCAATTATGCTAAAAAATAACAGAAGTACAATGCCGTCATCTGAAGTATCTGAAGAAACATCTACTGAAATAACCGAAGAAACAACTACCATAAATGACAATGAAACTACGGCGAATAGTGTAAACGATGAAACCAATGCTGGACAGAGTATTGATCAGTCTGATGTAACCAAGGAGCTGATATTCTCAATATGTGAAAACTGCATGACAAAGAATTTTGATAAAATATCATATTCTTATGAATATCGATCTTATTATGAAACCGGTTATCATATGGAAGAAAACAACGAAGTTTACGTCGATAATACACAGGATACAGCAATACGAAAAGTAAATGGCGGATATTATCGTGGCGATGGCAGTGTAGTGTACAATAGTAATTATATCGAATATTTCCATCATAATGATGCGGCTGGGATTAGCGAGCCTGATACCAATGAATTAGGCAACAAAAAAGAATTCTATACCTTCCAAAATGAAGAACTGAACTTTAAAATCTGTGATTTTAAAGTTGATGGAAAGAATCTCCTTGAAAATCTTGATAACTGGGATATTACAGGTTTTGAAGAGTATCTTGGCAGAAAATGTGCAGTTATAAGCGGAACAACAGATATTAAGCTCCCATATAATACTTTTTCTGATGAAGAAGAAGGATTTGATATATGCACGTGTGAATTTACAATAATGATCGATTATGAAACAGGTATATGGATGAAGAGTGACATTAAAGAAAAAAATTATGGTTCCGCGCATTATACATTCACAATTACCGATATAGCTTTAGAAGATGATGCAAAACCACTACCTATGTCAAAGGAAGAATTCAAACAATCTGCGCTTAATGACTGTGTTAAGCGTGTATGTGTCGAAAACGAAGAAGATTATACTATCGAACCAGTCGATGAATCTGATCTTGCTTTTCTTAATTAAATCATAGCTAAGCACTAAATTAACATATTCTGTTCAGAAATAGGCATTGAAATCAGTTTTACCTCCCGGGTATCCGGGAGGTAAACTATATTTCATAAGAACTGTGTTTATTTGGCGTTATGTTCGTACAGAGTGCAAAGTTCGTAGGAGCTCATCAGGGCAGCCGTAACCGCATTTCTGTATACGGTCAGGAGTCCAACGCTGACACATGGAAAATGGCTAAGATGAATATGGCTATCCGTGGCATTGATGCAGACTTCGGACCATATCAGGCTGACACATTCTTCAATGACCTGCACAAGACGCTCAAGGCTGATTTTATCCTTGCCAATCCTCCTTTCAACCTCTCCAACTGGGGACAGGACAAGCTGCAGGACGATATCCGCTGGAAGTACGGCGTTCCGCCTGCCGGAAATGCCAACTATGCATGGATCCAGCACATGATACATCACTTTGCACCTAACGGCAAGATAGGTCTTGTACTCGCTAACGGTGCGCTGTCCACACAGTCCAGCGGCGAGGGTGAGATCAGAAAGCGTATCATTGAGGACGACCTTGTTGAGGGTATCGTTGCGATGCCGACACAGCTTTTCTATCCCGTTACTTACTATTCTTCTTATGTTTAACGATAATAAGTCTTATTTTTTCGATTTTCTCAGAAAGATCATTAGTTTGTAATTCGTCATAATGAAGTTTTCCTGCAATAAGCTGAAATATTTTTTCACATTTCTTATCATCGCTTAACAAAGCATTGAAAGCTTTTAAAAAGTGTGATAAAATATTTTTTAGAAAAAATGTCCTACTTGATGTCACAAGTACGAGTGTATATTATGAAAGCGATCGCTGAAAAGAATAGGAGGCTGAATACATATGACAGATCAGGAGTTCAGGAAACACATGGAAAGATCTCCGGAAGAGGGCATGAGAGCAGTTTTCGATGAATACTGCAATTATGTTTATGTTATAGCCACAGCTAAACTTAAAAGCTGTGGTACTAAGGAAGATATAGAGGAATGTGTGAGTGACGTTTTTACTGAAGTATTCAAAAAGATAAATTATATTGGTGAGCGTGAAGGTGACCTGAAAGGTTTTATCGGTGTTATCGCCAAACGCAAAGCAATAGATATGTACAGAAAACTTAATGTAAAAGCTGACAGAATGATATCTGCTGATGATGAAGTAATGAGAGAAATATCGTCGGGAGAAAACATAATCGAATCTTCTGAGATGTCAGAGCGTAATTCCATCTTACTTAATAAAATAAAAGAATTAGGCGAACCTGACACGTCGATAATAATAAAACAGTACTACTACAATATGACAGTAGCTGAAATAGGAAAAGCAATCTCAATGACAGCAGCCGCTGTACAGAAACGAAGCGTCCGGGCAAGACAAAAGCTGAAAAAGATGCTTTGTGAAGTCGGCATAAATTATTAAGGAGGGATATGTATGAATAAGAAAGACGAAATGTTCAATGAATTCGACATTGATCTTGAAACTGCGGACAGAATTGCGAAAGAGTACCCGTCCCTGTCAGATTCAGCCAGAGAAAGGATGTTTAATATGACTAAAAAGAAAATGAATATAACAAATGATGCTTATGAGGCAAATAATAACAGCGTAATCGGTGTAGAAAGATACAATCGTCCAAGATGGATAAAATTTGCAGGTATGGCAGCAACAATTGCTATAATCGCAGGCGGCATCGGCGGCGGAGGCTATCTGCTCCACAATATGAAGATGTCAGCTCCGCCTGTAGGCTCATCATCAGAGACAGATGTTACTACTGCATCTTCTGTAACAACAAACGTTACCACTACTGAGACAACTACAGCAGCAACTGAGGCAAAGTATTCAACTCCAGAGGAAGCAGCACATAAGCTTACTGATAATTATTGGGATTATGAGTGCTTCTTTGATATTGCAGCACGTACAAAAGCGGATTATGCAAATAAGGGTATAGAGCTTAAATACACCATGCAGTATGACGGTTGGACAACTGATATTGATGTGGTATATTATAAAACTATTGATGAAAGACTTACCGAAAAAACTATGGATGGTCTGAAGGAGCTATACAATACTTATTATGGTAAAAATTATGATCCATTCTATTCTGTAAATGCTGAGTACACAAATAACTATGAATTATTCGGACCTTCATTTACATCAGATACTCTTCCGGCTGACGGAAAAATAGATCTTGCATATACATTTATCGAGTATGAGGGCGAATTATATCAGAAAGGTCTCAATAATGAATATATTTTAGATAATCACTGGTCAGACGATCAGATAGACGTAACTGATGTGACCGAAAACTCTTTCACGCTTAAAAGGAAATTTAATAACACACCAAATGCAATATTTGAAGAAACACATGGTGAAGTAACATTTAAAATAGTATTCGATGAAGATGCTCAGGACTGGAGAATCGATCAGAAGGATGTTGAATATGACTACCAGGATACTTCAGCCGCCGCCGCAGAATGAGCCTATAGCTATGGAATAAGCTGCATATATGCTTACTGATGATAAAGATGGTAAAATCACTATCTTCAAACGGCCCAAGCCTGCTTATAAGATACATTTCAATGCACCGGCTGAAACAAAAGCTATTATCACTTTGATACTATGCTGTATTTCTTTCGCAGGAAATCTTTCACGGATTCTCTTAACCTCATGCTGCTTTTGCGGTATGATATGCGTTGTCTATATCTTTGGCTATCTCACGGTATTTGCCAAGGGAATGGGAAGTCCATGAAATGTATATGCTTGTGCCACACTTATATGAACTTCCCGTTTTGTCTTGATGAAATGGAAGGATTATGGTATAATGGTGTGGTATATAATGAACCTTAAACATATTGTCTGTCACAGTATAATCTCAGAAGACAGATGACAAATTCAAAGCAGACGCTCAAAAGAATATTACAATATTAGACCTGAAGAAAGAGGTAATATAAAATGAAAAGAATGAGCATTATCGCAGTACTTATGATTTCAACTGTACTTGCAAGCTGCGGAAAAAGCAACGAAGGTACTGCAACCGAGAGCAAACCGGCAGTTACAACCGCTGCCGAAACAGTTACGACCACTGCCGAATCCAAGGCAGCAACAACCAAAACAACAGAACCATCTTCAGAAGACAGTACTGTTAATAGCAATGACGAAAGAACTACTGCCGCCGATGACAATTCTGAAAAAATTGGCGTAGATCGTGCAACAGCGGTCAGCAATGTAAAACAACTGGCAGGATCTGGGGCAAATATCGTCAGCGTTACAGAAGGAACAAGTCCAGAAGGCTTTAAATGCTGGATAGTGGTTGTTGAGCCGGTAACAACCGAAAACGGACCTGATACGGTAACTTACTATTCCGGCTATCAGTTCTGCTATCCGGAAAACAAGGTTCAGCAGGACGGCAAGCAGAATCCATTGATGAATTACATCGGCAAATATTCTAACGGCAGAGCCATCATGAATGTTTCCTGCATCGGCACAGCTCAGGCTTCAATAGTAATAACATGGAGCGGCAACGTTACTGATTCTTCTGTATGGACAATGAGCGGAAATGTTACATCGACCACCGAGGCAGTTACAGTGACATACAACAATTGTACAAAGGAATCTGTCAGCTATGCAAGTGACGGCTCGAACATGAGTAATATGATAGAATATACAGACGGCAGTGGTACGATAAAGTTCATGGCTGCTGACAACAAAGCTTATTGGTATGATTCACAGGAAAATGCTTCGGACGGAGTTCCGTTCTCATACTATAATGAATAAATTACTAAAAAAATAATAAGGAAAATACTGTTAATATCTGCAATCATAGCTATTATACTATTCATTCTTATGCTTATCCTGTTTCCGCCAAGCAGAGGAAGAATAACAAATAACAATCATGCAGAGGTATGCGAAAAAACATTTATTGACATTAACGGAACAAAGCTCGGAATGGTAATAAAGGGATCAAAAGCAGATAATCCCGTTTTACTGTTTATGGGCGGAGGTCCAGGTATACCTGAATACTGTATGGAGTATGAATAACCGACAGGAATAGATGAGTACTTCACTGTATGCTATTTATGCTACAGAGGAACTGCCTTGTCTTACGATCCTGATCTGCCGCCTGAAACTATTACCTCTGAGCAGATTAAATTAGATGCTGTTGAAGTAACAGACTACCTCAGAGAGCGTTTTGATCAGGATAAGATCTACCTTATCGGACATTCTTTCGGCACAACTATTGCTTTGAAATTGGCGGCGGAATATCCGGAAAAATACGAAGCTTACATAGCTATGGGCATGAGTGTGGATAAAATCAGGTCAGAAAGAAAAGCATATAACTATATGCTTGAACAGTAGGCAGATATCAGGCAGCGTGGTGAGCCAGCCCAGTTGAAGTTCTTAGTGCCACAGGTGGGAGACCACCTGCATTGAAGCTGTTGATCCTCTGGGTGTTGTAGTAACCGAAGATGTATCTGAAGATGATGGTCTTGACCTCTTCACGCTTCATTCGGTATGTAGGTATCTGATACAGCTTTTCTTTTTTCAGTGTGGCAAAGAAGCTCTCCATGCAAGCGTTGTCATAGCAGTGAGCAGTACCGCTGAGGCTCTGGATGCGTTCGCTTGTTACAAGCTCTCTGCGGAATGTGTAGTTGTTTTACTGTAAACGAGCAACAAATTTAATCCTAAAATTCTACGGGCGGTAGATAGTGAATTAAGGTTTATGTTTTGTAATATGGATACAAAAAATTCATAAAACAAAGCGATATTTTATATATCTATGATTATAAAATACCAAAATTTAGTATCAATAATTGACGCAAAAAACAAAGTATGATATAATAATAAAAACATTTAGCTTTTAAACCAGGAATGTTAAAATGATTTTGCAAAATAATGCTTAATAAATTTATTGTCAAAGCTGATAAGGGGGAGTAAAATGACTAAAAAAGAATTTGTTAATAAAATAAGAACACATTATCCGGAAGCATTTGGAATGCACTATTATCTGAACTAAGAAATACAGCAATTTTTATGTAAACTCCGTCATTTTAAACAGCCACTGCGCAGTCAAAAGAAAACGGCATATAGCCATATTCGCCTATATTTACAGTTTTAACGGACATAAAAAAGAACCCTTATTTAGTATTAAAATAAGGGTTCCGATATGTCAGTCCATGACTAAAAAGATGCCGCACGATAGTTCGCTGTTTTTCGCAGAGTCAATCCCAAATTCTGTGTAAACGAGAAATAGTGCCATAAAAGAGTATATGA
>NZ_CAMKRR010000096.1 GCF_946415235.1 uncultured Ruminococcus sp. | reverse complement strand
TGATTGTTGGTCAGGAGGTGACCGCGGCGATGAAGTTGCAAGATTTATACTACGGGAACGTCATACCGTGTCAGCACGATGTGAGGAAGGACTCCGATTATGTAAAGCGAAGTCTGGAGCTCATCGAGATGTGCGACAGACTGGAGAAACGACTGTCGGCTGATGACAAGAAACTGCTTAATGACATAACGGATATGCAGGGAATGTTGTCCGAAACAATGGTAGCAGAGAGCTACATACAAGGTTTTCGAGACTGCGCCGAACTAATAATTGATGTGCTGTTCGGCAGTAGCGAGAACCTGAAATAACATCATAACAATCAAATGGAGAGGGTACGGTAAAACACCGTACCCATTTTCGTATCAAGGAAGCGGCAAACCACCGCTCCCTTCAAATAAATAATAAAGGAGAAATGTAAAATGAACAATTCAATAATCATAATCGTGTTTAGAATAATAAAGAGAGGTGTTAGCTATTGGCAGAAATTGAAAAGATGTACGACAAGATGTTTACCGATTACCCCGACGTGGTGAACGTTCCGCAGCTGATGAAAATGCTGTCGGTAGGCCGCCATGCTGCTTATGAATTAGTAAGCAGCGGCGAGATACAGAGCTTCAAGGTCGGAAAGAATATAAGGATACCGAAGATAAAAGTTATTGAATACATACTCGGAGCAAGGAGGTGCTGCCTATGAAAAATGTGACAGGAAGTCTGCAAACCAAGCGCGGCAAGTACTATGCTGTGCTGAATTTATACGACCACACAGGTAAACGAAAACAGAAATGGATATCCACAGGATATGAGATCAGAGGTAATAAGAAAGCTGCGAAAGCCTTCCTCGACGAGCTGCTTGTAGCTTACAACAAGAAACAGCAGGCGGCACTGAAAGTTATCTCAAAGATGAAACACCCCGAGCAGTTTATAAAGGAGCAGAGCCGGATAATGGCTCTGCCCCTGTTTTTATATATCGAAGAATGGATCGACCACTCGTCCGCGAAGCTCCAGCCGACTACTATTGACGGTTACAGGCAGCTCTGCAACGGCAGGATACGGACGTTCTTCGAGAGCCGCGGAACTACCGTTTATGATCTCACAGGCGAGGATCTGAACGAGTTCTATGCTTACCTTACAAGGCAGGGACTGAAAGGTGCGTCTCAGCAGAGGTATCACGGACTGATACATTCCGCATACAGCTTTCTTATGAAGCACCAGTACATTGACAGCAATCCCTGTGATTTCGCCGACCGTCCAAAGGCTGAGAAGTACCGCGGAGCATACTATAATCAGTCGGAGCTGACGGAACTGTTCCGTGCTGCAAAAGAGAGCGAGATATACATTCCCGTGCTTCTTGCTGCATATTACGGACTTCGCCGCAGCGAGGTCCTCGGTATCAAGTGGAGCAATATCGACTTCGGGAACGGCACTATCCGCATTGCTCACAAGGTCGTGGAGCAGAAGGTAGACGGCAAATACCAGACAGTCGGTCACGACAAAATGAAAACGGAGTCCAGCAACAGGATACTTCCGCTGATGAAGGAAGTGGCAATGGCACTGCGGAGGCTGAAGCTCCACCAGGACGAACAGCGCCGTTTATGCGGAAATTCCTACGTTCACGAATACGATGACTACGTCTGCGTGAATGAGATTGGTCTGCTTCTCAGACCAAACTATGTTACGGCAAAATTCAGTGAGCTTCTGAAAGAAAACGGCTTGAAACACATACGCTATCATGACCTCCGACATAGCTGTGCCAGCCTGTTACTTGCAAACGGAGTGCCGATGAAAGAGATACAGGAGTGGCTTGGACACTCGAACTACCGCACAACAGCCGACGTTTATTCTCATCTCGATTTCAGCAGCAAGGAGCATTCGGCGGAGATTATCTCCCATGTTCTGGCGGTGTGAGGTTGACATAATCAGTGTGGTGATGTATAATCTAAGTAAGAAAAATCGGAATTTTACGGAGCAATGTTCATATGAAAAAAGCATTTAAGATAATTGGAAAGGTACTTCTTGTAATCATATTATTACTAATCATTTTCTTGCTAATAGTGTTCATATACAATAAAATTATGATGAATAAGGAAAAGGCACTATTGGACGAACCTCTTGGCGAAATGATAGAGGTTGACGGACACAATATGTGCATATACTCTGAGGGAGAAGGTGAACATACATTAGTATTTCTTTCAGGATCAGGAACTGCTTCTCCTATACTTGATTTCAGAAGTCTTTATAGTTTATTAGATGATGATTATAGGATAGTAGTTGTTGAAAAATTTGGCTACGGTTTAAGTGATGTAGTTAATACTGAAAGGTCATTTGATACAATACTTAGGCAGGACAGAGAAGCACTTTCAAAGGCTGGAATTGATGCTCCGTTTATCCTCTGTCCTCATTCAATGTCCGGACTTGAAGCAATACTTTGGGCACAAGAATATCCGGATGAAGTTGAAGCAATCGTAGGTCTTGATATGTCTCTGCCACGCTCTTATGACAACTTTAATTATTCAAAAACAGAGCGATTTGAAAGAATTGCAGCTATTGGACGGGAACTGGGGATCATCAGATTTTACTATTCTGACAGCTCACTTCCTCAAGGACTTTCAGAAGATGAGAAAGATTTATACAGAGCAATAGCCTGTAAAATAGCTGTAAACGATGACGTTATAAATGAAGGCCTTGCTATCCCCGATGCCGTCAAAAAGATCGACGGAGCGCCTAAGCCTGATATACCAATGTTAATGTTTATATCTGACGGAAAAGAAACAGGCATTGAAAAGTGGTCGGATATACAAAAAGAGTATGCTTCTGAACTGTCAAATGCAACTGTTATTGAACTTGATTGCGGACACTATGTTCATAATTATAAGCATGAGCAAATAAGTGAAGAAATGAAAGAATTTATTGGTAATATTAAGTGATAAATTCTGATTTATAATAACAGCCGGAAAGCTAACAACTTTCCGGTTTATTTTTTTGCTCCCGCAAATGTGTCTGAAATCTTAATTCTGAGTCCGAATATTGCTTTTCGGGACAGGTTGTGGTATACTGTAGTCGCTGAAGCGGATTTCCGAAACAGGAGGTAAAAATGAAAGAAGTAACAGGAAATCTGCAAGTAAAAAACGGCAAGTACTATGTGCTTGTGAATCTGTACGACCGCAGCGGCAAGCGTTCCATAAAGTGGGTAGCGCTGGGGCTGGACGCAAGAGGCAACAAGAAAGCTGCCAAAGCACGTATGGCTGAGGTGCTGGAGGAGTACAACCGCAGTCAGAGGAAGCTGCTGAGGACTATCAGCAAGAAGAAAGCTCCCGAGAAGTTCATTCAGCAGCGAGAGCAGGTGCAGTATCAGACGCTGACGGAGTTTCTCACTGACTGGATAAACCTGTCGTCAGGCAGGCTTCAGCCGTCCACGATAGACGGCTATATGAAAATGGTGAACGGCAGGATAACCGAGTTCTTCGGGGATAGCGGCATAACGATAGGTGACCTTGCTGGCGAGGACCTCAACGACTTCTATGCCTATCTTGAAGACTCAGGCTTGTCGGGAGCGTCAGCTTTGCGCTATCACGGACTTATCCACGCAGCATTCAGCTATGCGGTGAAGAAGGAGCTCATCGACGATAATCCCTGCGACCACGCAGACCACCCGAAGAGAGAGCGATACCGAGCCTCATTTTACAGTGAGGACGAGCTGAGAGACCTGCTTATTGCGGCGAGGGAGAGTCCCATATACATTCCCGTAATGCTTGCGGCTTACTACGGACTCAGACGCAGCGAGGCTCTCGGGCTGAAATGGAGCAACATCGACTTCCAGACCAAGACCATTTCCATATCACATAAGGTCATCGAGGCTAATGTGGACGGCAAATATCAGGCAAAGGGCTTCGACAGAATGAAGAACCAGTCCAGCAACAGGACACTTCCACTCATTGAGGACGTCGAGAACGAACTGCTTTTCCACCGACAGCAGCAGTCCATGAATGCGGCAGTTCTCCGAGGTGCGTACTGCCATGACTGCGACGATTACGTCTGCACTGATGCCACAGGTCAGCTTATGCGTCCGAACTTCATATCAGTGCAGTTCGGAAAGCTGCTCAAGGACAACGGATTCCGACACATACGTTACCACGACCTGCGCCACACCTGTGCAAGCCTGCTCTTGAAGAACGGCATACCCATGAAGGCAATACAGGAGTGGCTGGGACACTCAACATTCGAGGTAACTTTCCCCGTTCCAAATAGTAACACGAAAACCCATGCAGTACCTACCGATAGAATAATTCAAATAATATAAGTGCTTCTCAGATAATGGGAAGCATTTTTTTCGCAATAGTAGAATAATGTTCGATTTCTAATTGACTATTTGCACAAAATATGATATAATAAAAAGATAAATAGCGAATGATTGTAAATATAATAATTAATTATTTTCACCTTTGAAAGAGGTGCTATATGGGAAAAGAATATACGAAACAGCATATTGTTCCATCTTGTTATATTGCTAACTTCGGAGCAAATGGTAACGAGGGCAGAAAGAGCAGTATCTATTACTATTTAAAAGAAAAAGGAATCTCAGGATGCGGTTGTGCAGGAGACTTTCCAGTTGAAGGCAATTATTATGATATACCGGAATTAGGTGAAAACAAGAAAATCCTTGAGCTGCTTTTTCAGAAAATTGAAACTGATTTATCGGATTTGTTGAAAGAGCTAATATGTTCTATAACATTTGAGAAAAAAGATCGTAAGGGATGTTATGTTGATTATCCTCTTTCAAAGCGACAGGCATTAAGTGCCCAATTTGCGATGCAAATACAGCGCACTAATTTATTACGTAAGCAGTTTGAGTACATCTATGATCAATTAAAAGCTCATGTTCCTTGTGGTTCTATTCCTGATTATGACAAGTCAGACTTTAAGAGGTTGCAGAATACTCAAATCTTATCTTTTGATTTAGCTCATTTTTATGCCAATATATTCAATGACAAAAAATGGGTTATTATAGTCAATCACACAGAATTACCGTTCCTTACATCTGATAACCCGGTAATAGCAATAAATCACAGTAAGAATGTCCATGTTTCGGCTGCATCTGATGATCTCACATATTACATTCCGATTTCGCCGTTATTTGCTATTGAGATGTATCCTAAATCTGTTAAATGGAACGATTTGTTTTGCTTTGATGAGTACGATGTTAAAAATATAGCTCTTTACAATATGTATATTGAACGTGAATGTACAAGAATGCTTTTCTCTAATAAGGACTTTGGCTTCATTAAAGAGCTTTTGGACAAAGAATTATCTTGAAAGGATTAACTATGGGATTAACGCTTATAAATCACACAGGTAATTTATCTGTTCTAAAGCACAGAACTCTTCCTTTGATTATGACAGGTGAGTTCGATTTTTTTAGATGTATCGAATTTAATCCAAGTATGTATGGCAAGACTGTGAGTGAACTTCATGCAGGAAATCTTCGTCTTAGCAGAACTGATAATCGTTATTCAAATTTATTTCCGGGGCAGAAACTCTCATATTGGGCTGATAGCCCTGAAACAAGCCGAGCTGAGATCAAACGATGGGGATCAGGGAATAATATTATAACATTTTGGGCTTATGATGATGGAAGCAGTTTTATTCCAACGGTTTATCCACGTAAGGAGTTACAAATAATTGATGGTACTCAATTGGAGTTCAATAAAATACTGAAGAAACTCGAAAAACACGAGCGCATAACAAAAGGTGAAAGAGAGCTTATAGATGAGATTGCTTATCAGGAGCCGGATTGTTTAGCATATGAATCAGAGGCTCGCAAAGGAAGTATGAATTTTCTTTTCTTTGAACACGGCTTCAAGAAATTATCATTAAGAGAAGTAAGGTTACGTCTTGGAGATGAAAAGGGAAAGAATCATAACAGGATTGTATGTGCCGATACAAGCGACTATTCTCCAAAACTGTATTCCTATGGAGATATGTTCCTTCCCATTGCTCGTCTAGGTAAAGACGAGCAATACAATGAGACTGATGAGTTTAAATTGCGTTTGCAGGTGTATATGGACGAGATACAACGTATAGTAGATGAACGTCCAAAAAAGAATTCGGAGGATTGATTATGTATAAACTCGATGATTTGTTTAAAGACAGTATTCATAAGGGAACATTGTTTTCAGATGAGGCAATAAGTGCAATCGAAGCAATGATTTTTATGAAAAAGGTAAAGGGAAATGATTCGCCTTATATAAAGTGTCAGGTAAGAAATAAAGATATAAAACTCACTCCTGAAGAAGCTGTACGTCAGCTATATATCTATTCGCTTGTACATGATTACGGCTACTCTGTTGATCAAATGGAGCTTGAACGCCATATACATTTTGGAAGAGAGGTTAAGCGAGCTGATATTGTTGTATTTGAGAAGGATCATCCTAATACTGAATACATAATAATAGAGGTCAAAAAGCCCAAGCTTTCTGACGGAAAAGAACAGCTACGCTCATACTGCAATGCTACCGGTGCAACAATGGGCGTATGGACTAATGGTCAGTCAATTTCTTACTATCACAGAAAAGATCCAAATTATTTTGAGGATATTCCTAATATCCCTAACTCTACACAAAAGCTTAAGGATATTCTTACTGAACGTTGGACGATAGATGATCTTGTTGCAAAAGATAAGCTTGTTAACGAGAAGAAATCGCTGAAGGGACTCATCGAGGAAATGGAAGATGAAGTTCTCGCAAATGCTGGTGTAGATGTTTTTGAAGAAGTATTTAAGCTTATCTATACTAAACTCTATGATGAAATGGAAAGTGGCAGAGATCACTCAAGAACTTTAGAGTTCCGTAATTACGGTGATACTGATGACGATCTCAAAGCCAATATCCAAAAGCTTTTTGAAAAGGCAAAGAAAAAATGGCCGGGTGTTTTTTCCTCAGACGAAAAAATCACTTTGACTTCATCACACCTTTCTGTCTGCGTCTCCTCATTACAAGATGTTAAACTGTTCAACTCAAACCTTGATGTTGTGGATGATGCCTTTGAATATCTTATGAGCAAATCTCAAAAGGGTGAAAAAGGACAGTTCTTTACGCCAAGATATGTCATAGATATGTGTGTTAGAATGCTTAATCCTACTAAGGACGAAAAGATGATTGATACAGCTGCAGGATCATGTGGTTTCCCCGTACATACCATTTTTTATGTCTGGAAGAAGATACTTGCTGAAAAAGGGCTGCCTCAGAGCCATCTTTTTACAACTGAAAAGAAGCCTGCGGAATGCGAAGACTATGTTCAGGAAAACGTTTTTGCTATCGACTTTGATGAGAAAGCTGTGCGTGTTGCAAGAACGCTCAATCTTATCGCCGGCGATGGAAGAACCAATGTAATGCATCTTAATACTCTTGATTATGAGAGATGGGATGATGTCACTAAACAGGAAGAGTGGCAGGATAAGTATTATGAGGGTTGGAAGGGGTTACGCAAACTTCGTGCAAAGAAAGATGAAAACCGTGATTTCCAGTTCGATATTGTAATGGCAAATCCGCCCTTTGCAGGTGATATAAAGGAAAGTCGTATCATCTCGAAATATGAATTAGGCAAGAATGCTAAAGGAAAATATCAGACTAAAGTAGGCAGAGATATTCTGTTTATTGAACGTAATCTTTCTTTTTTGAAGCCAGGTGGCAGAATGGCTATCGTCCTTCCACAGGGAAGGTTTAACAACTCAAGTGATAAGTATATCCGTGATTATATTACAGAAAATTGTCGAATTCTTGCAGTTGTCGGACTTCACGGCAATGTTTTTAAGCCTCATACAGGAACAAAGACTTCTGTTTTATTTGTTCAGAAATGGGACGATGAACTCTGCCCGAAAAAAGATGATTATCAGATTTTCTTTGCTACTATGAAAAAGCCGAGTAAAGATAATTCCGGTGAGAAGCTTGTGAGAGTAGATGAACAGGGACAGATCATTCTTGATGAACACGGACATTTAATCGTTGATCACGATTTGTTCAATCATGATGGATTAACAGAAGACGGTATTGCAGAAGCTTTTGCTGAATTTGCTAAAAAGGAAGGTTTAAGTTTTTTTCAATAAGCCCATCCATTGAACCTTTCAATGAAGCAAAATATAATGCTTTAATGGATGGGCTGGAGTGTGAAGAACTATTATTTAGTACAGTTAAGAACGCCAACAAATCGACACGTTTCGATCCGGAATATTATTCTAAACTTGCATTGAGTACAGAGAGCTTTATTCTAAGCAAACCTCACTATTTCCTTGACACGAGAAATGTTGTAAGCGGTCCTTTTGGCTCAACATTGAAAAGTTCGTCATACTTGGAAAAGGGAGATGTTCCCTTTGTACGAATAGAGAACATAAAGGGCGGCTTTTATATTAGCCGCAGCAACCTTGTATACATATCTTCGTTTGATAATAGCCGTATTGCTAATTCACAGCTTTCAGAAGATGACATTGTTCTATCAAAGGTTGGAAACTCGATTGGCTTTTTTGCGAGGGTTGACTCTGTATTAAAAGGATGCAATATAAGTGAGAACAATATTGGCATAAAACTTGAAGGCTTTTCCACAGCACAAAAACACGCCATTCTCACTTATTTCAACTCTAAATATGGTCAGATTCTTCTTTTAAGAAGAAGGAGTGGAAATGCTCAACCAAAGTTGAATGTTGATGATGTTTGTTTTATTCCGATACCAGTATTTGGAAATAGCTTTTGTGAGAAAATCAGCAATATTATAATACAAAGTGAAATACTTATGCATCAAGCTCAGGATATTTATGAAGAAGCAAATAAATATTTGTTATTGAAATTGAATTATGATGCTCAAAAAATATCAGCTGATTCAATTGCAGTTAAAACCATTACAAATACTTTTGGTAATACAGGTAGATTGGATGCAGAATACTATCAGCCAAAATTTGATGATTTATTCTTAATCCTATCTCAACTCACAACAAAATCACTTGATTCTATCGTTACAACGACAAAATCTATTGAACCGGGTAGCGAATGCTACGGAGAAATAGGCATTCCTTTTATTCGTGTAAGCGATGTAAGTATTACTGGAATATCAAATCCGACAATTAAAATACCGGAAAACACAGTTTCTTCCATTGAGTCTCTATTTCCGAAAAAAGATACTATTTTATTCTCTAAGGATGGAAGCGTGGGTATTGCTTATCAGGTAGAAGAAGATTTAAGAGCAGTTACTTCGGGAGCGTTATTACATTTTAAAGTAAAGAATACTAAAGAAATACTTCCTGAATACTTAACTCTTGTTTTAAACTCTGATATAGTTCAATTACAGGCAGAGAGGGACGCCAGTGGGGCAATTATACAACACTGGAAACCTGATGATATAAAAAAAGTAACTATTCCGATTTTGTCCTATGAAATTCAAAAAGAAATAGCGGATAGTGTCAAATCTTCTTTTACCAAACGCAGAAAAGCTGAAAAATTAATACAAGTTGCAATAAATACCGTTGAACTTGCGATTGAAAACGGAGAAGATGCTGCATTAAAATGGCTTGAAACACAGGTGGACTAAATTATGCAAATCGAGAAGAAATACGAACAATGGAAATCCATTACGGAATCTGACTTTGTTACACTTTTTATCAAAACATGGTTTACATATATTGCTACGCTAAGAGAACTCAATCCAGATGTTTCTGTTTTCACTGAAGATGGTATGCCGAGAGGCGATAAGCCTTTTCTGAATGCATATAAAAGCGGTATTATGTCGATTGTTCAGAAACGGATGAATTCAGATGAAACGTTGGACGAATTATATCGGCTCTATCCTGTTGCAATGAAGAAGGTTTTGGAAGTTTTTCCACAATACTTTTTTCAGACTTTTTATATCTTGAATAGGGAGTTTAAATATGCAGATAAAGACATACAAAAGGATGAGAATGGAAAACTAAAAGAACGCTATCAGGTAAGCTTGCATATTTGTGATCAGTGGATTATCAAGGTATATATAGGTTTATCCGGATATTATAGAACAACATCTTACAATGAAGAAATCAAATTTGATATAGATACCCGTGATATTTTTAAACATACCACCGAATACATAAAAGCAAATAAGAGTATAGATGAACTTTCCATTCTAAAAGAATTATATGATAAACTACTTGAAAAGATAGGTGATAAATTATCTAATAAGGACTATACAAATAAATACAACATAACCATATGTAGAAAGATACAATCACAACTTAACCGTTTCTTTACAAGTATTCGACTTAATTTCGAGAAAAACTACCGGTTCCCAAATGAAACAAACGGCATTTATGAGATTAACACTTATGCCGTTTTCAAGCAATTACCGTATAACTTGTTTTCCAAATCATATATTGATGGTTTGATTAATAAAGAACAATATTTTTATCATAGGCTTTTACAAACTAATGGAATTGAGTGGTTTGCAAGTTTTGTATATTCATTAAGAAACGCTCTATTTCATGAAATAATAAGTCCTCTTGATGAGGATTGGCAGCTTATTTTCAAATCAGCATATCTTATCCTTAAAAAGATCAGCGATATTTGCATTGATACAATTTATAGGATCTTCTCATTATGTGAAATTGATGAAAATCCAATAGTAGAATATGTAATGAATAACCCCATAGATTGTGTGAATCATCTTGCAGATCATGTTGAACTATTAGAAGCATCAAGAATATCATTAACTCAATTTGAACTCAATAATTCATTGATCACAGTGTCGGGGATAATTAAGCTTAAAGTTAAGCTTCAAAAGGGTGAATCAGATGACATTAGAGAAGAAACAGGAGAAATACTCTCTGAAGAACCTGTAGTAATAAGTTTTGAGGCAAAACTATATGATGATACTCTTGAAATAATGAGTTCTGATAATGGAAAAAAAGAGATAACGTTTTCTATAGCAGGCACATAATAATCATAAAGCACCCTCTCGGAGCATTTCTGAGAGGGTACTTTCCTTATCGTTTTAGTTTATACACATAGACTCAGACGACTTTGAGGAAACTTTTCCGTTCGTCTGAGGATATTGCAAAAGGCTCTGCATTTCTGCAAAGCCCTTGTGCTGCTTATTCATCCTCGTCACTGCACTCGCCAAGACCGTTCAGGAGCTGAATGTATACGCACTCTGCTCGGTCACGCTCCT
>NZ_CAMKRR010000095.1 GCF_946415235.1 uncultured Ruminococcus sp. | reverse complement strand
GCCATCGGCGAGGATATTTTTATATCTTATGGGACGCAGTTTATTTGACGCTTACAAATGCGCGTAGTTTTACCCGTTTTCTTCGTGTAATAAGTGAAAGCACAGAAAGAGCTTTCGGAAAGGAGCTTGTCAATGGACAACGGTGCAAGTAGCTACCGCCGTTTCCGTGACAATGGTGACCAAAGCGGATTAGTCGAGATAATAAGGGACTACAAGGACGGTCTGATACTGTATCTGACGAGCATAGTCGGCAATGTACGAACTGCTGAGGAGCTTGCAGAGGACACCTTTGTGCTTATCGGCACGAAAAAGCCGAAGGACAAGGGGAAGAGCTCGTTCAAGACCTGGCTTTATACCATTGGAAGGAATGTAGCGATAGATCATTTAAGAAAGCGTTCAAGACATATGGAAATTTCCATTGATGACAGTGCCGAGCTCGTCAGTGATGAGGACGAGCTGGAAACAGCATATATAAAAAAGGAACAGCGGATAATGGTGCATAAGGCTATGCGAAAGCTCAGTCCCGATCATCAGCAGGTTTTGTGGCTCGTATATTTTGAGGAGCTCAGCAATAAGGAAGCTGCCATGATAATGAAGAAAAGCGTCCGCAGTGTAGAATCCCTTTTATATCGTGCGCGGAAGTCACTCAGATCACAGCTTGAAATGGAGGGCTTTGACTATGAAAAACTATAAAGATATGGCAAGGGATGTACTTCATCGCATAGATGAGTACGAAAATGAAAGGAAAAGGAAGCAGATAAAACTGAAAAAGACAGCAGCTTTTGCTGCACCTGCCTGTGCGGCAGCAGTTGCGGGCATATTTCTGTGGAAGGGGGGAGCTGACCTCGATAAACGCGGACAGATCGTCGGCACTGTGGCGGATACATCGGTCTCAGCTATAGTTTCGGCAGATAACAGCAATTCAGCGGCAGATATTTCAAATACTTCCGCTACAGCAGGCAAAAACGGAAAAAGTAACGGTCAGACAACAGAAACGACAGTGAGAGCCGATAATAAAGAGACTACAGCGGCAGCCGATAAGCAGGGCTCAGATACAACAGGAACGTCGGCAAGGGACGGAGACGAACCGAAAACTGCGGAAACACAGACTGCTTCATCCGAGCAGAGCATTTCCCTCAGCAATTCCTCGGCAGGGGACAGAGATGGAGATGCGGTGATAAACGGTGAGTACTATTTGCAGACATCTCCTGATGTAACCTACACAGCAGACAGATACATCGGCTGCGGCAGTGATTTTGATGGCTTTTACAAAAACCGCGGCACGAGCGCTGAGTTTTACACTGTAAAGGAAAGTGCGGATATAGTGCTTGTAAAGTTCGGCAACGGCGGACAGGTCTATCTTAAAAGGACAAACGAAGCGCCGCCCGAAACTCCTTCGATTATCACCTCCTATCCTATAACTGCATCAGCGAGCTATGCTGCGCCGCCCAACGGCGAATGCGGACTTTCTGTGGGGCTTTACTATGCAATGGAGGATTATGCTGGAAGTGCGGATTATCTTTTAAAAGGCGATATATTCAGTGATAATCATAAGATATTTGACCGTGAGGTATTACAGGCAGAAGCAGAACGCCTCAGCAGCTTAGGGTACAATGTTAAGGTTGTATCCGAGTCGATGCAGTCTGGAGAGGATTATTATTACCTGACGCTGACCCTGACCTATGAGCAGATAAGGAATTTCCCCGAAAAGGATAATTACGGATATTTCCTTATGCTGTATGACGGTTCATGATAATGAAAAGGACTTCCCGAAAGGGAAGTCCTTTTTAATGATATCACTTTTTCTTTTTAGGCTCGGTATACTTGCCGTTTTTGAAGTCCTTTATAGTTTCTTCGGTGAGGTCATTGTCCATACCGAGTATATAGAGCGAGTCGTTAAGGCGTTCCTTGACAGCCTTCTGATAGGATGTCTTATCGGTCCTCTCGCCGTTGACCGAGTAGGATATCTCGGCATTTTCGTCCTGCTGCTTGCTGTTTTCGGTATCGCCGTAGCTGAATACCTGTGACAGCTTGTAGTTATCATTGAAGGTATAGATGCTTCCTGCGGTATAGCTCGGACTGTCCACCTTTGAATATATCTCCTTATTCTTTTCGTCAAAGCCGATAGTGCCCTCTGAGTTGCCGAAGCTTCCAACAGGTACAGGACAGCCGTTCCATGAGAATACCTGAACGTAGGGAGCGTAGTGATAAGCGCCCGAAATGAAGAGCTCTGGTACGTCATCACCGTTTATATCCATAAGAGAGAAATGATTGTCGTCATTTTCTTTTCTTGTTTTGAGATAGTCATTGAGGACAGCCGCAAAAGCATCCTTCCAGTCGTCGTATTCACCGAGAGCAGCCTTTATAACATCGTCGTCAAAGCTGTGATCCTCGCCTATATCCTTGATAAAGCCCGAGATAAAGTGATTGTATTCCTGGGTGAAGGTCTCCTCGCTGACAAATACACCGTCTTCCTTTACAGCAAGGTTTGAACGCTGGAACGAGCCCACATTTGCCAGAGCCTTGCCCTTAAGGCGGTAGAGCTGGATATTCATTACCTGTATATCGTCGCGGTATCTTGTGGTAGTTATGAGGCTTCTGTCCATGACATAGTTGAGCATATCACATTCAGTGATAGGATCAAACTGTGTGTAGAGACCGCTGCTGATGGTTTTTATGAGGTAGGTCTTGTTGCCAGCAGGGCCGTATGAGATTATAAGCTCGGGAACAAGATCGTCGTTGACGTCGTATATCGTAAAGCGGGCTGTATCATCATATTTATCCGATTTTTTGAAGTCCTCGAGAGCTTCGCGGTATACTTTTGACCAGTCAAGGTTGGCAACGGTTGTCATGTCCTTGGTTTCGCCCAATACTATCATTTCCGACGGGTCCGAATCAAGAACGGGGTCTGTGGGAGCAGGCTCGGTAGGACCTGTAGTTCCTGTAGTATCATCAATTGTGTCCGAAGCAGATGTTGCATCGGCAGAAGCAGTCGTGTCTGTGTTTGAGGTATTGGTGTTTTTGCTTGTGCATCCGCAAAGCAGCGCGGTTATACAAAGTAAAGCTGTAAGCTTTTTCATGATATGACCTCCAATGAAGTTTTATTAAGTCGTATGTATTATAACATATTATTACTGATTTGTCATCACACTTTTTGCGATTTTCGCTAATTTTTCATTTTTTCATTATTACTATGACATATTCGTGAACATTTCCAGCCTGATAAATCATAATTTTGCATCGCAAAATTTTGATTTACAATGCGGAATTAGGAATTATTTTGATCCGTCGGCGTAAGCCGACACATTCAATTCCGCATTACGAATTACGCATTATAAAAACGCCATAGCACTTCCGATCAAACATCAAAAGTACTATGGCTTAAAATATCTATATCATGTATTATTTTTTATGGGATCGGAGCTGTCGTGTTCAAGTCCCGAAACAACGGCGCAGAGCTTTCTGACCGTACCGTTATCGAACTCTATGGTCACCACGGTATCTCCGCCGAGGGGGAGGGTATCGGTCACAGTGCCCCTGCCGAAAAGGCGGTGCTTTACGCGGTCACCTTTTTTGAACTCAGCATTTTCGGGCATAGCATTTATTCCTGACCGTAGTACACATTTGCCGCACCGACGCCTGTGTCCACATCAAGCTTGTACTTTCCGCCGTTTGAATAGAAGTCATCGGGGGGATTTGTAAGCCTGAATGTCATTTCACCGACTCCGCCGTCAGCGTCGATATTGCCGTTGATCGTTCCTGTGAACTCAAAATTGCCGACTCCCTGATCCACATCTATACCGCCGAGAATTCCGCTTATGATTATCTCACCTGCACCGCCGTCGATATCGAGCTTGCCCTCGCAGTTTATATCGGTTATATTTACCTGTCCTGCGCCGCAGTCGATCTCGCTTTCGCTGCACCTGATATTTTTGAATGTTACTTCTCCCGCGCCGCAGTTTACGCTGAGCTTATCGCAGGTTATGTCCGAAACAGCCGTTTCGCCTGCGCCGAGCTCAAGTATAAAGCTGCTGTACTCATTTTTGGGGAGAAGTATATTTACTGTTGTATCGTCCTTGCCGTTGTTCCAGAAATCAATGAGATTATGTACTTTTAGCTTCTTATTTGTATAGTATGTGCGGAAAGTACCGTTTTTTACCTCTGCACCGAAGTCTTCGGGAACGTTTTTTGCGTCAACATGGATATCGTCGTCCTCGCTCAGTCCCACAGTGAGATCTGCCCACTCTATATCCATATCAAGCTTTCTTACGTCCGATGCGCTGAAGCTCTCATTGTAGTCTTTGAGCCTGAGGCTGCTCTTTACGCCGAAAATTCTGAAAAGGGCAAAGCCTATTATGAACAGGATAAGACCCACAAGTATGCATATGAGCCATGCATGGCTCCCGCCGCTTTTTTTCTGAGGAGCTGTCTGAGCTCCCTGTGTTACATTATTATTCTCATACATTTTCTTTCTCTCCTTTTTTGAAAAATCCGGCTACCCGGTTGAAAAAGCGTTTTATGGCTCTTCCGCAGGCAGGGATGAACGTATTGAATGCAGGCTTGCAGATCAGCATAATGATACCTGTAATGATAAGTCCGACGCCGATAAGCATGAGTGCAATGGAAGGGGTCTCAAATATTGCGGCGATACCGCCTGCAATGAGTGATATAGCTGTAATGACAGCTGCAAATATCAGTGAACATACGACCACTATGAGAGTGAACAGCAGCGCACATATAACTATGAGTATCGGGAGCCATATCGGGAAAGTCAGGACCGCAAGCACTATCCTGAGCGCCCACTGTCCGCCCGAGGTCTTTTTTGCAGGCTGAGCAGCGGTATTATTGCTGAAGTTCTGTGCGTTTGAGTCCTGCGGAGGCATAACGGGAGCAGTATCTGCGCGGATACCGCTTTCACGGAGGATATTTACTGCAACATCCTCGGGTGCGCCCATAGAAGCCGCAGTTTCCTCTTCCTTGCCGAAGCCTGCGTCGAGGAACACCTCCTCATAGTAAGTCAGGGCGTCATTGATATCCTCTTTGGGAAGACCGCCTTTTTCAAGGCTGTTCCTCAGTCTTGTAAGAAATTCAAGTTTGTTCATTACTTTCAGCTCCCTCATTCAATAAAATACTGTCGATCTTTTTCTTATGGCTTCGCCATTCTTCTCGGTATTCCTCAAGTGAATCGTTACCCTGAGGAGTGATACGGTAGTATCGTCTGTTCCTGCCCATGAACTCCTTGTCATATGTTTCAAGAAGCTCGTTTTTCTGCAAGCGTCTGAGGACGGGATAGAGAGTAGATTCGGAAATGTCCACAGCCTTACGCAGGTATTGGGTTATCTCGTAGCCGTAGGTGTCATTGTTCTGAACGATGGAAAGCACCATTGCATCGAGAAGCCCCGCATTGATAGAAAAACCCATAGCGCAGCTCCTTTCCTGTAGATTATAATATTTTATAGCTTGTAATATCTAAGCTCTGATAATATTATACGCCGTATAATATTGTTTGTCAATACAATATTATGAAATTTAAGTAAGACTGTATACCTGCACAATTGCAAAGCTGAAATTTTATCCGCTGATTGTCGTAATATAACAAAAGAGCCCGCCGAAGCGGACTCTTAATGTGTGCTGAATTAAAATTCATGGATATGCTTATGTACCTTGACCGTCGCTGAAATAGAGCGTTATCTCGTCGCCTGCTTTTACTATTGCATCGCTTACGTTCGTTCCACGATAGTCCTCCATAGTCATTTCATCCGAAGCGCTGCCTGTACTTACGTAAAGAGTTACCGTCGAGCCCTTTGGAACCGTCTTTCCCTCTGAGGGTACTGACTTTATAATATAGTTTGGTCTGACAGTTATATCTTCTGTTTTTTCTATAATTACTTTGAGACCTCTTTCATTGAGCTGCGCCTTTGCAAGATCTGCCTGTATATCATCAACAGGCGGTATTTCAACAGTTTCCGATGATGTTTTATCAAGCTGCTTCTCATAATTCCATATCTCACTGCTGTTATCTTTTGCTGATGTCCCGTCAGCGGCGTATAAGAACTTATCAGGTTCCAATTCGACAGAGTTCAGGAACTGTGTTATCTTATCATTAATGCTGTAATGCTTAGTCTCTGTTATGCCATCGGCTTCTTTAAGATACGTTATGGAACCGTCCATCATACTTACCATGAGCAGGTACGGATCATTATTATTATATATGTGCAGGATCGAAATTTCACCATCAGCAGGCTCCTTATCCTTCAGTTCTCTCCACGGCAGCTCATCAAGAATGGAAACGAGCTCCTTTACATCTTCGCTTTCAAGCTCTATAGCCGCAGGCGCTATTGCAGGGCAGAGCATACGCACCCTGTCTATCTTGCCGAAGGGATAATTGCTCTCTGCGGCTGTGACAGGCGGAAGAGTACTTTCATTATCTACGCGGGCAACGAGAAATCTGCCTTTATGCAGCATAGCCCAGCTGCCTGTCGCACTGCCTGCTATCAGTGCGATAACAGCCGCCGCCGAAACTATCTTATGCCATAAGGGCCTTTTGTATATCTCCACGCCTGAAACTTCAATAACGGGAGCTTCTTTACTTTCTTTGGTTCTTTCGTTGTAAATCTTTCTGCTCATTGCAAACATCCTTTCCCTGTCACTTTCGGAAGCAGGGCAGCTGTCTGCAATTCTTCTTATTTCAGCATCATCTGCATTTTCAAGTATATCAAGACATAAGTCCTTATCTTTCATACCTTTACCTCCTTACAGTGAGATGTTCATTTCGGTGAGCTTTTCCCTCAGCCTGACCAGTGCGCGGCTGCACCGCATACGGACGGCTTCGGGGGTCATGGACACTATCTCCGATATTTCCTTTGAGCTCCGCATAAAAAAGTATTTCTGCATGATTATGACGGAATCGGGTTCGCCGAGGAGCTCCACGCAGTGCAGTAGCTTTGAGCGTATATCATTGTTTGTGACGATCTCCTCGGTATTGTCTGGAGCTTCAAGCTGAGCGGCTTCCTCATCGTCAACAGAGACCGTATTTATATTCTTACGGGTAAGCCTGCTGTAAAGGTCAGCAGCCTTTCTTCTTGCCACCGTGCCTATGAAGCCCGAGATATCGCCGCACAGCTCCTTGGTCTCATTGTAGTATATATAGATGTCTGCAAAGGAGTCGCTGACGCATTCCTCGATATCCTCGCGGCTGGCACAGCTGCGGAGCCTGCTGAAAACAATTGTATAAACGTAGTTGAAATATTCGTTGAACAGGATACGCTGGGTTTCCTCTTTTGAGCTGAGTGAAGCTTTTCTGTATTCCTCATGTGTCATGATCTCACCTTCTGACTGCAAAGCTTTTATAATGCATTGTATCGGCTTTCACTATATCTATTCCGTTATTCTGAAAGAAGTGCAACGGGAAAAGACATATTTTTTTGTTTTAATTAATATCCCCTGTAAATGTACATTCTTTATTATACTGTCTGATTCCCGTAAAAGCAAGAAAAAGCAGCCGATACAAGCGCATCGGCTGCTTAAAAGCGTTATTTTGTCTCCAGCTGAGTAGCTGCTCCGATGAATAACGGAACATTGTTCTTGTCAACTATCATGTAAACGAAAGGTCTGTCAAGGTAGATATATACTTTCTTTTTCTCTATGGGAGCTGCTGCGCCAGCGCCCATGACAACGGCTGTTGCAGCTGCTGCCTTTGTGCCCTTTTCGGTTACTTCTATCTTTGTCTTGTGGAGAACGTCGTCAATATACAGCGGAAGAGCGTCCTCTACAGAAAGGTCGTTGATCTTTGAGAAATCTGCCTTATTCTCATCAAAAGCGGTCTTCATTCCGAGATCGGAGAGGATATCCTTGAGGGATTCGCTGTAGTTGTACTTGAATTTCGGGATCATTACATAAAGGTCTACAGTATCGGGATCCTCACATTCTTTAAGTCCCTCCGCAAGAGCGGCTCCGTCGAGATTACTGATATACTCATTGAAGTCAACGTCCTCATGGGGGAGGATACCTACGAAGCTGTAATCGCCGTTTTTATACGGCTTCTTGAAGGCGTCGGCATTTCCAAGGTCGAAGTACTGTCTCTCCATGCTGTCCATTTTCTTGATGGGGAGCTTATTGCCGTCAAGGTCTGTGAAGGTGCCGTCTGTTGTACTGAGATACGGGCTCCACCACTCAGCTTCAAAGTAAAGCGTATTTATGAGCATCATCATGGTGTTTGACTTTATGTTTTCCTTAGTGATAAGAGTAGGTATCATGCCCTGAGTATTCCTGTTTACCCAGCTGTTGACATCTTTTACAATGGTGTCGGGTTCAAAGGCGCTCTTGTATATCTCGGCATTGTAGTACTTCTTGTTTGTTTCGAGAAATTCGTCATATACCTTTAATGTGGGATCGTCCTTGAACCATATGGAATCTGCAAGGTATATCTTTTCCTTCTCCTCGTCGGGGAGCTGACTTATATAGTAAGCCATATACTCGTTCATTTCGTCAAGTGAAAGGCCGTTTCCCAGCACCTTTTCCATTTCGCCGAGAGTTTCTCCGTCAGCGCCGTTTGCAGTCATTGAAAGAGCTGCCGAAACGGAGAGGGGAGAGATAAGAAGATTTTTCACTCCCTCTTTTTTGTTCTCATAGCATTTTTTGAGAAGATCGACGCCGAAGTTCATTTCTGCCCCTGCGAATTTCTCGTCTGTGGCAGTTCCCTCGGAAGACTGCACATTTACGGTATTATCAAGGCGGACGCTTCCGATGGCTGAAGCTCCGTTGAATGTCTTTGCTCTGCCCAGTGTGTAATCAACGACCTGTCTGAGGTCCTCATCGTCAATGTTTGTGTCAAAGTTTATATCTCCGTTGAGGAACTGGTCTTCGGTGAGCTTTGCGGAGAGAGTTCCCGCGATATACTTTTTATAGGTAAGCACGTCGAAAGCGTCTACAACTCCGTCGTCGTTGATATCGCCGTAGTAATGCTCATTGGGGTCTTTTACAGAAACGATCTCGTCAACAAGAATAATACCACCGCTTCCGCGACCGTTCCAATAGCCTGTCTTAGCGAGTTCATCGTTTTCCTGAACCGAAGCAAATTTGATATTTACTCTCTGTTCCCTTGCAAGGTCCTTTACCAGCTCATAGCTTGAGGTGTAGTCATCTGGATATATGCCTGTGGAACGGCTGTCTCTCAATTCAATTTCCTTAGCGTATTCGTAAAAATAAGTATTCCTGCCCATTGATGGGATAAGCGTTATCCGTACAAACCTTGGATCAGCATCTATATCATATATGTAAGCGTCAATGAATTCATATTCGTACATATTGGTCTCTGCATTGTAGGAAACCTTTATATATTCGTTCTCATTTTCGGTTTCAGCTGCGATAACCGGAGCTGCCGGCGGTTTTATACTGCCTGCAAATCCGAATACCAGCGCAGTGCTCATGATACAGGCTGCAATACGTTTGATTTTTGTCTTATCACCCATTAAAAAAACTCCTCTCATGTCATGTCGCGGATATAACTATCCGTGCTTTCAGTATAGCACCATGCAGAGGATTTGTCAATAAAGAACGGGGATTTTCACTAATATTATTTATATTTTTACAATATTTTTGTTGATTAGTGGAGGGCAAACAAAAAGGGCGGATAGATCCGCCCTTTGTCTTAATCCTTGTATTTTGAATCAATGCCGAAGTATTCTTCCATAGTAAGACCGCTGTTGCGGATAGCATATGAAAGGTCTGTGCCGACATAGCGAACGTGCCATGATTCATACTGATAACCCGTGATATCCTCCTTGCCCTGAGGGTAGCGGAGGATAAATCCGTACTCGTGACAGTGGTCTGCGAGCCATTTAGCCTCGGGAGTCAGCGCAAATGAGTCATCAATACTGTTTACATCAATTGCAAGTCCCGACTGATGCTCAGAATGTCCGGGACGAGCGGAATATGTATCTGCAACAGCCTGTCCGTCGCGGGCTACATAGTTATTGTATATCTGGCTCTGATATTCGTATGAACGGAAGCCGGAAGCAAAATAGATGTAAAGGCCCTGCTTTGAAGCGTCGTTTGTCATTTTATAGAACTGGTTCTCACAGGTAGGGTCAAGACCCGGGGCAAAGTCCGCAGGGAGACTGTATGTCTTATTGGCTATGAGAGCGCCCTGTATGTATGTTATTCCTGCGATGTCATGCTTTGCAGGTGCGGGAGCGTAGTCTGCGTCCTCGGGTGACGGAGCCTCTGTCTTTATTACGTCCTCGGCAGGAGCTTCACCGCCTGCGGGAGCAGCTTCGGCTGTGGTCGTTTCAACAGCGGCTGCTGTTGTTGTTTCTTCTTCGGATGATGTCGTTTCGGCTGTGGTGGTTACTTCCTCGGAAGCGGCTTCCGTTGTACTTTCCTCATATGCCGAAGCTGCAGCTTCGGTGGGAGCAGCAGTCGTGGTTTCGGCTGATGCGAATTTTCTGCGGGATGTTGTTCCCGAGTCGGTGCTTCCGCAGGCTGTGCATGAGAGCGCAGCTGCTATCGCCAGTGTTATGAGTATACTTCTTTTCATTTTTATATCCTCCTGTGTTTATTGGGTTTCTGTAAAAAACAATCGGAGCAGGGAAGAAAAGTGTTACAAAGATCACTTTATTTTTATATTTTGACTAAATATGTCGCCTGCACACCTATTTTATCACATTTTGTCGGATAATGCAAGTGTCGGAAAAGAATTGCTGTTTATTGACATATACAGGCGGCTGTGCTATAATATTTGAAAAATCGGAAGGAGATACGGCAATGAACGGACTTATAATAAGGTACAATGATCTGAGCGCAGAGGAATTCATAGAATTATGGGAAACAGTATGGGGGCAAGGTCCGTCTCTGGAGCAGACAAGGCTTGCAATGAAAAATACCCTGTTCAGGGTGTCTGTCTTTGACAGAGACAGGATAGTGGCTATGGCACGTGTTATAGGCGATAAGGGACTTGATTACTATATCAAGGACGTAATTGTCAGACCTGAATATCAGGGCAGGGGGATAGGCAGGCTGCTGATAAACGAACTGCTGGAATATGTGGATGAAAACGGCGTAAGCGGTACTGATGTATTTGTGGAGCTTTGTGCCATGCCTGACAAGATACCGTTTTATAGGAAATTAGGTTTTGACTCCAATGAAGCGAAAAGACTGAAGATGTATTATCATGTAAAGTAATGACCAAAGCCCCGAAGCGCTGCTTCGGGGCTTGTTTGGTTCTGTGATAAATCAAAATTTACGCATTGATTACGCCAACCCAAAAGGAAGGGATTCCAAA
>NZ_CAMKRR010000094.1 GCF_946415235.1 uncultured Ruminococcus sp. | reverse complement strand
CGAGGCGGAAGTAAGGTCCCATGACATCCTTAAAGCCGCTGCCGCCCTTTTCGTACTTGTAGTTGAGGTTCTGGTGAGCCGCTACGCCCTCTCCGCCGCCTGAGCTGCCGCCGCCGGTCTCATCACCGCCGCCGCCACCGCCGGTGGACGTGTCGCCTACTGTGCCCTTGCCTGTTTCAACAGATGAGGACTTGCCTGACTTTGAAGCCTGAACTGCGTCTACGAAGAAGTCGCAGAGGTCGCCCGAATTCTCGGGAGTTTCAATATAAAGAATAAGGTCACCCGAATTTGACGGGATAGTGAACTTTGTATTCTCGAGCTTTGTCCACTCACCGCTCTTTGCGGTGCAGTCAGCGATCTGTGTATAAGCGGCGCCGTTGCCGTCGCCCTGCTGGAGTGACATCTGAAGAGTTACAGTGCTGCCTGAGTTCTGAAGAACTGCTGCGCTGAAGCTGTATGTCTCGCCGGGAACGAAAGCATTTGAATCCAGCGGGATAGCACAGCCGTTCCACTCGTTTGCTCTGTCCGAAACGTAGAGTGACTTGGAGCCATCGTAGAAGTTCTTGCTGTTTGTTTCAACAGAAGCGCTTCCTCTTCCTGTCCAGTCGCCTGCGCCGCTTTCAAATGTGCTTGTGAAGTAGTCGCCGTTCTCATCGGGCTCTACTGTCTTTTTAGGTGTTTCGACGTATTCTTCTCCGCCGCCGCCACCGCCGCCGATACCGTTCTCGTATACAGCGAGGCTCTTAACATTGGCAGAACCGTTCGATCTGTAGCCCTCAATGTTGAGAGATACTTCATAAAGAGTACCTGACATATCGAGACCTGCCTTTGACCATGCGTCAAAGTGCTTGCCTACGCTGATGGTGCCCTTCATGTAGTTTGTTGTATTATTCCGTGAACCGCTTGTCTGACGGATGCTCCAGTACTGCGGGAATGTTGCGGTACCGTCCAGTGATGGCTGGTTATAACGCATCGTCTTGCAGATATCGTATGTATTGCCGTTCAGTGTTACGTTGCCCTTTCTCTCGGCACCGTCTCCGGGTGGACGCCAGTCGCCCCAGCCCTCAACGATGTAGTACTCCATGAGAGGGTTTCTTGTCCAGCCGTATACACACATATAAGAGTTTCCTCTTGGTGTATACTCAACATCGTAAGTCAGAGTGATATCAGAGCCTATCTGATTGTACCTCTGCTTCTTGCTGTCGTAGTTTTTGCCCATACGAGCCAGGAAGTTTTCAATTCCGCTCCATGAGCAGGAGAAGGAGCCTGCCCCCGGGTTCATTGAAGCCTGACCCGTATAGTTCTGGTTCCACATCTCATAATCGAAGCCGCCGATATTTCCTCTTACCTGCTGGTCAGCACCATGTACGACCGTAGCGGGAACAGCAGGAATACTTGCAGCGATCATCACAGCAGTAGTACCTGCGCCGACGATCTTCTTCAAGATGCCTTTTCTCATTGTGATCATTCCTCACTTTCTAAAAATTATTAAATTGTGATTCCCTTTTCTCAGCTCAGAAAAAGCACAAAAGTTTTATACACTTTTGAGTCCCTTCTTTTTCTCAGCTCTTAATCTTATTTTATTACGCCTTTGTGAACAAGGCAAGTCATTTCTTGCTATCACTGACCGAATTTAGCCGCTTTTTGCTATTTTATCAAATATTGCTTTAACTTTCAACAGATTTTTTATATACTCTCTGTCATTTTGAGCTTTTTTATAACATTTTACGCAGAAAACTTTATGAGGATTATAGCACAATAGTATTATAAAACAGTAAACCAAAATAATGTTGAAATAAAACAAAGGTGCTATCGCTTAATACTTTTTATATTCATAGGTTTTATATTTAATATTCATGTCTCTCATACAAAACAAAAAGGAGCTTTTTCAGCTTCCTTTCTTAATTATTAAAAAGCGCAAAAACTTATAAATTCCGTTTGCATAATTATGTTGACTTGCGGACTGTGATGTGATATAATAAAAAAACATTTTTCTTACAACCGTTTCCTCAAAAGGAGGTACTATGGAACTAAGATTATCTTTCGACACCATCCCCGAGCAGTTTGAGAAATGGCGGCCTCACTACAGCCGTGAGCTCTTCGGACTTCTCATCGAAAAAGCCGGCATCGGAAAGGACAAAAAGGTGCTCGAGATCGGTCCGGGCACAGGACAGGCTACAGATCCCATACTCGAAACAGGCTGCGATTACACGGCCATAGAGCTCGGCAGCAACCTCTCGGATTTCCTGCGTAAAAAGTACAAAAATACTCCGAACTACAGCCTGATAAACGACGATTTCATCACTCACGGCTTCGGCAGCGAAAGATTTGATATGATCTATTCCGCTGCGGCAATACAGTGGCTTCCCGAAAAAGAAGCCTTCAGCAAGACCTTCGAGCTCCTGAGGAGGGGCGGTATGCTCGCAATGATGTTCCTGCGTATGGACCTGAAGTCTCCCCAGCCCGAAATGTACGCCGATATACAGAAGGTCTACGATGAGTACTTCAGACCCGTGAGCAAAAGCAGCAACTGCCGCTTCGGATACGACAACGCTTTGAACTACGGATATACCGACCTTGAAACTCATGCCTTCCGCGGCAGGAGAGATTTCACAGCCGAGGAGTATGTACAGTATATCGGCACTCACAGCGACCATATCACCCTTGAAGAGCCCTACAGGACACATTTCTTCAGCGGAATAAAAAAAGCCATTGCGGAGCACGGCAACAGGCTCGTTATCAATGACGAATATATACTCAAAACAGTAAGAAAGCCATAATAAAAAAGCAGGGATATTCCCTGCTTTTTGTTTTATTCACACCAATACACGTAGTTTTCTTTTCTCGGGGCAGCAGCAGGCTCTTCGCAGTCCGCATAGCCGAGGATACAGTGTCCGATACCCTCATAATTGCCCTCGATACCGAGCTTTTTGAGGAGAGCCTTACCCTCTTCGGTCTCGAACTCTTCCTTTGCACGGTGTATCCAGCAGCTCGACAGGCCGTATGCGTGAGCAGCATTCATGAGATTGCCCATAACAAGACTGCCGTCGTAAAGATATGTGAACATATCCTTGTCCGCAAGTACTATAAGAACAACGGGCGCATTATAGAACGGGTCGTTATTCATGCCCATTACAGCAGCATTCATCGCGGAAAGGCGGTCGCGAATCTCCTTGTTCGTCACTGCAATGATTATTGGCGACTGACGGTTCATGCCCGTTGCAGCATAGGTGCCTGCTTCGATGACCTTACTTATGATATCCTTCGGCGGCATATCCGATCTGAATTTCCTGATGCTTCTTCGTGTTACCAGATTTTCAATTGCGTCCATAATATTTCCTCCTTTAAATAATATTGTTATATGAATAATATTATGTCCTTTATAAAAGCTTTGATATGTTTATGCACTGATCGGTCACGTTAAAAGTATTATACTATATTTCTTCGGAATAGTCAACAGTTTCTGCTTATCTTTCGGGTATTACAGCCATATATGCCGCCTTCGGATTGACTTTTTGCTATATATAATATATAATAAAGTAAATTTGCATTTGACCGAGGTGAAAGATATG
Organism: uncultured Ruminococcus sp.; assembly: GCF_946415235.1. Taxonomy (GTDB): domain Bacteria; phylum Bacillota; class Clostridia; order Oscillospirales; family Ruminococcaceae; genus Ruminococcus. The sequence goes on along the minus strand of NZ_CAMKRR010000094.1, from coordinate 7,730 downwards.
TTCAGCTTTTTTAAGCGCAGAAAGACCGAAGCTGCTCCAGAAGCACAGCTTGTTGTTCCAAATAAGACCGAATATGTACCCAAGTCTCCCGTGATAAGCGAGGAGCGTATAACACTATCCGCAAATGAGCTTCTTGACGGAAAATATACCTATGCACAGCTCCTGCTGGAGAACTTCTTCCACGTAAACCATAAGCATCAGAAGATCATAGCGCAGACTCTGCTCGAAACACTGAACAGCCTTTCGGCCAAGAAGTGGTATACTTTTTCCGACGACTGCCGCGGTTCTGCATACTACAGCCATTCAAACTATCTGATGATACAGGATGTATCACAGGCTGACCTTACACGGGAAAAATATCCCCATTTGTCAGACGAGGAATACTTTGCCCTGCTTTGCGTCGGAACATTCCATTATAACGGCTTTTTCCGCGAGAAGTGCCTGTGTAAGCTTGTAAATTATCACGGTCATCTCCGCTATTTCTACATACGCATGAACGACTGGGTACAGGAAATACGCAAGGCTTCCGCGGAGCTGCTGAATGAGCTCCTGCCGAAATGTCCTCTCTGTGATATAATAAAGGATACTCCAATACTTGAAAAGCTCCATTCCACTCGCAGACGATCCGAAAAGCATTTCGGGGATATACTCTCCATAATATGCGGAAGAATAAAAAATGAGCTCACCGCCGAGCATATCAGGCAGCTGCTCGGAGAAGAGACTTACGTAAGGAATTCTTTCTACAGGTTCGGCTGTGAGAACGAGCTCTTCGGGGAGGAAATACTTGAATACATCATCGGACATGAGCCCTTCGGAAGCAGCAAGGAGCGCGTTCTCATGCACAAGCTCGACAGGTTCGGCTGCTCAGAAAGCGAGTATGAAAGGTATATCCGCCACAAATGTCCCAATGTAAGATATGCTGTCCTGCTGAAAAAATACGAGTCCCTCGGAAGCGCATGGGACGGACTTGAGGAGCTCCTTACGGACAAATCGTCAAAGGTTAGAACACTGGCAGCTTATATATTAAAAAAGTATAATGACTTTGATGCACGTGAATACTATCTCGGACTTCTCGGCACGGAAAACGCACCGATAGCTGTTACCGATCTCGGAATATACGGCACAAAGGCAGACGCAGAAGCAGTAAAAAGCTTTATCTCTTCGGATAATACTGCCATAGCGAGAAAAGCTCTCCGTTCCTACGGAAAGCTCATGGGCGCTGAGGGAGAAGATACATACCGGGAACAGTTATGCTCCGAGGATGACCGAATGAGCAGGGAAGCATATCGTATTATTACCGAGAACCGCATCATTTACAGTCCCGAAAGCCTGTGGAATGAATATCAGCGCCATACTGACCAAGCTCACAGGGCACGTTTTGTTAATCTGCTGTGCCGTCAGACGGACTGGGAAAGAATGATCTATCTTGTGAAGGTGTACGCTGACGACAGCCTTGATGAGGCACTGAAAGGCAAAATTGCCGGTTCGCTGCGTTATCAGAATGTTTATAAAAGGCTCTCCGACGAGACTGCCGACGAACTTATATCTGTTATCAATGAACATAAGGAAAAACTCGGCACGCTTGAAGGCAGCCTGCATTTTAACATCCATATGGCAAGCAGATAAAGAGAATCACGCAGGCAAGCCGATGTCTGTTTTATTCTGCGGAATTGTTATATCAAATATACAAAATTACGATAATTCGCAACAAAAATGCTTTTCTGTAAGAGTGTGCTAACCCAAGAGCTTCCTTTTTCGGTAATATTTGTACTAAATTATACGCTTTGGATAGCACACCTTTGTCATCAATGTACGATAATTATGAACAAACTATGAATTATAAGAAAACAGGAATGACAAGCGTTTTAAAACGTGATATAATTGTTTCAGTTGCAAATATTTTCATAAAGCACTGGAAATTTAATTGGGGGTGATGTTTCCATGCAAATGCTGTACAGCTTTTCATATAATGCATGGTCTAACTATATCCTCTCACCAATCAACTTAGTTTCAAAGGCGTACTGATTAAGGCTTTCCCTACCCTAATGAGTGCGCTTTTCATATTTATCTGTAAAGATGAGAAGCATAGTGGTATCACCACTCGTCAGCACAGACAAGACTTTATTAATATTATTTTAATTGGAGGAAAACAAAATGGTTAAGTCAAGTAAGGCTTCTTTCAGGAAAGCTGCTGCTGGCGCTCTCGCAGTTCTCTCACTGGCTACGTACTCTCTTCCTGCTAATGTAGGTATTCTTTCTACCAGACCAACTCTTTCTGCAAGCGCAACAGGCACAAAGAACAGTATCCATGTATACGGCAAGATAAAAAATGCCACAGGCGAAACACTGACTATCGCCTACAATGATCAGCATGACGGCAGACCCTATGTCATGGAGATCCAAAACGGCAAGACAACTTCTTTAGACGGTGACATCACGGCAATATACTGCCCTGTAAAGATAAACTTCCCATTACAGTGGAATCAGGACGGACAGAAGATAAACGGAACCCCCCATGTTGACGACATCACAAGCGAGGCATTTGAAGATAATAACTATATATATACCTTCAATTCTCCAAAAGGCAATACATACCAGTACGAAAACCTCGTATACGGCAAAAAGGAAGTAGTTTTCACACAGAAGTATGACAGCACTTCAAACGGTGCGGACAGCCATACTCTTGCAGACGGAAAAACGGAAGCTCACGACCTTGCAGATGTGAATGTTTCTGTAAGATCAAATTCGACCTACTACTTTGACAAGGTGGATGACTCAAGACTCGGCAATAACCTCTGGATGTCAAACAACTACGGCAGCAAAAAACAGGAACAGGCTGAGACCACATGGACGGTAAATGTATCAAGAGGACATTCCGTTTACCTCAACTACTGGGTATCATGCGAGGAGAATATCGACTACCTCAACATCACTGTTGACGGCAAGGAATTAGCCCGCAATGTCAGCAACGGAGATACAGGCTGCGCTGTTCTCGGCGAAGGCACACATACTGTATATGCAAAGTACAGACACGAAAACGACCCCACAAACGAGAACAATCAGGAGACCTGCCATTTCCTCGACGCTGCTTTCATCCAGTTCTCAAACAGCTGCGAAAAGTGTGATTATACCGAAACAAAGGCATTCATGCAGTTCGACAGATACTTCGACAAGTCAATAGCAGTCGAGAACGGCTATCGTATAAACCAGAACATGAACTTCTCAAATATCGGAAAGCAGTACTGGGTAGAAAAGAACTGCTCCGTTTACTCAAACGACGTTCTCTGGTTTGAATGCTTCGAAAATGATTTCAAGGTAACAGAAAATGTAGGCAACTTCAAATACAACCAGAAGAACTACCGCTTCAGATACGATTTCGAGATCCCGCATCCCGAGCTCGGCGTATTCATCAAGGGCTGGGACGGTTCTTATGATGACACGAATTCGCTCTTTACCTGCAAGGCAAAGAAGGGCGTTTCGGCTGACATTTCAGCTCTCACTGTCAATGACTTCACACTGACCATAAATCCGGATATCGCCCCCGCAGAGGCAGAGCGCTTAAAGGCTGTTCTTGAGTCTGACGAGACTATCAAGTGGATAAAGCCCTACGGCAGCGACTATCTGTACTATGTTGCATACAATCCCGAGTTTGCGGCATTTGACGATTACGATGATACCGTTTTCATATCATCAATAGTACACGATATCGGCACTTATGAGTTGACAGCCGAAAATATCGTTCCCGCTGTTGACCTTATCACTCTCGGCAAGGACGGCAAGGCTTATCCCAACAACTATGTAAGCGTAGTCGCTGAAGGTGCTGACGGAAAGGTTTCAGCTCTTACCGAAGGCGAGGATTATAAGATCGTTTCGAGCAGCTCAACAAGCAAGAGCGGCGAATTCACATTCGAGATCGCAGGCCTCGGAAACTGCACAGGTTCAGCTTCAAAGGCTCTTAAAATAGCTGCTGCAAGCGAGCTCACAAAGGTGCCCGCAGTTGCTCCTGCATACGGCGTTTGCGGAAATATCGAATACTACACAACAGCTGACGGCAAGATGTATTTACCTGCCGAGGGCTATACAAACGGCTACAAGGAAGTTACCGAGGAGGATATTACTCTCCCGGCAGAGACTGTTCCAAAGCCAACATTCAAAACTCAGAACCTCGTTCTCAGCGGACAGATCGGCGTAAACTTCTACCTCGACCTTTCAATGCTCACAGATGAGGAAAAGGCTGCAAGCTATGCTGAATTCACTGTAAACGGCACGACTACTAAGGATACCTTCGATCCGAGCTTCATGAACCAGTCAGGCCTTTACTACGGATTTACCTGCTATGTAAACTCGGTTCAGATGGCAGACCAGATCAGCGTTGTATTCCACTACGGCGATGAGACTGTAACAAAGACCTACTCTGTACTCGATTACATCAACAAGGTAGAGAGCCTCTCATCAAGCTTCAGCAAGGAGTCACTCGAGCTTATCCGCTCCATCGCAGACTACGGTCACTATGCTCAGCCGATGCTCGCAGCTGCCAACAACTGGACAGTCGGTGAGGATCACGCTGAAATGACAAAGTATTACGCTGACTCTTACGACTACAGCGCTATAAGGGAAGCAGCAGCTCCTTACGAGCGCAAGGCTTCTATCGTTGAAAAGGATATTGATAAGATAACCTATTCACTTTCACTTGCAGCAGAGACTTCACTCAATGTTTTCGTTGCTCCTGCCAAGAGCTACACAGGAAGCACTGCGATCAGCGTTGAGGGCCTCAGCTCGGATGAGTATACTGTTTCAAAGGAAGCAGACGGCCGCTACAAGGTAGTTATCTCAAAGATCTCTGCTCATAAGCTCGGCGATATCTACAACATAAAGATAACAACTGCAAACGGAGTAAGCACATACTCTGTATCTGCACTTTCATACGTATACGCTGTACTCAACAGCGACAGCTATAATGCTGTATCAAAGAACGCAGTTTCCTCACTCTACAAGTACTATGAGGCAACTATAAATTACAAAAACACTAAGTAATAGGGAGGTTTTACAATGAAAAAGTATTTTACACCTGAATTGGAAGTTACCGAATTCGATGTAGAGGACGTTATCACAACAAGTCCTAGCGATGACGTTACTACTCCTGAAGTTGGTTAATGACACTTGGGCGAGACAATAGTCTCGCCCTATTTACGCTAATATAAAAAGGAGTGTATGAAAATGAAAATAAAAACCACAGCAGTACTTTTAGTATCTTTACTCAGCTTGTGCTCATGCAATGTTGAAACTACCAGCTACACAGGTGAAACCAACACATATGACTCTGCCGCTGAAACTCAGAAAGCAGAAGAAGCTACTGCTGCTGCAACAGAGGCAGCTACAGAAGCAGCAAGTGCCGCAGAAGAAAATAAGACAGAAGCTGCCGAGCAGACAACAGCTGCGGAAACAGAAGCTGCATCAGCTGAAGTACCCACTGCCAATGCCGAGCCCGAAAGTCCCGCCGCTCCCACAGAGCAGGTGACTGAGCCCGAAACAGCAGCGCCTGAGATAGTTACCAACGAAAACGGAGACGTCGTTCTCCCCGAGGTATGATAAGCAAACAGGGCATCTGAAGATGCCCTGTTTTTTATGTTATTTTGCTTACTTTACATTTTTATTACCATATATGCATAAGATTTCGTTATTATTACCACTGTGCAACAGATTGACACAAGCGCTCCAATATGGTATACTATTTAAAAGTTGTTTTTACATATTATGTAAAAAAGAAAGATAACAAACTAAGGGAGATATGTATATGAAAGAAGCTTTACTGATAATCGACGTACAGAACGACTACTTCGAGGGCGGAGCCTGTATGCTCCACGATCCGCGAAAGGCTGAGGACCGCATTGTTGAGCTCATTTCCGAGAGCCGCAGGATCGGACGTCCCATCATTTACGTAAAACACATCAATCCTGATGATGATGCATTTTTCAACGAGGGTACCTACGGCTGCGAGATATCCGAAAGGATAGCTCCGCGACCAGACGATATCGTTATTAACAAGTACTGCCCCAACAGCTTCCTCGGAACAGAGCTGAACGACTGTTTACGCAGCCTCGGCGTGGAGAAGCTCATAGTCTGCGGTATGATGACACATATGTGCGTTGATACCACTGTCCGTGCCGCTATGGATCACGGCTATGCGGTAACTCTCGTTGCCGACGCCTGCGCTACAAAGGACATTGAGATCAACGGCGAGGTCATACCCGCAGAAACAGTCCAGAAGACCTATATCGCTTCTCTTGCGGGAGTGTTCGCGGAGATAGTATAATATACGCGCTACTTAAAATAATAAATGTAAACAGCTCTAAGATCGTTCTTAGAGCTTCATATTTAATGTACCCATAACAGGAAGGTGATATGATGAAAGTTGCTTTTTTTGATACAAAGCCGTATGATACTCCGTCATTTGAGAAGTTCGGAAAGAAAAACAACATAAAATTCAAGTTTTATGAGACTAAGCTCAACGAGGATACCGCCGAGCTGGCAAAGGGATGCGAGGCTGCCTGCGTTTTCGTTAACGATACCGTTAATGCTGCCGTTATCGACAAGCTCTGCGCTCTCGGAGTAAAGGTGCTTGCGCTCCGCTGTGCAGGCTATAACAACGTGGATATCAAGTACGCTAAGGATAAGCTGAAGGTCGTAAGCGTTCCCGCTTACTCGCCCTATGCTGTTGCGGAACACGCTATGGCATTGCTGCTCACTTCTATCCGCAGAGTACACAAGGCTTATATACGCACAAGAGATCATAACTTCTCGCTGAACGGACTTACAGGCTTTGACCTTCACGGTAAAACTGTGGGTGTTGTGGGAACAGGTAAGATAGGACGCATATTTATCAATATCTGCCGCGGCTTCGGCATGAACGTCATTGCCTACGATAAATTCCCCGCCAAAGACAGCGATATCGAATACGTTGAGCTGGACGAGCTTTTCAGCCGCAGCGATATAATCTCTTTCCACTGCCCTCTCACAGACGAGACCTATCATATGATAGACAGCAAGTCAGTTGAAATGCTGAAAAAGGGCGTTGTTATCATCAATACCTCAAGAGGAGCCCTCATCGACGCGGAGGCTCTCCTTGAAGGCATAAAAGCACGTAAGATAGGGGCTGCCTGCCTCGATGTATACGAGGAGGAAGCAGACGTTTTCTTCCAGGACTTCTCGGGTCACATCATCGCAGACGACACTCTTGCGCGTCTGATATCCATGCCTAATGTCATAGTTACTTCGCATCAGGCCTTCCTCACGGAAGAGGCTCTCAGCAATATCGCCGAAACTACGGTGAATAACATTATAGCTTGCCACAAGGGCGAGGAATGCCCCAACGAGCTGCATATATGAGGTGAATGAAATGCTTACGGGAAAAACTGTTTTACTTGGAGTCACAGGCTCTATAGCTGTATACAAAATATGCAATCTTGCGCGTATGCTCACAAAGCTGGGGGCTGACGTTCATGTTGCCATGACGCCGAATTCGCTGAACTTCGTTCATCCGCTCACCTTTGAGACTCTCACTCAGCACAAGTGCCTTATTGATACGTTTGACAGGAATTTCGAGTACAGCGTGGAGCACGTTTCTATCGCAAAAAAAGCAGATGTGGTAATGATAGCTCCTGCTTCCGCAAATGTTATAGGCAAGATAGCAAACGGCATTGCCGACGATATGCTGACTACCACTGTCATGG
>NZ_CAMKRR010000093.1 GCF_946415235.1 uncultured Ruminococcus sp. | reverse complement strand
TACCTGTAGAAAGGTCGATATAGCCAAGAATGGGCAGATTTGCTACCCAATAATTTTCTTTTGTACCGTGGGCGCTGGTCAGACCGCCTGAAGCGATGATAAATTCATGTATCTCATCACAGTACAGCTCCTTTACCTTTTTCGGGATCGTTTCAACTCCGATTTTTTTCATAATGGTATCCTCCTTTATCTTTGCAGTTCAAAAATGCTTTCATCGGCGATAGTTGCATTTCCGGCATAAAAAACGGAAACAGCATAGTCGAGTCTTTCTATGTATCCGTTGTATTCTGCGGGAAAGTTTTCAATGGTAAGGCTGTCAGTGGGAGAGAAATGCCAGATCATTGTTTTCAGCACATACTGATATATGCTGTTTACCTGCCTTGCAAGTTCCGGTTCGGTGAATGCCATACCTTTAAGGGCGATGATGCTGTCGTAGAGCTCCCAGAATTTCTCCTGTGAGAACAGATCTCTTTCGTGGAGAAAAAACATAAAGCTGTCATTTCTGCCCTTGTAGTTGTCGTATATTATTCTTTCAGCGTTAACAGTTTCCATATATGTCTCCTTGCAGTAACTTTTCAGATGCATTATTTATGCCACTGTGAGTTAAGAAACTCAATTCTTTTGCCAAGCCATTCAAGCAGACGTTCAGCTGAATCCTTTTCGGTCCAGCACTTCCTTTCGTCAGCTGAAAGCTCATCTATGAATTCTACCTTATCCTTATCGTTGTGCCATTTCTGGTAGTTCCTGCTGAATTCATCAGCAAGTACCTCTTTATCCGATCCTATCATCTGGCATACACGGCTGAAAACGCCGCTGTCGTAGGCTTTGGTCCACTTATCCCGGATAATATCCTGATACCAGTCCTCATAGGCAAGCAGTACGAACCACGGATTTACAGTATCAAGATCATAGTCCGGATCAGGAACTATTGCGGACGCATAGAATCCCTGACCGTCAGTACAGCGGGGACGGTTTGCCATTGAGGAATCGAAATCCCATGGAGCCTCGAAGGTGAGCTTTTTTCTGTGGTCATTGCTGAGATCGACGTCCATGTAGAAGCTGGACCATGCCAGATCAGCATCGCAGGCAAGCTCACTTATGATGTACATATCCGCAAGGGAATCAATATCGACTACGTTCTCCACAGCCTGCTGCGGAGTTATGTCACTGCTTTCGGAAATGCTCATATTGTCCGGACTGAAAACGTAGGCTTTATGGTTGTATGCGGCCTCGTACATTATCCTGTAGATATTATTGATATAGCCGGCGATGAAGTCGCGCTGCTGCCGGGAGTAAATGTCGCTTTTTATTGTGCAGCCGACCTCCCGTTCATGCTTGCTGCTGGTATTATTCAGGCATCTGACAGTTTTGCCGCTGCCGTTATTTCCGTCGTAGGGGATAAGCGGTGCATTGTCAGCGAAGTCCAGACTGAAACTGTGCAGGTCATCCTCGGTGTAGAAGTAGCCGTCGTACTCAAGAAAGTAGCCAATATCAGTACCGGTATAGTTTTCCTCAGCCACGGTGATGTTCACCCTGTTTTTCGCAGCCTGCTGCATTTCGGTGAGGAGATACAGTCCCATATATTCGCCGTTGACCTCCACCTGTACGAAATCAGCATCAGCAGCATACAGTCCGTCGGCACCGAGTATCTGCCGTGCAGCGTACAGAACTGCCTTATTGCGCAGCATTGAGCAGTCCTTGTATTCAGCAAGGAGCAGCCAGTTACGGAATGCGTTGGAGTTATTGAGTCCGAGCAGTCCCTGCTTTTCTGTGAACTTTATCCTGAGCGGCTTTTTGGGATAAACAGTAGTCCAGTTGCCGCGCACTTTTACCTGAGCATCAGCGCCGTCGATGAGCGTTTTGCCGTCAGTACCGCAGAGCGAAACAGAGCAATCCTCATAATAAGGCTCCGGAGCATCAAAGTCCGGCTCGAAGTCTCTTCTTATCCATTCGGTAACGTGTCGTGAGATAGGCTCAGTTACGAAGTCGGCAGCATTTGCAGCCTTGTTTTTGGTCTCAATGGATAAAACAGGCAGCGGTACTGTTTCCGGATCGTACTTGTCGTCAGCACTTAACGCAGCTATATGCGGTATACTTTCTTCTGTATCGTTTGTCTCAGGGATACTGCAGCTGAACAGCATAACAGCTGCCACAGGGATCAGGAGTATTCTCTTGATTATTTTCATGACGATAGTACCTCATAGTATTAAAATGGCGTTGATATTGCTCTCCCAATTAAACTTTGCCAACCAATGCTCAACATAAAGAAAATATATCTGTTGATTCATAGTGTAGTTACGCTCAATTGTGCCAATAGGGAATAAATGTATGCAGATATTATATCACATAACATAAAGAATTTCAACAATAATTACAAAAAACAGATGTCAGGAACAAATATTGCTCCCCCAATTAAACTTTGTCAGAAAGGCGAAGTCAGAAAGGAAATATATCAAGGAAGGAAAACGCAGGAATGCTTTCGCATTTCAAGTTTTTCTGACGCAGATATATTTTCTTTATGTTGAGCATTGGTTGGCAAAGTTTAGTTGGGGGAGCAATAAAAGAGGTACACATTAGGATTGCGCCCATATAGAAGTTTTATCACAGCTACTATAAGCAAGACCTTTACAGCAAGCTATGAAACAGAACAGGCAGAGTCGAAATCGGCTCTGCCTGTTTTTTAATATATAAATAGTTTATTTTTTACTTGCAGATTGTCTTGGCTGTGAGTCTATTACAAAAAGAAGAGGTGGGTCATCTCCTGCAGCCATCTTATTGTCATATAGTTCTTTTATTCTTTTTGTTCTTATTGGATTGCCAAGTTGAATATATACATAGATTCTATTTCGGGTGTTTTCAGCTTTTGCATATTCTTCAATTTGAACTTCAAATCCATGCAGATATTGATCATTTGTAGAGAGCTTTATTTCTATTACTGTCTTATCATTCCCACGGCTTAGTTTTAAGTCTAAAGCCCCAGGTCCTTCATTAGCTTCGAATGACATATCAATATTATTATTGATGCAGTAATCTCTGCCTTTTAAATCAATTAAGCGTTGTATATCTTTTTCTCTCGAAGCACTTGGAAATTCTTGAATCATTTGCCATCCCTTGTGCATTTCAACCCATTCTTTAAATGGTTCTAAGATTCTAAATGCTGCTTGATAACTACTAATTTGCGAACTGTCATCATGCATTAAAAAATTATAGACACCGCTTCTATTGATCTTTTTGTAGGCAGTAGCAGCTTCTCGGCTAACTATCATATCGTTAATTCGATAAAGTGCTACTCCTTTATATGTATGAGTAAGATTGCTTTTATCAACTGAAATGCATATAATTGATTTAGAATCAATGTCTATTATCTCAATTTGGAGTGTGATCGTAGGTACAATGGCAATTGGATTGTCGTTTTCCCTTTGAATCCTTGATTTAATTGCACTTATATAATGTGATTCACAGCCTATTATTTCCCCATTATCAGAAACACCCATTAATAGATGTCCGCCTTTGGTATTAGCAAAGGCACACATAACACGAAATATATTAGCGAAATCTTTGCATTTACCTGTTTTTAATTCTACGGTTGATGATTCGCCCTTGTTAATTAGCTTCATTACAGTTTGTTTATTCATAATACACCTCCCTTAAACGTTTTATTGGCAAATTCCTTAATTTATATACTTCTCCTTCCAACGCTGATAATATCCGATAGAGTTTTCGGAAATATCTTCATACTCATAATCAGCCTTGAAATTACCAGTATCGTCAACGACAAGTGTCATAACAGACCAAGTATCCTTCTTGCTCAATTCCTTACGAACAGGCATTATCTGACTGTCGATAACAGCAAATGCTTTTATTATATCTTTCTTGGATATGCCTTTGAGCTTAAAGCATTCAGTATATACTCCATCGCCTGAGTCAACAAAGTATTTCATACTATAGCTATTCTCGCCGTATTGTGCGTAGAATACTACCTTATGCCAATCATCGGGCAATACCTCCTGCAATGTATTGAATATGCTCTGATATGGAATATCTTTCATTTCACTTCACCTCTTGGATCATTGGAGAATACCTTGACAAATTCTTCTCCGTTAATAGAATAGCTTACTAAAAAGCTGCCAGGACGATATGAATCCCCAGGGTAGTTAAGATCAACTCGCATATGTACATCTTTCCCATTGTTCACTTCTTTTGCCAGCTGATTCTCTAAATCCTTGTATTCACGCTGATTTAATGCCGAATCTTGAGCGACGATGTTTTCCATACCATTAGACCCGTTAAACTGATCTCCGATAATATGTCCTCTATCATCTGTCTCTTTCTCATCGCCTTTTCCAATTTCAGATTTCGTATCTTTAATCTTACGATAACTATCATGATCTTTGACTTGGAGTTTGCCCTCAGCAGAAACTATTCTCCCATGATCGTCACTTTCATACTTATAACCATTGATTTCATAAGTATTATCTGCTACAAGATCATTATCGACACGATATACTTCGCCGTTATCATCGGTATAGTGTTTTGCGCCGTCAACTTCATAAACAGTATTAGGCTGTAAATTGCTATTTTCTCCGATTTCTTGTGGTATATCCTTTGCCTTAGCAGAGTTCTCGCCGATTTCCTTTGGTGCATCAGCATAGTTACTCTTATTTTCGCCTATCTCTTTCGGAACTTCAACAGGCTTGATTTCTGAAACCTTTGCAAGAGTAACATCAGATGATACATCTTTCATATTCATCATTACCTGATACCCCCATTCATTCCGAAATATTGGTATCTGCGAGCAATATCCGCACAAGTTTCCTCACGGTTAATAGCAATGCAGATATACTGCTGAACTGTATCTATCAACTTATCATCGCTGTCAAGCGAGAATACACTTCCAATAGACCGACGTACACGGCTGAGACCGACTTCGTTGTTTTCGGCGTTTCTGAGAAGCTTTGCGTTTCTATGTCCGCCGAATACATTATAAGCAACAATGAGCTTTTCTTCCTCGGTAAGCGATTCATCTGCAAGTCCTTTACGGAGGATACGCTTTGTGTTATCGCCGTTTTCAAGCCTGTTTATCCAATCAAGCACTTCTGCCTTTTCTTCGTCAGACAAAGCTATTTTTTCGGAAATGCCGTAAATATTCAGCATAAGATGATAAGCAGATATATTGCTCTCTTTCTTGTTGAAAGCATATTTACGCTCTTTATCGTATTTTTCAGACTTGCATAATACCGCTTCTATCCAATCGTTCTGATGAATAACTGCAACGAATGCAGGCAATTTCGCAAGTTCCTTGATCTGAACATCATTCAATGCTATCGACTTTCCGACAAGCTCACAATCATGTTCATCGGGAAGTCGGAAAATGATCTTGGTATTTGTGTTGCGGATAACTGCCTCATCAAGCATATCGGGAGCTTGGTCTGCAATGATAAAGCCTTCACCGTATGTACGCATCTCTGCAATCGCATTTGTGAGCATCTCAACAGACTTGCCCTGTAAATTCGATGATTCCTGCGCCTGAGCAAAAGAAGTTCGTCGGAGCAGATTGTGAGCCTCCTCCAATACAGTAATATGCTGTAAGCTCTCATTCATCTTATCGGGTTGCATACGGTATTCCTGCAACTTCATGATAAGAATGCCCATAATAAGCGATTTGGTTTCAACAGAACCGACTCTGCTTATATCGACAATGACATTCTTGTCAAAGAGAGCTTCATTGCTTATCTCCTTAGTAGAGCAGAATATCTCACCGTTGATACCGTTCGTCAGGGATTTTACTCTTGTTATCAAAGCTCCCGAATAGTCGCTCTTGGTATCTGCGGAATACAGGGACTCGCTCATAATATCGGGCAACACCTTTATCAAATCAGCGAATGTCGGGAACTCATCACTGTAATATGCAGGATTCGAGAATATCCAGCCTTTATCCTTATAAACCCTTTCAATGGCATCTTTCAAAACAGCAGGCATAGCTGCATACATGGGCCAGCAGGCATTGAAGATTTCCACAAGGCGGTCAATATGCTCCAGAACATTGATATGCTTCGGGAATGAGAACGGATTTATATGCAGAAGCTCGGTGTACATTGGATTAGTTCCGTATACGCTGACATCATCAAATCCACCGAGAACATTCTTGTATTCTCCCTTTGCAGGCTCGATAACAAGAAAATGCTTGTCCTCCTCATATATCTGTTCAAGCAGATTATAAATGAAATTTGACTTACCTGTTCCTGTTGAGCCTGTTATGAATGTATGAGCGCAAAGGCTGTCCATATCGAGCTTGACACGGATATTCTTATCCTCTTTACGCATATGATATACATTGCCTGCGATAAGAGTTTTGGGCATTTTCTCACTTGGCGGAGTGAATTTCTGAACTTCTCTGCCGAATGCAACGCTTTCAAGAACAGGCAGACCGCTGACAGATTTTTTCGGCAGATTAAGCGAATAAGCAAGCTCTCTGCCTGTAAGTGATACTGTTGCATTAACATGAGGCGGATACATAAGCCAATCCGGATCGAATGATGGATCATCTGGAGTAATATCAAGCTCAAATTCGGGATGCTGTAATCTCCTGATAAAATCCATGATGTTGGCTATATCGTCTTTCCGTTCCTCACGGTATTCCCAGAGATTAACAGCAGACTGCGACAGATATGAATTCTCGCCCTGTGTTAAGGCAAGATACATATGAGCAGTATTGTTGGCAATTATAGGGCTCTCAGACATAAAGTAGGCAGAGAAATCCCACATACCGAGTGCTGTACTCTGTTCTACACGCTTTATCTGCTTCTCTATAAGCTCAAGTGTGTTCTTGACATCATAATTCACGAAATTCTGTGTAAGAGCGTCATTCTTACCCATAAGAACGGTAACGTTGGATGAACGTGAGAAATTCACGCCAAAGTTCATACCTATATTTGTGGCTATACTATGAGCATTCGATGCCATTCTGCCTATTGTATCAGTAATAGATTTTCCCTTTGTTACTGTATCAGCAAGACCTTTAGCCGCAGTCTCTGCATGAGACAGTCCCTGAGTAGCGGTTTGGGTTATCGTATGACCTGATCCACTTGTATTGGTAGTCGATGTACCTGAACCAGTCGTATTTGTAGTGCTACTGCTTGTACCTGTTTGATTTGCAGTGCTATTGCTCGTACTTCCCGATGCACCGATACCAAAAGGAGTAATGTTTACATTTCCTGTTGCTGAATCAGTATCGGTAACAGAAGAATTTTCTCCTGCCATATTTGCAGTGCTTGTGTTGGTGCTTGTTCCTTGACTTGTTGATTGGTTAGTGCTATCGCTTGTGCCAGATGAGGTGCTACTGTTCGTGCCGTCTGTTGTGCTGTTATTGGTTGAATCTGTATGTGCCGTACTATTGCTGTCAGTAGTGCCTCTTGAACTATTCGTTCCCGTCGTTGCGGTGTCACCGATCTGTCTGCCTGCCGAACCGCCGAGATTTGCTCCGAATGTTGCCGATGAACCTACTGCTGTGGTCTCTGAAAGCGTGAATGTAGTTGACCACGTTGAGAATGGCGCTAACTTTGAATACAGCTCGCTGAGAGCATTTTTCCTTTCAAGCTGCTCTTTTACGGGTGTTGCAAGAAGAACAATAGTATATTCTTCAAGTTCACTGCTCGGAACAATACCGTCAATGAGCTTTTCCATACTTTGACTTATAAACTTTTCTGACTTCTCAGATGCTATATTGGACACGATAGCAACTGAGGACTTTTTTATGTCCTTTAAAACAGGAATAACGCCTGCATTCAGCTTGTCATGTGGCAGCTTCTTGATCTCTGCGCCGGGAAAGTTACCCAACAAGGACGATTCAAGTCGCTTTCCGAACATATCAGCGATATGAGGAGTATCTTTTTCGCTATTGTTGACAACTGCGAAATAAACCGTAGTATCGCTAACTCGGCGATTGAAGATGAGTGCGATATTGCAGTTTTCCTCTGAAAGAACATGATACATATTCGTGAGCTTATCAAGATTATCCTCAGTCGGATCAGTGACCCACTTTGTCACCTCAAAATAGCGGATACGGTTATCAAGACTTCTCTCATCATCAGCTTCACCGATAAACATCGGTTTGTAAAGCTCTGAAAGCTGAGGGAGATACGCTTCATAGGCTTCAATGGCATACGAGCCTAACAGTCTTTCGATGCTTTCGGGATCAGTCTCAGGCTTTTCCATGAGATAAGCATTACGCTTTTCCTCTATCTTTTCAAGCTGTGCAGAGC
Organism: uncultured Ruminococcus sp.; assembly: GCF_946415235.1. Lineage (GTDB taxonomy): Bacteria > Bacillota > Clostridia > Oscillospirales > Ruminococcaceae > Ruminococcus. The sequence goes on along the minus strand of NZ_CAMKRR010000093.1, from coordinate 3,045 downwards.
TTAGTCCCGAAGCCTTTGCGACAATATTACCGCCTTTGTTTGCGACTTTTCCTGCTATTTTACCTGCTCCGCTTTTGATAGTTGCCAATATAGCCATAGTGTACCCCCATTTCTATGAACCGCTTACTCTGCCTGTATTTCTAACAGACGGCAAACATAGTCCTTCGTATCTTCAAGTAATTTAAGGTGCTTTTTCTTTTCTTCGATGATCTGGTTAAGCTCTCCGATCTTTACTTCCCAATCATGGAGATCGGTGTTGAATGTACAAAGTTTTGTCTTGATGCTTGCAACAAGAGCCTTGCTCCACTCCTCAAAATATCTGCTGTTATTACTGCTTACACGCTCGATTTCCTGCATAACAACATCATCAAGCGTCTGAACAAGGTTTTTACAGCAAGTTCCGTTATCATATTTATCTTTGCCGAAGAATGTGCGCTTTACTGCGTGGATAGAGCGCAGATCAAATTCAACAACAGCTCTTGTCATGTTCTCCATGTTAAGCAATATAGAGTTCATAATAGCCTTCTGCTCATCATTAAGAACATCACTGTCGGTAATAATCCCCTTACAATCAGCCTTGAATGTCTCGGTAGCATTTTCCCAGAATGATCCGATAAGAGCGTTGGCGATAGAAGAAAATGCGTTAAGAAGTGCATTATATCTGTATCTAACCTTGCTTTCCATTCTGCGAAGTGCTTCATCCATATCGAAGCCCTGTTGTTCTTTCAATGCGGAAATATTCTTCCATTCCTGCTCAAACTCTGAATAAATGCTGAGCTTGCGGATTTGCAGGAAGTTTTTATATACAAGACCGTTCTGAGCCTTAAAGCCATCAAAGTTTTGCCCAATACTTTGTCTGAACTCAACTGATTTACTGCTCGCTGTCATACTTTGCTTGCTGTCAAGAGATTCGGCAAGGGTACGCTGTTTCTCATCGAATAGTGTCTGTGTAGAGATAAGCTCATCGTCACGTTTACGCTCAATTTCACGGACGTTATCCTCACAAAGCTGTATTGCCCTTTGCAGATATTCAGTGGCACGGCTGCATTTGTTACAAAGTGCATACCTGAGAGCATAATCCGATATTTCATGCTCGATACTTGCAAGACCGCTGTTGATGAAAAGAGTGGTATCGGATACAACACCTTCTTCAACAACAGGAGCGACTTCCTTGCTTTTATCAATGATATTATATTTGTACAGCACCTTATCGCCACGGGCGAATTTACGGCACCTGTCATCATAAGCGTCAAAAGCGTCTTCATCTATCCATGATGATTTATCATCGGGATCGTCTTTCTTACTTGCAAGAGCTATTACAGATGAGAGGAAGAATATCCTTGTAGATTTCCACTTGGTTATCTTCAAGCTCTGATAGCGTTCACGTTTTTCGGACAATGAGCTTGGTGTAAGTATATCTCCCTTATTTACAACAATGATCGCATTCGATGTATCTAAGGATTCTCCTGTCTCTTGGATAAGATCAAGAAGATTATTGTTATCGGTATAGTCCATTGTGTCGGGAGTAGTCAAGAGAATAAGCAAGGCGTTAGTCTGCTTGCTGAGTGACTCCCTAAGAATATCAAAATGCTTCTTGTTACTGTCGGAATTTGATCCGGGAGTATCATAGATAACAAACTGATAATGGCTATCAAAGTATGTCACCTGTCTGAAAGGTATGCTTATATCTATCCTGCCTATTTCTGTAAGCAGTTTGCCCTTGTTAAGCCAGTCAAGGAAGCGATGCATATTCTTAATTTCATTATCTGCCTTCCCATCTGTGAAAACTGCTCCGATCTCTGCATTGACCTCAGACGGACAGCTATCTGAAACAGTATACTCATCATTGCTGAATGATACGGTTATAGCTTGCCCAGATACCTCAAATGATATGGAGTATGTATCACTGCAAGTGATCTTAAACATCTTTGCGGTTGTCGGATCAGACGAGCTGGGCAATATCTCATAACCAATAAGGCTGTTGATAAACGCCGATTTGCCTGCACTGCAAAGACCTGTAACGCAGATAGCAATAGATTCATCTATGGTATCTCTGTACTTGCTTATCTCAGCAGCTATCTCGTCTTTGATATACTCACTATCTTCAAGAGTAGTGATAACATCATCAAATCGGGTTTCAATCTGCTGCATTACATAGGGAGCTTCATTGAAATACTGCTGATTCTTTTCGCTGACAATATTACAATCAGCGAAATATGTAGATATGACACTTTCTAAGGCATCATAATCGTCCTTGTTTCCGATGAAATCAATGTGAAGTCCTTTGTTGCCTGGATTAAAATGCTTGTTCAGAAGCTCGACAATCTCATATGCACGATTCTGGAATGATGTTTTTGTAAATTTATCATTTATCAGTTCTGAGCTGTATTCAGCGGAAAGCTCGCTGATATTGACAAAACTGTCGTTTTCATAGCATTCGTAGATAATCTCTTTGGTATAGGGATTACAAGTGATCCTCATCTTATATGCGTTTTCCATATTTACCCCCTGAACACATAAGTTTAGTAGCGCAATTCATAATCTGCAAATGTAACAATTTACAATTATTCATAATATATTATACCACAAATTTGGTGAAAAAGCAATCTGTTTCTGCAAAATTCTACAATATAAAAATGGATTCCACTGATCTTTTTTCAACAGCTAAACTCCCACCGGAATCAAAGATCTCTATCAGATAGATTTCTGACTTGCTTTCCCTGTTTCAAAGCATACTGCACAGTTTTATACGCTCCGCCGCTCTTATGTTGAATACAGCACACGACCAGGTCTGAACGGTCAACCATACACCTGTTACGGACTTGTATTGCGGATTTATAGTGTGCTTCGGACGAGTCGGCGCATATCTCAACTTCATCATAGTAATCCAGATAGCTCTGCTCGTTGTCACGGTACTCGGCTTTCATATATGGCAGCACAAGGATCAGCGACGTGTTGCCGTAGCCGGATTGCTTGGTTGCTCGCCTGATTGCCGATGCTGCCAAGTGGTCAAATTCTCCGTCCCGTCCGATGAGAAACTCAACA
>NZ_CAMKRR010000092.1 GCF_946415235.1 uncultured Ruminococcus sp. | reverse complement strand
TTCTCGACCTTAGCCTTCTTTGCTTCGAGTACAGCATTGCTTGGCATAGTGTGTATTCACCTCCGAATGATTTTTTATCGTATTCAGAGAGAGCAATAAAAATGCCCATTCCGACAGCGCAGAATGGACAATGATAATTCTATCAATTGCTATTCCTCGGCGGGACTTACTGAGCCTTAGCTCTGCCAGCTGTCTTTAGAATACGATGCTGTATATTTCACAGCTTGATAATTATAGCATATATTTTCTGTCTTGTCAAGCATTTTCTTCAAAAAAAGCGATCAAAAACTGAATTAACAAACTACTTGACCTAAGATGAGTTTCATGTTATAATGTTTATGATTAGTTCCGTGATATGGGGAACTTTCACGATTTTTATGCCGACAGGCAATATTACGGGCGGTAATTGTCCGCTCATACAAGCTTAACGCGAACGGAGGTCATAGTAATGCCAGGTTTAGATGATTACGCTCCCGCTGTCAGAAAGGTCATGACACTTTTTTATGTCATAGATACCTCGGGAAGTATGCAGGGAAGCAAGATAGGACAGGTAGAATCAGCTCTTGAGGAAGTAATGCAGACACTTCAGGAGATCAGTGACGAAAGCGACGACGCTGAAATAAAGATCGCAGTGCTGGAGTTCTCAACAGGTGCTTCGTGGGTAACTCCCGAGCCCGTTTCACCCGAGGGATACCGCTTCAAGACCTTTGAAGCCTGCGGCGTTACCGACCTCGGCGCTGCCTGCAAGGAGCTTGACAAGAAGCTCTCAAGGAACGAGTTCCTTCAGACCGCGGCAGGCGCTTATCCGCCTGTTATACTCCTTTTCAGCGACGGCGGTCCTACAGATAACTGGGAGAGCGGACTTGACGCTCTTAAAAAGAACAACTGGTTCAAGCGCTCCATAAAGATAGCCTTCGCTATCGGCGATGACGCAGACAAGGACATACTCGCCCGCTTCTCGGGAAGCTCTGAGACCGTCCTCGATGTAAAGAACAAGGATCAGCTCCGCCTTATGATAGAAAAGGCAAGCGTTATCACAAGCGTTTTCGCAAGCCATTCAAGCACAGTGGACAGCGATACAGACCCTGTGGAGATATCAAAGCAGCTTGCAGAGGACGTCAAAACTCAGACAACAGAAGCTCTCAGCGATGCAAATACCGCTGACTGGGACGAATCCGACTGGTAAGGTGAGGTTATGCAAAGATTATTTTCCTTTGCTCAGACAACTATCGGTGCTTCACATCTGAACCGCGGCATTGTTTGTCAGGACAGCTCTGCCTGTGCGGATAATGAGAATTATTCCTTTGCGGCAGCTGCGGACGGTCACGGCAGCGCCTGTTATCTCCGCACGGAAAGAGGCTCGAGGTTTGCTGTTGAATGTGCGAGGGACTGTGTAAAGGAGTTCCTTGAGGGACTTGAAAATGCAGACGAGGCGCTTTCCGACGAGCGTCAGCGTGATGAGCTGTTCAATCAGCTCTGGAGAAGCATTATTGCCCGCTGGCACGACAAAACGGAACAGGATTTCAAGAACGATCCATTTACCGAGGAGGAGTATGAACGTATCCCCGAGAAATTCGCAAATTACCGTACAAGATATGAAGCAGGCGACTATATAGGCGCTTACGGTACTACCCTGCTCTTTGCGGTAGTTACCGAGAATTACGCTTTCGGAGCTCAGATAGGCGACGGCAAATGCGTAGTCATCGACGGAGACAGCAATGTTTTTGCTCCTGTCCCCGAGGATCCGCGCTGCTACGAAAATGTTACCACTTCAATGTGTCAGGACGACGCGGCTCTCTCCGCAAGATTCTTCTATCTTCCGAAAGGACTTATGCCTGCGGCTGTATTCCTTTGCTCGGACGGAGTGGAAAATTCCTACTGGAACGAGGAGCAGCTCTTCTGCTTCTTCCGCGGACTTGCTCTCACTATCGTCGAAAACGGCATGGAAGAGGGTATTTCACAGCTTGCCGAGTTCCTGCCGTCCATGACCAAAAAGGGCAGCGGTGACGACGTGACCTGCTCGGGCATTATTGATATGACAAAGCTCAGCTCATGCTCTGACGGCATACGCGAGGACCTTGCGGAAGCTTCTCTTGCCGCAGCTGTTCCAGTGGGTGAAGCTCTCGGGGCTGAAGAGATAGAATATGACGATGAGGAATTACAGCAGGTAATATCCGATGTTATCGCCGATAAGGCAGACAGCGGAGAAGCTGCCGCAGAACCCGAATCAGAGTCGGAAACTGTGCCCGAAAAAGAAGAATAAGCAATGATATTGATCACAGGCTGCGTATTTTTTCGCAGCCTGTTTTTGTAATTTAAAAGCCATAGAAACGTCGGCAAAAATGCTGACGTTTCTATGGCTTTGCTGTATTTATTTCAAGGAGAGGTCTATAGTAAAGACTTTACTGTTATGCTAAAACATCATACTCCGAAAAGGAGCTTGCCGTGAGCGGAAGTGATGAAGCTGCCGCCCTTCACAGCAGTAACGCCTTGCCGTATTTACGCTTTTTCCCACTCTGCAGAGTCGTGAAGTGCGTTGTAGCCTTCCTCGCCTGTTCTTATCTTGATTACGTTCTCGATGTCGTAAATGAACATCTTTCCATCACCGTAGTTGCCTGTATAAAGAGCTGCCTTAGCTGCTGCAACGACCTTTTCAACAGGAACCGCACATACTGCGATCTCTGCCTTGACCTTAGGCAGCAGGTTCATCTCGACCTTAGCACCACGGTAGTAGTTTGTCTGTCCGTTCTGCATACCGCAGCCGAGGACATTTGTTACTGTGATGCCCTTGACATCAATGTGTTCCATAGCCTCGATGAACTGCTGGAGCTTCTGCTGTTTGAATATAACAACGATATTTGTGAGCTTTGCTGCACCGTCAGGTGAAGGTGTGGAGTAGTTCTTTACTTCTACTGCTTCATCTACCGTAACAGCAGGAGCTTCGGGAGTACCTACTACCTTTACGCTCTTTGCGTCCTCCTTTGTGTAGCCGTGCATACCTGCATCTGTAAGTGCGGGAGCAAAGTCAGCGTAAGAGGAAATAAGTCCATGCTCTGTAATGTCAAGACCCAGTATCTCTTCCTGCTCGGAAGCGCGGAGACCGAGAGTTTTCTTGATAACTGTGAATGTAATTGTAATAGCTACAGCTGCGAATGAGGCTACAGATACAAAGCCGAGGAGCTGTAAGCCAAGCTGCTCGAAGCCGCCGCCGTAGAAAAGTCCTTCTGCCTTGATGCCGCCGCTTTCAAGCTGTATAGCATATCCTGGAGAAGTCTCTGTTGCGAAAAGACCAACTGCGATAGTACCCCAGATACCGTTCATCATGTGAACTGCAACCGCACCAACAGGGTCGTCGATGTGGAGCTTATAGTCAAGGAGCCATACGCCAAAGCATACCAGTAAACCTGATACTACGCCTACTGCGATAGAACCGAAGCAGTCCATGACATCACAGCCTGCTGTGATACCTACAAGACCTGCCAGTGAAGCGTTAAGACACATTGAAACATCGGGCTTGCCGTATTTTACCCATGTGAAGATCATACAGGTTACTGTTGCAACAGCAGGAGCTACTGTTGTTGTGAGGAAAATGGAATCGAGCTGTGCAACGCTTGAAGCTGCTGCGGGGTTGAAACCGTACCAGCCGAACCAGAGGATAAATACTCCGAGGGCACCTATCGTAAGGTTGTGTCCCGGGATAGCGTTTACCTTGATCTCGCCGTCCTTGGTCTTGACAAATTTGCCTATACGTGGGCCAACGATCTTAGCACCGATGAGGGCACAGATACCGCCGACCATGTGTATAGCGCATGAACCCGAAAGATCGTGGAAGCCCAGCTGTGCAAGCCAGCCGCCGCCCCATATCCAGTGTGCTTCAACAGGATATATCAGCGCACTGATGATAGCCGAATAGATGCAGTACGAAAGGAATTTCGTTCTCTCTGCCATAGCACCTGATACTATAGTAGATGTAGTCGCACAGAATACAAGGTTGAATATGAACTGATCCCACTGGAAATCAGCGTAGCTTGTGAATATATCAAATCCGGGAGCACCTATAAGACCAACGATATCCTCACCGAGAAGAAGTCCGAAGCCTATTGCAATGAACATTACTGTACCGATACAGAAGTCCATAAGGTTTTTCATAATGATATTGCCTGCGTTCTTGGCACGGGTGAAGCCTGTCTCCACCATTGCAAAGCCTGCCTGCATAAAGAATACGAGAGCTACCGCTATCATAAACCATACGCCAAATACTGTTTTGTCTGTATAATCAGTCAATTGATCTATAATTGTCTGAGTATCCATAATTATTACCTCCTTAAAAGTTACAGCATAAAATTTAACGGGGTGTACGATGCACCGATATCCTCAGCACATCATACACCCCTTTGTGTATGGAATTAGCGCTATAAACCAAAACAGCGCCGCAGACTTACCGTCTGCAGCGCCCTTGCTGTTTACAATGCAATTATAGTCCTTTATTCTTCTTTTGTCAACTGCTTTTTTGAAACTTCGGAAGTTTTTATAGATTTAAAGTGCTTTAAACGCAAAAAGCAATGCGTGTTTTACAAAAACGATATTTACTGTATCAACGGAGCAATACAGCCGTTTATGAAATGAATTCCGCGCTATTGCCCGTATATTATATTTTCTGCCATAAAAAGGGCGGAACGTTCCGCCCTTTGAGATCACTTCTTGATATTAGCCTTGACTGTCTTAACGATATTCTCAGCTGAGAGACCGAACTCCTTGAGGAGAGCGACCGCAGGACCTGAGTGACCGAACTCGTCGTTCACGCCGATCTTGACAACGGGAACAGGACAGCACTCTGTAACTGCATCTGCTACAGCCGAACCGAGACCGCCGATAACGCTGTGCTCCTCGGCAGTAACGATGAGACCTGTCTCCTTTGCACACTTGCAGATGAGCTCCTTGTCGAGAGGCTTGATAGTGTGGATATTAACAACTCTTGCGGATATGCCATCAGCCTCGAGAGCCTTTGCAGCCTCTACAGCCTCATTTACCATGAGACCTGTAGCAACGATGGTAACGTCCTTACCGTCCTTCATGACAACGCCCTTGCCAAGCTCGAACTTGTAGCTTGCAGCATCGTTTATAACCGGTACTGCAAGTCTGCCGAAACGCATATAAACGGGTCCTTTGAAGTCGAGAGCAGCCTTTACGGCAGCCTTTGCTTCTACGTCGTCACAGGGGTTGATGATAGTCATGCCGGGGATAGTTCTCATAAGAGCGATATCCTCGTTGCACTGATGTGTAGCGCCGTCCTCACCAACAGAGATACCTGCGTGTGTAGCGCCGATCTTTACATTGAGGTGGGGGTAGCCGATAGAGTTTCTTACTATTTCAAAAGCTCTTCCTGCTGCGAACATTGCGAATGTGCTTGCGAAGGGGATCTTTCCGCAGGCTGCGAGACCTGCTGCAACGCCCATCATATTAGCCTCTGCGATACCGCAGTCGAAGAAACGGTCGGGATAAGCCTTCTTGAATATACCTGTCTTTGTTGCAGCAGCAAGGTCTGCATCGAGAACTATCAAGTCCTTGTATTCCTCGGCAAGCTCCTTAAGAGCCTCGCCGTAGCTTTCTCTGGTAGCCTTTTTGATTACATCTGCCATGATAATTAGTCCTCCAATTCCTTTAACTGCGTGCCGAGCTCTGCCATTGCCTGCTCATACTGCTCCTGATTGGGAGCTGTACCGTGCCAGCTTACCTGATTTTCCATGAATGAAACGCCCTTGCCCTTTGTGGACTTCTGAATGATAGCCACAGGCTTGTCCTTTACTGAGTCAGCCTCTGTGAAGGCTCTGTCGATGTCGTCGAAGTCGTGAGCGTCCATTGTGATAACGTGCCAGCCGAAAGCTGCGAACTTATCGGTGATAGGCTCGGGTGAGCATACCTCGGTGATGGGACCGTCTATCTGTAAGCCGTTGTTATCAACGATAGCAACGAGGTTTGAGAGCTTCTTGTGAGCTGCGAACATAGCAGCCTCCCATACCTGTCCTTCCTCGATCTCGCCGTCACCGAGGACAGTGTATACCTTGTATGACTTGCCGTCGATCTTTCCAGCGAGAGCCATACCTGCTGCTGCCGAGATGCCCTGTCCGAGTGAACCGCTGGACATATCAACGCCGGGGATATGGATACACGGATGTCCCTGAAGAAGTGCGCCTATATGACGGAGAGACTTCAGCTCGTCAACAGAAAAATAGCCTCTCTGTGCCAGTACCGAGTACAGCGCAGGAGCCGTGTGTCCTTTTGAAAGAACGAATCTGTCTCTGTCGGGAGCGTCAGGGTTCTTGGGATCATTGTTCATTTTGTTGAAGTAGAGATAAGTGAGTGTGTCGCTTATCGAGAGCGAACCGCCCGGGTGACCTGATTTAGCGTTATAAGTACCTTCGATAACGCCCATTCTGACTTTGCAGGCAGTTTTCTGCAATTCCTTTTTAAGCTTTGCGTCCATATTGACCTCCAATATTTTATTTGACGGCATATTGCCGTGATCTGCTTTTTGGGAGCAGGGGCAGGCTTTCTCCTCCATCCTGTAAATGAAAGGTCAGACGGACGGTCCTGCCCCTGCGGGGTTGGCTATACCAATATTATACCGCAATATTTGAGTGATTGCAATGCATTTCTTGCTGAAAATGTAAATTTAATATGTACATCATCCCACAGCCATCATGATAAGCACGATGACATAGAAGATGAAAAAGCCCGTACACGCCACAGCAGGCAGTGATATGAGCATCTTGTTCTGTCTTTCGTGGAGAGTGCCTCTCAGTTTCAGCGCTTTCATGAGCAGCAGAGAGATCACCCACATGGGTATGTTGAATACTGCCAACGCAAGGGTAACGGCGTCCTCGAGAGTAAAATTTCTGGTACTCTCCGAGCTCATGCCGCTTACTCTGCTGTACACCAGCAGTCCGATAAGTCCCAGTACGCATAATACCGCGACTATGTATACCGTGATTGCCGCCTTCTTTTTCTTCATTGTTCTACTTTCTGCACCTTTCGATTATATATTCTATGAGCTCCGAAACAGCTCCCTCGTCATTGGTGCGGGTAAGGATAAGGTCTGCCTTTGCCTTGACGGAATCCTCAGCATTTGCGGGACAAGCTCCCAGGTCGGCTTCGGCTATCATTTCTGTATCGTTGTCGAAATCGCCTATTGACACGAAGGTGCAGCCTTCCATGCCGCTGAGTTTTCTGTATTCAGCAAGAGCCGAGCCCTTGCTCACTCCCGAGGGGAGCATTTCAAGAAATATTTCCGAGGACTTTACATAGTCAACGCCCCCGTGACCGAGCTTCCTTACAAGAAGCTCCATATGCTCCACATCCTCTGGGGACATGGAGAAAAGCACCTTCAGCCAGCCGCCGTCCTCTATATCTTTCAGCTCCGCGTAGGTTGGTTCTATGCCGCAGAGCCTTGTGTGCAGCTGCTGATAATCGGTATTGCTGAAAACATAGGTGCCGTCTGTTTTCAGCACCTCTCCGCCTGCCTCGGGCATGAGACCGAGAAGCTCCTCGACGTAGCTCCTTGCCTCCTTCGGAAGCGGATGGGAATAGAGCGTTTTTCCGCTTGTATAGTCGTGGATAGCCGCTCCGTTGTACATTATGACAGGGTACCTGATATCCAGTATGCTCAGGAACTGCTCAAAGGACTGCACCGTGCGTCCCGTTGCGACCGTGAAGCGTCCTCCCAGCTCAGTGAAATGCTCTATGGCGCGGCGGTCTGTGTCGGTTATCCTCTTGTCAGTACTGAGAAGAGTCCCGTCCAGATCGCTCAGGAGCACTACTTTTGATATATCTTCAAACAAGGGTATTCCTCCTACATCTTTTCAAGCCTTGAAAGTATGGATACGAAATAATCGGGAAGCTCGCTCTCAAACTCCATATACTCCCCTGTTGTCGGGTGTATAAAACCTATTTTGCGGGCGTGGAGACACTGCCCCTCAATGCCCTTGTAAGGCTTTCCGTAAACGTCGTCCCCGAGCACGGGGTGTCCGATATAGCTGAGGTGGACTCTTATCTGATGAGTTCTTCCCGTTTCAAGCCTTAGCCTCACATGGGCGTAGCCGCCGTACTGCTTTATAACACAGTAATGTGTGACCGCGTTCCGTGAATTCTCCGCTGTCACGCACATCTTTTTCCTGTCTGTCTTATGACGTCCTATAGGAGCGTCAACAGTACCCTCGGTCTCCCTGAAATAACCGCAGGCAACTGCCTCATACTCTCTTGTGAAGCTGTGAGCCTTTATCTGCTCGGCAAGCTTCAGGTGTGAAGCGTCGTTCTTTGCAACTATGAGCAGTCCACTGGTGTTCTTGTCGATACGGTGAACTATGCCGGGGCGTATAACTCCGTTTATGCCCGAAAGGCTGTCTCCGCAGTGATGGAGCAGAGCGTTCACAAGAGTGCCCGTGTAGTTGCCGTGGGCGGGATGTACCACCATGCCCTTTGGCTTGTTCACAACAAGGAGGTCGTCGTCCTCATAGACTATATCCAGAGGGATATCCTCGGGAACAGCGTCCATAGGCTCGGGCTCGGGTATCTCGGCAGTCACCTCGTCCCCTGCCTTCAGCTTACAGTTTTTGCTGACCTCCTTACCGTTCACAAGGACAAGTCCTTTTTCGATAAGTCCCTGAACGGCAGAGCGTGTCAGCTCCGCAATATTGTCCGAAATGTATTTGTCGATACGGCTTCCCGCGTCCTCTGCGGAAGCTGTCAGCGCGACTTTCTCATTCATCTGCTTCCGCCTTTTCCTTCTTTGCCTTTTCTATCTTCGGGTCGATGAACAGTCCGTAGATAAGAAGCATAACGAACGCAAAGGTAACGCATATGTCCGCAACATTGAAGATCGCGAATTTGAACAGCTTTAACTCGAACATATCCACTACATACGCATAGCGGAAGCGGTCTATAAGGTTTCCGATGCCGCCTGCGATAAACAGCGCTATGGCTACATTGAGGAATTTCGAGCGGCGATAGAGCTTTATCAGCAGAACTATCCCCAGCAGCACGATTATTCCCGTAAAGCCCACAAGGAACCACCTCTGTCCCGACATTACGCCGAAAATAGCTCCGTCATTCTCGAGGTAGGTAAGGTCGAATATCTTGAAGTCGCCGATGCGGATAAAGTCCATACTTCCAACGGGCTTGAGCTCGTGTACAGCCCAGTATTTGACAAGCTGATCTGCCGCAACCAGCAGCACTGTCAGCAGCGTTAGTATTACCGCCATGTGTTTTATCCTTTCAATAAGACTGCCTGCCGACCGTTCGAGCCGACAGGCAATATAGTACAGATTATAGCAAACGATAAAAGCTTTTTGCGTTTGCTGTTTGCCGATCCGCACGGAGCAAACTTTAGTTTGCGTATGTGCGAGGCACTTTTAATAATTACGCTTCTACTGCGATCGCGCATCTCTCGCAGAGAGTAGGATGCGTATGATTCGTGCCGACGTATTTGCTGAAGCACCAGCAGCGCTCGCACTTTTCTCCCTCAGCCTGAGCTACTGCGTATACAGTCTCAGCGCCGTTCTTCTCTACCTCTACGCCCGAAACGATGAGAATATCCTTGAGCTGATCCGCAAGTGAAACATACCTGTCGTAGTCCGCATCGCTGCTCTTGATTATTATCTTAGCCTCAAGGGACTTACCGATAGTCTTTTCGTTTCTTGCGTCCTCAAGAGCCTTATTTGCCCCGAGACGTGTATTGTAGATGAACTGCCATTTGTCGATGAAGTCGGCTGTGAAATCTATGCCGCTCTTCTCGGGCATCTGATTGAGGAATACACTCTGAGTGTCGTCGCCTGCGGAGTGGGGCATGAACTGCCATATCTCCTCGGCTGTGAATGAAATGATAGGTGCGGCAAGTCTTGTCATCGCACTAATTATGCGGTACATTGCCGTCTGAGCTGCGCGGCGGAGAACGGAATCCTCCTTCTCGCAGTAAAGTCTGTCCTTGATTATGTCAAGGTAGAAGTTGGACATATCTATTACGCAGAAATTATGGAGTGCGTGGAGTGCGATATGGAAGTCGAATGCCTCATAGCCCTCCTTCATCTTGTCGATGAGAGTATCCAGCTTCATGAGAGCCCACTTGTCAAGCTCTGTGAGCTGATCGTCGCTCACGCTGTCCTTATCGGGATCGAAGCCTGCACCGTTTCCGAGGTTGCCCAGTATGAAACGTGCGGTATTTCTTATCTTCTTGTAAGCGTCGGAAAGCTGTCCGAGTATGGTCTTTGAGATACGGATATCGCTGTGATAGTCGGAGGAAGCTGCCCAGAGACGGAGTATATCAGCACCGTACTGGTCTGTTATCTCGCTTGGGTCGATACCGTTTCCGAGGGACTTGTGCATTGCCTTGCCCTCGCCGTCAACTACCCAGCCGTGTGTGCAGACTGCCTTGTAGGGAGCACAGCCCTTGTATACCACAGATGTGAGGAGTGACGACTGGAACCAGCCTCTGTACTGGTCAGCGCCCTCGAGATAGAGGTCGGCAGGCCATGTAAGGCTCGGGAAGTCCTTGCCTTCCATAACAGCAGTATGCGATACGCCGCTGTCGAACCATACGTCCATGATATCGTATTCCTTTGTGAACTCACCGCAGCCGCAGTCGCACTTTACGCTTGCGGGAATGAATTCCTTTGTATCTCTTGTCCACCATGCGTCGGCGCCCTCCCTGCGGAAGAGCTCGGCGATAGCGGAGATAGTTTCGTCATTGTATATGGGCTTGCCGCAGTCCTTACAGTAGATAACTGGTATCGGAACGCCCCATGTTCTCTGACGGGATATGCACCAGTCGCTTCTGTCGCGCACCATGCCCTTTATTCTGTCCTCGCCCCACTCGGGTATCCACTTTACGGACTCGATAGCCTTTATAGCCTCGTCCTTGAAGCCGTTCACCGAGCAGAACCACTGCTCTGTAGCTCTGTATATGATAGGGCTGTTGCATCTCCAGCAGTGAGGATACTGGTGGACGATCTTCTGAGTTGCCAGCATAGCGCCCAGCTCTGTAAGCTTTGCGGCGATAGCCTTGTTTGCCTCGTCTGTGTCCATTCCCTCGAACTCGCCTGCCTCGGCGGTCTGCCTGCCCTTTGAGTCAACGCATACGATGATGCCGATATCGTCATAGTTCTTGCACACCTCAAAGTCCTCGACACCGTAGCCGGGAGCTGTATGTACGCAGCCCGTACCGCTTTCGAGAGTTACGTGGTCGCCTACGATGATAGGTGACGGACGGTCGTAGAGAGGATGCTTTGTCTTCATGCCTTCAAGCTCTGCACCTGTGAAGATATGCTCTGTGGTATACTCTGTGATACCTGCTGTCTCCATAGTTGTCTTTACGAGCTCTTCAGCCATTACATAGTACTCATCACCAACATGGACGAGAGTATAGTTGTACTCAGGACCGAGGCATATAGCAAGGTTGCCGGGGATAGTCCATG
>NZ_CAMKRR010000091.1 GCF_946415235.1 uncultured Ruminococcus sp. | reverse complement strand
ATCGGAGAGAAGCCCAAGCATTTCAATGTCTATTGCCGTTGTGAATTCTCGCGAAGATTTTCCTGCTGGACTTACATATAGAAAATGCACTTTAGGACATTTAATTTTAGTTATCCCATAATCGATTCCGCAAACTATATATGCAATTCTTTTTCGATTAACGAAAGGTCTGAATATAATAGGCATTCCTAAATCTAGATAGTCGAAACGAATGGTATATTTATGAGTCTGGCAAAGTTCCTAGTGATATCGTTAATTCTCTTCCTCCCATTGAAACTAAAATTGCTTCCAGTAAATACTTTGATATTATAGAAAAATTACGCGCATATCTGCAGAGTGACAGGACAGAATTGAATAATTTTAGGGAATTAAGTTCCGTAGCTTGGGAGTATTCGGAAGAAATAAATGAACAGAATCGTAAGGCTGAAAAAGAATCTGAGGGTGAAGCAATCGCAGACAATAACATAGAAACTGTTCATTATTGGATCTATTCCCCAGGTGACGGCGCTATTTATTGGGAAAACTTCTATAATGCTGGAATAATGGCGATCGGCTGGAATATTGGTAACTTAAACGAATATTCTAGCAAAGAGCAAATGAAGCGAGCTATGAAAGAACGCTTTAATCCGGAATTATCATACAAAAACGCAGCTCATGCGACGTGGCAATTTGCTAATGAAATGAAGCCTGGAGACATTGTATTTGTCAAGAAAGGAATGCATCTTATTGTCGGGCGCGGAGTTGTGGAGTCTAGCTATTACTATGACGATAATCAGCCTGATTTTAAAAATGTCCGTAAGGTAAAATGGACACATAAAGGCGAATGGCAACATCCAGGCCAAGCTGTCATGAAGACGCTCACTGATATTACTCAGTACACCGAATATGTTGAAAAATTAAACGCATTATTTGATAGCGAAATAGAAGACGATGCCGAAGAGGCGGAGGTTACATATCCGCCATACGATGAAGAGCAATTCCTCGACGAGGTTTATATGAATGCCGAGAACTATGATAAGTTAGTATCTCTCGTTCGCAACAAAAAGAATGTTATTCTTCAGGGCGCACCTGGTGTAGGAAAAACCTTTGCTGCTCAGAGACTTGCCTATTCGATGATGGGAGAGAAAAACAAAGATCGTGTTATGATGGTTCAGTTTCATCAGAGCTATTCTTACGAAGACTTCATCATGGGCTACCGCCCGACAGAGAATGGTTTCGAGCGAAAAGCAGGTGCATTTTATAATTTTTGCAAGAAGGCTCAGGATGATATTGAAAACGACTACTTCTTTATTATCGACGAAATTAATCGCGGCAATCTAAGTAAAATCTTCGGCGAGCTCTTTATGTTGATTGAGAATGACAAGCGCGGCATTGGGCTTCAGCTCTTATACTCAAACGAAAAATTTGCCGTGCCAAAGAATGTCTATATTATCGGCATGATGAATACTGCCGACCGCAGCCTTGCGTTGCTTGATTATGCGCTCCGCCGCCGCTTTGCATTTTACAAGATGAACCCGGGCTTTGAAACTGATGGCTTTAAGAATTATCAGAAAGACCTCGCCAGCTCAAAGTTTGACAGCCTCATTAATGCGATTCAGTCACTAAACGAAGTGATTGCTTCCGACGAATCGTTGGGTGAAGGCTTCCGCATAGGTCACAGCTACTTCTGCAATCTAAAAGAAGCTACAGATCGTGCTTTGTCCGAAATCATCGAGTTTGAGATCATTCCGCTTCTTGAAGAATACTGGTTTGACGAGCCCAACAAGATAAAAACTTGGTCCGATAATCTAAGGAGAGCGATTAATTGATACCAATAAAGAACATTTTCTATATGCTCGCCTACGCTTTCAAGGCGCTTAATTCGCAAGGATATAGAAAAATCGAAACGGAAGATTTCGAAAATGTCGCTGATCTGTGCTCTGCGATTTTAATAATGGGAATCACAAGCCAGATCAAGCAGGGTCTCAACAGGGATTATCTAGAGCAAAATGAACCTATATCTTCGCTTCGTGGCCGAATTGACCTGACGAAATCCATAAAAGAGCAAACTTTTCTGAAGCGCCAAATGTATTGCCAGTTCGACGAATTCACGACAAATTCATACATGAATAGAATTCTAAAAACAACAATGGAACTTCTGATTCGTTCCGACACTAAGGCATCGCGCAAGAAAGAACTCAGAAGATTGCTAGCATACTTTGTAGACGTCGAAACTCTAGATGTTAGTTCAATCGACTGGCATCAAAGATACAATAGGAATAACCAAACCTACCGTATGCTAATATCGATTTGTTATCTGGTCATAAAAGGTTTGCTACAATCTCAATCTGACGGAACAACGAAACTCATGGATTTCTTGGATGACCAACATATGCACCGCCTCTATGAGAAATTTATATACGAATACTATGTTAAAGAGTTTCCAAATATTAAAACAAGCTCGCCACAGATTAATTGGGCGATAGACGATGGCTATATTGATATGTTGCCAGTCATGCAAAGCGATGTGGTGCTTGAACGAGATGATAATATCTTAATCATTGATGCTAAGTATTATTCACATAACCTTCAAACTCAATTTGATTCGCGCTCGATTCATTCCGGCAATCTATATCAAATATTTACCTATACGAAGAATATGTCACTTGAAGTGGGCGACGAAAAGAAGGTCTCAGGACTACTGCTTTATGCAAAGACCGACGCTTTTGTTCAACCGGATCATTCTTATTCAATGAGCGGCAACCAAATCGGCGCAAAGACTTTGAATCTAGATTGTGACTTTACCGAGGTGAAGCGGCAGCTAAACGATATCGCTCTACAATACTTCGAGATATGAGAAAGAATCGGACAGCCTTAGCTGTCTGATTCTTTGTGGTGAGTTATGGGTACAAGAGTATGAATTGAGGGTGAGAGCGGGTGAGATGCAAATGAGTACAACCGTACGCTTAGAACTGTTTAAGTATAAATAATAGACTAACGAAACGTATATCGCTTGCATATATAGGAGCAAAAAGAAAAACACCCCTATAAATAGGGATGCTTTTCACCGACGTCAAATGACTAATATCTCCATTGTGACGTCTAAATATGGTTGCGGCGGCTGGATTTGAACCAACGACCTTCGGGTTATGAGCTTTGCAGCTCTTGTATCACCTGATATCATCAAGTGCCATACAGTCCGAATTACAGCCAAATATTACAAAGTGAGAACAGTATATAGCCTTTTGTTTTTGATGAGTTTTTGCAAAAATTGATGTACAAATTGATGTATTTTTTGAACCGTTGCCAGTGCAGTTTTCATTTTCAAAAAGGCTCTTTTGTAATATAACAAACAGCATATAAATCATAAGCTATTTATTATTTTAACACTCTTATTATACTATATTAACTATTATTTGTCAATAGCATTTTAAAGTTAAAACAAAATTATTTCTTCTCAGCCTCCTTCGGGAGGCTTTTTTATTATCTAAAACATCATTAAGCACCTACACCCAGCCTATGTATAACCTACTATCACCAAGTGTCACACTATCTGAAGCAGGCATTTAAATCATATGTTTTCGCTGCTACCAGATTTAATAATTATATTGTCAATATTACAATTTATGTGATGTCTTTGGCATACTTGCCTAAGCATTGTCTCCTTAGTATATTTGATACTATGTGTGGCAGATTGCTTCCTTATTTTGGATTTGCCTGGTTTGGAAGATACTACCCTCAACCTTATTACTTCTCCTTTTAGTTTTGAGAAATCCTCAGTATTACATGCTTTCATAAAATGTTTATTTCTACTTCTATAATCAAGCTCAAATAAAAGTCTAATTGTTGAAGCAAGTTGTTCTAAAGCATGATTCACATCTCCGCCTTTTAATTCTATTGCGTATATAATTCTATCAACTTCATTATCAATACATTCTACAATACTATCACATTTTTGTACCGATGAATCATTTTCTGGAATTATGCCCTTATCCAACAAATAGTGTATAACATGCATTCTTTTAGCATTAATTAGTTCTATATATGAATCATTCTCTTTAATACTAATTTTGCTTCTTTTATCATTAAACAATACATAATCTCCCTGTTTAAAAATCATACCTCTATTCCTCGCTTTCGGAGAGTTTACTGTACAATTCAAACAGATCATCCAAGTCGTTATTAATAAACTGAGAAGCTTCATCAATAACTGTATTGTCGATCAGATCACCATCCATATCTTCCAAACACGATGTTATTATTCCATCCTTAACATAATATGCATCAAGTGACTTGAGACATATTTCTTGCGGAATGATATTATATACCTCATCTCTAATTCGAGTGTCATTTGCAAGATACGATGCAAATTTATGATTATTCAATGCACCTAAAACATATGGACTATGAGTAGTTGTTATTATCTGACATCCGTTATTAGCCACAATCGATATTAATTCCATTATCGCTTTTTGGGCATCAGGATAAAGATGTGATTCAGGCTCTTCTATAATAATGAAAGCTTTTGTTTTGCTTGCAATAATGAAGTATAGCAAATTTAATATCCATAGTATTTCTTGCTGACCAGAGGAAGCATAATTAATCTTAACAAACTTTTCATCATCGCCATCAATATATAAACGTTCTTCTCCATTAATTATACGATATTCGCCTTTCAAAAGAACCTTCATTCTATTTCTCATCAGACTGAGTGTATTCATATAGATGTCATAATCTTTTTCGTCAACATATTGCGAAAAAACATTATCTATCCCAGCCGCTATCATATCTTTAAGTTTTGAAATTATCTCTATAAACTTAAGTGTACAATAATCCATCATTCTTTTTTGATTATCATCCATTGATACCATGAAATAGTTTAACTGTGATGTTAAAAGAGACATCAAGCATCTTCCGGCAGGAACAAAATATGTGGTGTATGGATCATCAATTATGTTCTCAAATTCTTCTTTCAATTCTTTAAGTTTTTTCGAGTCAATAGGACTTTTAATCCTTTTTAAAAAAGAATAAATAGGATCTCCAAAGTCGACATTAAGATAGTTATTAACTGTGAAACCTGTATTTTTAAACTTTCTATCTTCAACTTCTATTGTAATATACGTATCTTTAACGTATTCGTACCGTACCCTCATTGTTTTTTCCATATTTTGAGAAGAGCCAAAAAGTTCAAGAAATCTTGTACGTAAAGCAGTTCTAAAGAAACCAGCAAAATCAGTGTAATGACTGTCATCAAATAAGTTCTCACCATCCAATGCATATTTTCTAAGTGAATCACGAAGAAGTTCTTTAACTGTTCTGAAAAAGAAAATGCATTTTACCAATGTACTTTTTCCAGATGCCTGTCTGCCTGTTAACACCATAAAATTAGTATCCGAAATATCAAGTTTGCAGTCTTTTATCGGGCCAAAATTGTGTATTTCTATAATAGCCATTTTATCACCTACCGCACTATCATTAAATGTTTTTGTTATATTATTATTTATCAAGATAATTCTATATGTAAAGTGAAAAGTTGCTACATTGTCATATTATTTCTATCTAAACTTTTCACATATAATATGATCAAACATATTTTTTAGTCATTCAAAAGCCTTTCTCAGATATCATTTATAAACCTAAGACTCTAATTCTATATACGTTGTCACAAATATCTCTAAGATTCACTCTTATTTTATACAACTGCTTCTATCAACGTCTTATCTTCATACTGCACAGTCTTTATACCTGTTTCCTTATTCTTATTAAAGCTGAATGTCAGCAAATAGCCGGTTTTAAGCTTATATGAATCAAGATAGTCTGAAAGCTGTTTCTCGCCGTCTTCATTATACTTCTGACCGTGCCATATCTTCAGCTCAACAATATACCTTTTGCCGAGATAGTCGATAACAACGTCCATACGACGATTATCACGTGTTCGTGCCTCGATATAATAGTTTCCTACTCCGTTGATAATTGGGCGAAGATATACAAGGAAACACTTTCTGCCGTCCTCTTCAATAAACTTTTCAGTGCTGTCACCGTAAATCTCATGGAAGTGATCGATGAATCGGCTGATGATAAGTTCAACATTAAGAATGCCATTTTTCACAAACTCAGGCTTATCAAATAATCCGGCCTTTGAGATAGGCGTTGACTTCATCTCCTCGGAGGTAAGCATGTCATTATACAGCCTCGTCTCAAATATCCTGTTCGCTATTACTACCGCACCATCCTCAACCTTCACAAAGCCAAACATCAAAAGCAGCTTTGTCGGTTCGTGATCAGGATTAAACGAGAATCTTTCACCTTTAGTGAGTATCTGATAGAGACTTTTCTTCATCTCAGGATAATCTTCAAGCCTGTTAATAAGAGATTCAAACAGAGGAGTATTCGCTGAAAGAATGCGGTTTACTGCCTTGATTACGCCTTCCTCTGTCCATTCATGTATCTCTTCATCCAGATATTTACAGATGTTTGATACCAGCACAGGATAGCCGGAAGTGTAGTCATAAATTACCTGTGCTATAGAAACGGTATCTATGTCAGTATCGTTTTCTTTTGCATAATCATCAAGCATATCTGCAATTCCCTCTATGCTAAGACTCATATCAATATTAAACTCAACAGCTATGTTCCATGGACTGTTGTGCTTATGTTCGGTATCTTCACGGATTCTGAGTTTCAGGTTACGAACATCATATACTCCTGCAAGTATTACAGACTTGAATGTTGGTGACTCAAATCTGTCAAGATAATACCCTCTGAGCTGTGCAAGGAAATCAAGGAATACCTGATTATTAGATGCCTGATCAACTTCATCGATCATTAGCACCACAGGTTTTTCTATTGAACCGCAGAATTTACTTAGATTCAAAAACAACTCAACCAGATCAAGATCATCGTTTATCCCATTTTTAAGTTCTTTGAGAGCAGTAATCAACTGTCCAGAACACTCATTTCTCTCAAGTGAGTTGATAAAAGCTTTAAGAAACGCTACTGAAAATGAATGCTCATCCTTAAATTTAGCAGAACTCATCTGACGCTGAAAATCCATCAATACAACATAATATGAATCTGACAGGTATTTTCTTAAACCGTTCAGCGTAGTTGTCTTTCCGTACTGGCGACCACGATTAATAACGAAATAGTCTCCCTTGTCGATCATATCCCTGATTTTTGCAAGTCGTTCATGTATATCAACCATATAATGCTGCTCAGGTATACATGAGCCGGTTATATTAAAGCATTTACTCATCTATTCTCACTTCCTTACTGTGTGCCTAAAATCACTGTAGTATTGTTCTGTTAATAGTATACCACAGTTCAACGAATAAATCAAGCATAACAAAAAATCGGGGCAGAGCCCCGATTTCATGTCATTACTTATATAATTCAAGCAATCTGTTTATTCTGTTTTGAATGAATCCGTTCATAGCATTCAATAAAAGCATTTTGCGAAACAATCTCGTTGAATTCATTATCGTAACGATTAACACCTTTCCACTTGCTATCGGAATGCTCTTCTTTTACCCACAGTGTATCTGTAAAAGTTAATCCAAGTGATACATCATTAAAGCTTTTGAGATCGGTCATACCATGTTTTCGTAACAGATGAGTTATCTCTGCTCAACGTTTAGCAATGTGTCGAGTTTCAAGCCAGCTTTTCAACTTCATATCGCCGTATACTTCTGGGAGGCTTCCAGCTACAAGCTGTGGAACAGCTGTACCAATTTCGTTATTTATGTAATCAAGTTCAGCAATAATACGGTCTTTGTTCATTATATAGTACATTGTTCCGCCTCCCTTCATATCATAATTTATAACACATATCCTCACAAAAAAACAAGCAGTATTTAGATTTGGAGTTATTGGCCCAGTTTTATTCACCTATATTTCCCTGTCTGCAATGAGAACAACGATTATATGATCATGCAAGATTTTCATATCTTTATTGGCAATACAATCAATTCTGATTGCAACATATGCATTTCATCTTATAAGGATCAGGAATGAATCCTTCTGGGAATTTTGTTTTAGAATTATAATAAGTATAATCTAGATCTGCATTTTCCAAATCTGCTCCAGTAAAATCGGTATCTGTTAGATAAGCACCTGTAAAAACAGCTCCCTTAAGCTTAGCATTTGTGAAATGAGCATTTGTTAAATATGCATTCTTGAAATTAGCATTTTCTAAATTTGCATTGCTAAAATCCGAATCATTAAGATAACTTTGAGAGATATCTGAATTATTTAAACTTGCTCCATGTAAATGAGCATTTTCAAAATGGCATCCAGAAAGATTTGCATTTTCAAGCTGTATATATTCCATATGTGTATTCTGAAAATAACATAATGACAAATTTTTATAATTCCAAACGGGAATAATAATTTCAGCTGGTCCACAGTTAGGCTTTACATCATCTCTTATTGTGCACCATTCATCTTCATATCTCACGGAACAGAGGGTGAGAACCGAGGAATATACGCAGTTCGTCCTTTACTGTATCAGGCTGTAACTGCAATTGACGAACTGCCCAGCGATAAACGTCCCAGCCTTTGAAGGTCATGAATATGATAACTACGAATTATTAGATCTATCTGGCGAACTAATTATGCTTTACGTAAAAAAATACCAACTAACGACGAGTATGATATATCAAATTCAGCTATTATTACTTCTGAGAATCCAGATTCTTCTGAAAAGAATGACTACGATGAGTTTCATCTCTGTTTAAATGATTATCAAAAAATTTTCGCCTTCATTGCCGACTTCAATAAGCTATTAAATTGCATAAAAGCACATCAAAACTCAATTAATAAAGATGATATAAATATAATAGGGAAAACAAAGAAACTTTTTATCGCCACTGGATAACCTATTCTCCTAAATTTAAGGATAGTTCAATTCAAAAATGGTTTGATCTCATTCTTAGCAAAATTGCAAAAAGTGCCATAATCGATATTAATAACATTACACTTGTCACTACTCCTAAATATTTACATATAAAATCTTTTCCAACATTGAGTTCTAAATCTCCAAATATCAATTATATCTATGAAGATGAGCATAACAACAGAAAAGAAAACAATGTAATCAATAATTCATGCCAAAAAGATTTGCTTAGAATTCTTAAAATTCTTAATAACGACCATAACAAACCAAAGTAAGCTCTTCCCTCTGAAAAAGCTATGGATTGCATTTGCATGCGGATAATCGACTTTTTGGCGATTGGAAATAGTAGAATGCAGAGATAAAAACAGGCAGCCAAACGGCTGCCTTGATTCTATATTTTACTGAAAATCTTCATGCTCTTTACATTGGCTCTTTCCCAATAAGCCTGATAATATCAGCTTCATCAGCATTTGGATACAGCTCCTTTACTCTGTCCATTATCCTCTGCCACGACTCTTTCGGAGTCTCATTATAAGCTGAAGTGATGCTGTCATATCCCCAAATCGTCTCAGGCGGCATAAGTACCGATACTGCCATGCCGTACTCAGCACCTTTCTTGTTTCTGCGTCTGTGGAAATCAGCAGTAACAATGTATATTTTCATCATAAGGTCTGTCGTTATTCCCGGAAAGTTCTTCTCTCCGCCTTTTCCGAAACATGCAAGCTGTTTCAGTTCAGTTGAAAGAATCTGCTTGTCACTCCGGACTATATAGCCGTCGCTGTCAGTTTCAGTGAGAATATCCATTATCAGCTTTTCACGGTGATTTGCCTTGCCGTCTGCCCATGCTGAATCAAAATCGTATCCGTCACGCCTATAATTTGCAAAGTACGGCAGCCATTCAAGACTTATGAAACCTGCCTTTTTATCGAAGAATTTACCGTATGCAACCTCATGGCCTGCGGCTATTATCTCACGCCATTCCCATGGATCCTGTTCTTTGTCAACTGTCCACCAGTAATCAGCCGAAACGTGTTCCTCTACGGAAAAATCTTTCACTCCGTTTCCGAATAAAGGCAGAAATCCCACTTCATTTATCCAGTTTACAAGCTCTTTGGGACTGCGTATCCTATACGGATCATCCCACGCAAGTCCATGCATTATCCATTCACCGTTTTCTACCATAATAACCGTCCTTATACTCTTTAATCCTGCTCCGCACTGAAAGTCAAGTACGGAGAGATCCATGTGGTATCATTATAAGTTCTCCGTGATCACGCTATTATCATCCACCAAATAGACGTTGAACGACTTTCTTTTGCCTTCCACGACACAGTTAACGACCTCTGATTCCCACCACGGAAGAACAGTATCTTTCAGGTTGTTCATAACATATTCCTTCACCTCAGGCTCATTACGAAGCATCTCATGAAAGTGTTCAATTATAAGTACAACAGAATCTGTACCGAGCCACTCAAGATCGGACATCCAGTCATCAAACCTGTGCCAGTTCATGAAGTGCTCCCCTTGTTTTTCAAACGCCCCTCTGAACCATGGAATATTACCGTTCTCTGTGTAAACAGGGAACATGAACAGCTCAGCCATGCTGTAGAGCCAGTCAGACTCAGTCTGTATCCTGCGCCCATCAAGTTTCAGTATACAGGAGTTTTCTGCGTACTGCTCCTCTATTGCCAAGATATCGGTTTCTGAGATATGCCTTATCCTGTTTTTCATTATCTATCACTCTTCTCTGTTGTTATATTATCACTCACTGATCGCTATACCTCTATTCTGCCACAAATCTTCATGTTTTGTCAAGTATATCTGCCTTTGTTCGGTGACCTCTTTTACTGCTCTTGCTTGATTTCCGTCACCGCCTGTGCAATACGCAACTTCTTTGAATCATACTGTTATTGCATGGCAGTCCTCGGGCTGCCTCTTCGTATATATTCAAAAAAGATCCAGCATGCTATCGAGATAGATCTCTTCACGGACAGTAAGCTGATATGCCGGCTTTGTCAGATAATAAAGCAGAAATTCGAGATTGACAGCACTTCCGAGTCCTCTGCCTTCTATTTTGAAATTAGAAAAACCGAGGGGCAGATATGTGTTGATGATGTTATCTGTACTGATAAATCCGGGATTTTTCATTGCCTTTGAAAAAAGGTATCCTTCCTCGGCATCAGATGCTGTACAGATGTGCTCTGGACAGTTCTCACCGAGATTTTTCCGGCTAACATTTTCATAGCACGCTTTTCTGTCTTTACAGTAAAACGAACAACATTCATTGCATAGAAATTCGACTTTATCTTTCCGGACCTGTGAGAGTGTATTAAGTTTATCATATAGCTTGTTCAGCCGAAAATCAGGAATAACATATTTAAAATCACTCCGCTCTGTTTCCTTTACAAACTTCTCGAAATCATTCTGAACCTTTGTAGTCGATGAAACGAAATAAAGACCAGGATAATTATTTTTAATATATTCAAGCAGAAGATCAGAGTGGATTATAACACCATTCTGTACACTTTTGCTTTCGGCGAAAAGCCCACACAGGTCATTGCATTTCCTGTCGGTGAGATGTTCAGGTTTTAAAAGCGAATTGCTGAAAGTGAGCCTTGAAGAAATACCGTATTCATTCATAAGTGCGAGCACATCTTCAGCTT
>NZ_CAMKRR010000090.1 GCF_946415235.1 uncultured Ruminococcus sp. | reverse complement strand
GGAGGTCCTCAATGTGCATTGCGCACAATATATATAATCCTAATCTTCTAAATGTCAAATAGTCATTAAGCGGGTAGAATCAGCTTCTATAAAAAATGCTCCTTGTGCTCAATTAAGCTAATTGTAACAAAACAGGCAGATATTTCTCAGAATGAAAATCTGCCTGTTTTATATTGTGGTTTTATAGAAATGAATATCAAATACCGCACCGTGAGGCTTGCGGTTGGATGCTTTCAGGCTTCCGTCCTGTGCTGAGATGACCTTCTTTGCAAATGCAAGACCGATACCGAATCCGTTTTTCGTGTACTCGGAAGAACGATAGAAACGCTCGAATATATGTGGCAGTTCCCCTTCCGGGATGCCTGTTCCGGTGTCAGCAATTGTGATATTGGATGAAATATTGCTGCCATTTGCCGTCACAGTGACCGTACCGCCTTGTGGCGTATGCTCGATCGCATTTTTCAGTAGATTCACGACTGCCTCGGATGTATAATGCATATCGCCGATGAATTCGGGGTCTTCATTGTTTTTTGTCCTGATCTCCACGCCTTTCAGTTCTGCCATTACCGATACCATTTCAACAGACTTTTCTATCAGCTCGCGGCATGAAACCGCGTCCTTTGCAAATTTTACCGCATCGGCATCTATCCTGGAAATGCTCAGCATAGTTTCTATGAGCCATTTCATACGTGCCAGCAGCTCATACAGGTCGCGCAGATACTCAACGCGTTCCGTGTCCGTCAGGTCGGAGGAGCGCATAAGTCCGAGTATCATCATGACGGAAGTAAGCGGTGTGCGCAGCTGGTGGGAAATATCCTCCAGTGCTTCTTTTGCGAACTGCTTTTCGTTTTTCAACTCTGCATTCTGCTCGCGCAGACGAATCGTCATTTTATGAATTTCCGCAGAAAGCACGCTCAGTTCGCCCTCTTTGTATTCGTCAAACGAGATGAGGTCATCGCTGCGAAGGATACCGTCAATGTTATCGCACAGCTTCATGACCTTGCTGCGCCGCTGAGCAAACAGCAGCTCATAAAAAACAAAGAACACCGCCGAAGTAACTGTCACCATGACTGTGCACGGAATGCTGAAAAACAGGCAGGGGATAACCAGTGCGGCGGTCAGGAGAACGTGAATGAGCCTGCGTTTTTTATCTCTCATTCATCCACCGCCTTGTAGCCGAGACCTCTGACAGTGACGATGATATGCGGATCCTGTGGTTCTGTTTCGATTTTTTCACGAAGACGGCGAATATAAACGCTCAGTGTGTTATCGGAAATGAACTCCTTTGTCAGCGACCACAGCTCCTCCGCAAGCCTGTCACGGGATAACAGCTGATTCTTGTTGGAGAAGAACACCAGCAGCAGTCGGTATTCGAGCGCGGACATTGCTATCTCGCTGCCATTTTTTCGGACAATGCCCTTGATCGGGTCTATCGTCACATTGCCGCAACGCAAAAGCGGAGAGGTCTTCTGTGCCCTGCGCATGACATTTTTCATACGTGCAAGCAGCTCGCGTGTGCCAAAGGGTTTTCCGATGTAATCATCTGCACCAATCTCAAATCCAGCGACTGTGCAGGCTTCGTCTGCCGATGCGGTGATGAAAATAACCGGCGTATCATTCTGCGCCTTGATCGCAGCACAGACTGAATAGCCATTACCGTCCTTCAGAGAAATATCGAGCAGTACACAGCCATATGTGTTTTCTTCAAACAGGCGCATGGCGTCCTTTTGTCCGTTTGCATAATCTGTGGTATAGCCCTCAGAATTGAGAAACCGCATCAGAAATCTCGCAAGCTGTTCATCATCCTCTATCAGCAATATTTTCGGCAATTTCGCCACCTCCAGTTCTGTTTCTATTATAGCATACTCTGCCTGTGAATGCAAACGGACGGCAGGAAAACCGTCCGCTTCGTGTTATTCTGTTGTCTCTGCAAGAAAGCCGAGTATGGAGCTTGCTATTTGTTCAGGCTCCTGTGCGTAGAAAATACCGTGGTCACCCGCAACGTATTCCAGCCTGCAATTACCGATCTTATCCATAAAATCGTCCTCTTCTGTTTGGGCTTGTTCTATCTCCCATTCTATCTGTTTCCATTCTGCTCTTGCGGCAGTTTCAGGATCGATGTTAAACGCCTTGCCTTCTGCCTCGTGGTCTGCTTTCATGCGTTCAAGTGAAGCACGTACATCTGCTTCGCAGGTGTAGAGCGTGGAGAAATAAAGCTTAGGGGTGTCGGTCGGGTGAAGTATCTCTCCCATATGCGTTACCTCCTGCTTTTCAAGCAATATTTCTGAAGCAAAGGCGGCAGTCCAGAAGCGGTTATTGCATAGCTTTGGAAGTCTGAGCTGCTCGTCTGAAAATGTTGCAGCGCCCTGTGTTGCTCCGCCGTCGTAGTTCCTATCGGGAAAGAGTCTGTTCATCCCGAGCCATGTACGCAGGACCAGTCTGCGCATAGCTGTACGTCCTGCATCTTCGGAAGGGAATTCCTCCTCGACGGTATAGGTTTGCCAGAGTTCGCTTTTCGGCGGAATCGAGCCGTCAAGAATGACAATCGCTTCCACTTCATCGGGGTACTGCATTTCCCAGTACAGCGCATATAAATCGGCGATGGAATGTGCCATCAGCACATAAGGTGCTTCAAAGCCTGCATTTTTCAGTCCCGTGCGGTAATCTTCAACGATCTGTTCCACGGTCTGCGGTTTCAGAGAATCGCCGCTGAATCCGTAGCCTGCACGGTCGGGATAAACGAGCATATTCTCCTTGCCGAGCAGCTCATTCAGCTCGGTCGTCTCAACAGGAAAGGCATAACTTGCCTGTCCTGCAAGCCCGACAATAGTATGCCTGCCGTGTTCCGCACCAGTGGAGTAAACGTTCATCTTAAAGCCGTTTGAGTCCACAAGGTTGAGGTATCCTGCCTTTTCGTATTCTTTCCTGTCATGCAAATATGATACAACAGAATAGGTACGCAGACCTGTGATAGCGATAACAACTGCACTCAGAACTGCTATCACGCTATTTCGGAGAATATGCGATCTCTTCGCGTCGAGCTTTAGCTCCGAACCCTTGATCTGGTCGGAGAGGCTGTCGCTGTTCTGTGTGTGCAGCATGACAAGTGAAGTCACGCAGCCTGCTGCAAATGCGGCAATGGAAGAGAGGACAATCCGGACAAACGGCTTGACGGGATCGATCTGAACCATAGAAATCAACATTTTTCTGGTTTCTTCGCTCTCGTCTACAAAAGAAGCATTGATGAGCGCTTGTAAACCGGTTTCCGTGCCGAAGATGATGAGCGCGCAGATGATCGCGGATATGATCGCCGCCGCACCTGCAAATTGCAGGCACTCGATGATCGCCATGCGGTCAAGCTGTTTGTCGGTCATGCCGACGCATTGCAGGGATGCCAGTTCGCTGCGGCGGTTTGCGATACCCGTGGAAATAATATTCATCAGATTGATGAGCGCTGCCAGAGCAATCAGGAGATTGAGGATCAGCACACCTGCACGGACTGTTGCCAGAATACTGTGCGTTTTCCACTTTATATTGTATAAACTCGATTCAAAATAGTGTTTTTCATCCTCTGGTAAAGGAATGACATCAGAATGCTCCCTGAACCAGTCCTCTGCTTTTTTCATGTCGGCAGCATTGTACTGATAATCATCCGCGCTGCTCCCCACAAAGGAACAATCCACATCTGCAAACCATAAATATAAGCCAAACCAGTCTTCTGCGATCTTTTCATGCGTCTCGAATGCGCCGATCAGCAAAACATCACCAATATTACTGCGTGTGAATCCTTTCACTTCTTTTGATACTGAGCCGATGATATCGACTGTATGCTCCTTTTTTTCCTGGCCCCAGATTTTGACGAGCTCCTTGTAGCTTATATTCGCAATATCTGTGCCTTCCGGCACCGTTGTGCAGTAACTGAAAAGCCGCAGAGAGCCGCTTTGCAGCTGATCGACATACTTTGCGCAATCCTTGCAGGCGGAATTATATACATATCCGCCGGAGCTGACCAGTTTGTCATAACTGACCGGTGCATCTGCTCCGAAAAACCGCGTGTAGGCCTCCCTGTTCATATAGCAAACACTCACTGCCTCCTCGGAATCTGCAAACTGAAAATTTTTGTTTGCAAAAACAGCTATATGTTCAAACAGTCCGCTGCCGGAAAGCGCCTCGACTGCTTCTCCGTAGCTGATGCCTTTCTCAGGATTGCCGATCTCAAATTGAAAGTCAATATTGGCTGCGCCTTCTTCGCTTTCGCTGTCTCCCCACATAATAAGAGCGGTATGTTCGGTGATGCTGCGCTCGACTGTTTCCGTCATTGTGGAAAACAATGCAAACATTGTGATCGAAACGGTCAGCGTCAGCACCGTGATGACAAAGCGCTTTTTCTGCCGCCTTGCATTTCGGGAAGCGATACTGCCTGAAACGCCGAACAGCAATCCCGAAAGAGAGTGCCGCTTGATCTTCTCCACATTGTTTGCACGAGTCGTAATTGCTTCCATAGGTGTCTTTTTGATGATGCGCATTCCAACGCCGTAAGCGGAGAGAAATACCCATACCACGCCGACAGCCGCCGCAACAAGCAGCATTTTCCAGTCAATGCTGAACGGAAGATAGATCTTAGCATTTGTCATTCCCTGAAACAGATCGGAAAGTCCCGAGGCAAGCAGTACGTTATACATCAAATAGGCAAGCCCGATACCCGCCATTAGTCCGAACGGTACACCGATGATACACAGCCGCAGTCCTTCATAGGTGATGATCCTGACGATCTGCTCGGGCGTTGCGCCGATGGACTGCAAAACGCCGTAGTGACGCTCACGCTCCTTTGACGAGACTTCAAACGCCGTGTCGATAATGAGACGAAGCGCAAATGTGATAAGCACGGAAAAAATGAAGAAAATACAGAAGATACGCAGCTTGAAGAGGTGTGCGCCGTCGCCGATGCCATCTATCATCATTAGGTTATCGTTCCATTCATAGGCGCCGTGCATACTGTTGTTTTTGCTTCTTTGATATTGCTGAGACGCGCCGATCTGCTCGGCTACATTCATCAGCCATGTTTCGCGATCGCCGATATCGCTGCCGAATAACACAGCAGCCCTAACAGTGCCGTCCTGTGTGCGGCTGAGCTTCACAGAGCGGACTTCCTCGAAATCCGCCATTGCTTCGCCCTGTTCTTCGGTCAGCTCGCTGAAAACCAGATGATATGGTGCATCACTGTAATAGGTATTCTCAAGGCAATTCATGCAGACGCTATAGAGATTAAAAACCATCGCAATGATTGCCACGGCAGCGATAATGCTGACACTGGTAAAGACCGACTGCCGCTTCTGAGATTTGATATAGCGGGATGCAAGCAGGTTTTCATATCTCATTGCTGTCCGCCTCCCCCTTCGTGGAATTGCCCTCGTCCGATATGATTTTACCGTCACTCAGTACAATGACCCGGTCGCATTGCTCGGCTATTTTCTCATCATGTGTGATAATGATGATAGTCTGCTTTAACTCCTTATTAGAGCGGCGAAACAGTTCCATAATCTCAGCGCTGTTCTTGCTGTCAAGATTGCCGGTCGGCTCGTCCGCAAGGATGACCTGCGGAGAAGTAAAAAGCGCTCTGCCGATGGATACTCTCTGCTGCTGCCCGCCAGACATCTGAGAGGGAAGATGATCTCTGCGTTCTTTCAGTCCGAGCATATCGAGTGTTTTTTCGAGATGCTCCTTATCGGGTTTCCGACCATCCATCATAACAGGAAGCGTGATATTCTCCTCGGCAGTCAGGACGGGAATCAGATTGTAGAACTGATAAATCAGTCCGACCTGCCGTCTGCGGAAAATTGCAAGTTCACGGTTGTTCTGCTTAAAGACATCCTGCCCGTCCAGATATATTTTCCCAGATGTGGGGCGGTCGACTGCGCCGATCATATGCAACAGTGTGGATTTGCCGGATCCGCTTGCGCCAACGATCGCGACCATTTGTCCCTTCGGAACACTGAAAGACACACCGTTTACCGCTTTGACTTCATTTTCTCCTTTACCGTATACCTTGTAAAGATTTTCAACTTTTAACAGTTCCATAACGATACCTCCTGTTCTTTTGATTCTATTATAGCACGTTTATATGACAATGGCATTATCTGAATCTTACAGTTTTGTCATCTTTACACATCAGTTCATTTATTATACTGACAAAGAAAAATCCCGACACTTACTGTATCGGGATTGTTGTCCTATTCGGTTTAAGTATGTTTTCTTCGTTAAGGACCGTGAACATTGAGGAGAGACCCTTTTTCAAAAGGTTCCTCCTCAATAATAGTTATAAAAGCTTCTGTATGAGTATAGCACTGATACTGTCCGCGGATATTTGCATATATCGGCATATCATTAGTTCGCATAAGAGTAGCTGCTTATTTTCCATTCGCCGTTTTCCTTTACGAATACAGCTGACAATCTGCCTTGTGCTTCTATAAAGCCTGTATTGTAAGTCGTTGCGGTGAAGCTGTTTTCCGTTGCATCGGTGATATAAACTCCGCCGCTTGTATCAAAGCCGAATGAACCTCTTACACCGTCAGCTTCATAAAGCACACCGTCTTTTTCCTTGAAACGTGCTTCGAGCTCTCCTGTAAAGAAGTTTTTAACTTCGCCTGTAAAGCTGCTGTTTAAACGCTCCCTGAGCTCGGACATTGAACCGATCTTCGAGAGGTCTGTTACCCTGTGGTATTCTATACCGTTTTCGACGAACGCAACTTCATCTTCACGGTCAGTGATGGTTGCACAAAGGAAGTCTGTCTCTGTGAAAATATCCATTTTTTCAATAGCTATCTCGGCGTATGTCCTGCTGTTTGTTCCGCGGACTATACGTGCCGCGTCGCCGTTTCCGAAATGGAACTCGTCGGTATCTGTATAGTAAGCTATGTGACCTGCGAAGGTATCACCCGAGAATTCAAGACCGAATATCTCCGAGCCTCCTATCGTTTCAGTGTGATTTTTGATCGTACCGTTTGAGATGTTGCCGTTTTTGTCGGTATAGGTGTAGGTCGCATCGCCGAAAATATCCACAGTGCCCGTATCCGTTCCGTCATAGTGAACGTGGTTCGTAGGTGATGTCTGATATCTCCATCTGCCGACATATGGCTTTATGAACTCTGTATCCGCGGCTTCTTCCGAAGCAGGTTCGGTCACGGTCTGAGTAACAACTGCATCAGATGTGCCTGATGTGCCCGAAACAATAGTAACAGTGGTTTTTATGACGGCATTATCCATTTGTGTGGACGCAGACGAAGTACCTGTTAATGTTGTAGCAGTAATAGCAGGCGGTGTCTGACTGTCGGTGTTGGTTATCTTTTTGTTTCCCTTTATCATCACGGTACTTCCGACAGCGATACCTGCAATGAGCACGATCGAAGCGGCTGTGCTGAGAGTAGTGAGCCATACAGGCCTTCTGCTGCGCTCAACGCCTTCGACGGTATCGTTATCTGTCATTTTTATATTATTATCTCTCTTTGTTCTTTCTGCGCCCTTTTTCATCTTTCTGAACTTCTTCTCGCTCATGGTATATATCCTGTCGAGCTGCTCATCAGAGATCTCAGGGCATTTCTCGAAAAGTCTGTTCATTGAATCATACTCCGCATCTTCAAGAATGTCGAATATTTTTTTCTCTTTCATATCCTTTACCTCCCCTTAAAGTGTTATACCGATCTCCAAGAGCTTTGCGCGAAGCTTATCCATAGCTCTTGAGCATCTCTGTCTTACCGCAACGGCGCTCATTGACAGGTCATGGGCTATTTCCTTGGAATTTCGGTTATAATAGAACTTCTGTATAAGTATAGTTGAATCGGGATCGCCCAGCTCGTCTATCTTATTGAGGAGTACGCGTCGGAGTTCAGAACGGTCAACGTGCTCGTCAACACTGAAGTCAGAGACAAACTCCATCATTTCGTCCTCGTCGCTTTCGGCAAAATGACCTGCTCTTGCGGTCAGGCTCCTGAAGCTGTCTATAGCCTTTCTTTTTGCGATAGTGCCGATAAGATATCTTATATCGCTGTCCGAAGAGATATCGAACTCGCATTTCATAAAGATATCTGCAAAGACATCGCTGACACATTCCTCTATATCTTCATTAGTGCCGCAGCCTCTCAGCTTGTTGTAAACAATGGCATAGACATATCTGCCGTATTCTTTGACAAGTACCTTATGACAGGCGACAGGTGAACTTTTCATCATATCTGTCAGTTCTCTGCTTGTCATTTTCATTCCTCCCTGCGATTTATTTTGTAAGGCCGACCTTTCATAAACAACAATCGGAAAATAATCATAAAGTGTTACACGAACAGATAGTTTTCAGCAATATTTTTTCTGCCGACTTATTTCCTGTTTATTCACAAACAATAAATGCAGGGGACAGCGCCCCTGCATAAAATGTTAAAGCTTTCCATAACCTTTTCGGGTGAGACGTCAGTCTGCGCCGCCGCCTCCGCAGCTGCTGCAACTGCTACAGCTGCTGCAACTGCTGCAACTACTACAGCTGCTTCCACTGGAAGTGTCGGAAGTGCTTGAAGCATACATTGATGTTATATAGCTGAATGCGCCGTGCATTCCCGCATACAGGCCGAATATCTCGGCATTGTATTTACCTGTGTCCACGGAGCTGAACTTTGAAGCCATCATTTCGAGAACGGGATAAGAGTCTATAGTGCCCGTCCTTTGGATTATACCGAGACAGTCGCATGGATTGATATTAAGATCCATGTATTTTCCGTAGTTTACCCATAAGCCGATGTCATTACGGAGATTTTTCAGCGAGCCCGACTCCTTCATCTGCTTGTAGATCTGAGATTTGGTTACTGCCTTATGATAAGCAGTGCTCCATTTCATAAGCTTGTTTGCAAATTCCGAATATCCCGTGAAGTCGCTTATATCATTGCAAAGCTGGTCAAAGGGTATCTCATCGGGAGCTTTCAGCTTTGAAGTGTTTACGGACTCATACAGTATACGTATGAATTCTTCGTCGAGCTCTCTTGTCTCGTTGTAATAGCTGTCCGCGCTGCCGTTCTGATGTATCCTGAAGCTGTTCTCTGTGATTTCGATATAGCCTTTTTTCACAAGGTCGAATATCTCAAGATAGAATATGCGTGAATAATAGTCGCCCCTGCTGCAGGTGTAAAAGGGGTATATATAGCTGTACCATAAATAGGGGAGCACCTCGGCTCCGATACGAGCTGCCGCATTGCTGAAGCAGTCGGGATCCTTTTTGAGAATTCTTTTTATCTTACCCTTTGTGGGAGCTTTTAATATAAGGAGTATTACTGCCGTTATGAAGATCGCGATGCCTGCCAGGGGACAGAGCCATGAAAAAATTCCTATGCCTATGCCAAGAAATGCCATAGCACCGCTGCTGCCGCCGCCCGAACGCTTCGGAACGTCAATACTGCCGAGGCTCGGGAGAATGTCGAAGTATTCGTCTGCCATTTCGACGTTTAGCTTATACATACCCGATACGTTTGAAGTCTTTGAAGAAGCCGTGTTCCCGTTTAAAGAAGCCTGTCCCTTGCTGAGGGTGATATCCGCGGAATAGTCATTTGCGGGGAGCTCTACCACGGTCTTTACCGAGCCGACTGTTTTGGGAAAGTTTTCGCCTATAAGTCTTACCGCGAACTTTGCTCTGCCGCTGCCGTCGCTTTTTACCGCGTCTTTGATATTGTATTTTATCTCATACTCCACAGTTTCTCCCGAAGCGTGCTGATACCAGCTGACAGTGAACCTGTCGCTTTTTGATTCAACGTAGTAGCTTCCGTCCGCCCTGTTATCGCCTGACTGATACTCTGCGGTCTTTCCGTTTATGGCAGCGCCCATAAGGTCGATGCTCCTGATGTATTCCAGAGCGTTGTTCGGGTTATAGATATCCTTGTAGAATCTTGAAAAATCACCTTTGTGATATGTAACGTCCCACTTTTCGCAAACGACGGCGTCGCCGCTTTTTGTCAGAGTGACCCTGAACTCGGCACCGTCTACCGAGTAGGATTTATTGTCTGCAAAAGCGCATAAGGGGCAGACAGTGAAAGCGATGATAAATAATGCTGCCAGAACAGCGAGCAGTCTTGCTGATTTAGTCCTGATAATTCCGATCATAGTTTTTTCTCCTGTCGTAATGTAAAAAGGCTTCAGTATTTGTAATAGCAATTGATATCCTTGTTCCTGAAATCGCCTGTTACAACGTAGGTCAGGCATTTTGCCCCGCCCCTGCACAGCAGTGCATTGGGACACGGCAGACATTCTTTGGGTATTCTTTGTTCGCGCAGCTCATGTATGAGCTCGCTTTTTTCGCAAAGCTCCGTCATATCCTCCTCAAGGCAGCTGCCTATTGGTATGGGCAGGCGTCTGCACGGCAGCAGAGTGCCGTCCGCAAGAAGTGTAAGGAGAGTTTTCCCTGCCGAGCACTGATAGTAGCAGTTTCCACCCTCAAGGAACTGTAATGAACGGTTGAGGTGTACATCTGTATGTGTGAAAAGGCATTTCCGTTCATGCTCTTTGGTCAGTATACGAATTATATCGCGGTATTCGTCGGTAGACAGCACGTTTTCGCAGCTGCTTCCCATAGGTATCAGTCTGTCCGCCCAGAAGCGGTCAATGCCTTTTTTGCGGACAATGCGGATAACGTCCTTCAATTCGGAGTAATTCCGCTTATGGCAGGTAAATGCAGCCATAGTCTGTATGCCCCGCTTGCCAACAAGCTGAAGGCCGCTGAGGGCTTTCTGAAAATTACCTTTTCCGCGGACGCTGTCATGAGTAGCCTCTGTACCGTCAATGCTGACCTGTACGAACGAGAGCCCGCGAAAAAGCCGGAGCGTATCAGCTGTTTTATCGTCGATGAGAGTGCCGTTCGTCAGCAGTCCGAAGGTAATGCGGTGCTCGTCGCAAAGCCTCATAAGGGGAAAGAGGTGCTCGGAAAGAAGAGGTTCGCCGCCTGTGAAGTTGATATGACCGCGGAAAGAATACTTCCCGCAGAAACGGACATACTGCAAAAAAATGCGTTCAAGTTCCGCGAATGAGAGCTCCGAGCCGTATTCGTCCTGATAACAGTGACTGCACCTCAGATTGCATCTGTGGGTGATATGCCACTGCATGACGTGTTTGTTTTTTTGTTCCTGCATAGGCAACACTCCTGTCGTAAGTATTATATCATTATGTCGGAAATTTGTCAATGTATGCGGAAATTTCGCCTTTATTGCAGAAAACAAAAAACAGGCGGATATCCGCCTGTTTTTGTTTTTATCCGATAGGTATTATGGGCAGCTCGATAGGAGCATCGTCCTCCGATTGCGGGAACGTGAACTGCTCTGCATTTTCCGAGGTCGTATCCGTATCGCCGGCCTCGGGCAGGATAATGCCCGAATCCATGAGCGCGGCTTCATCGGAGATGTCTGATGCGGCAGCCTCCGAGCCTGCGGCAGTTGTTGTAACAGCGCTAACCTTTGATGTCGCAGTCGTCGTTACAGTTGTTGAAGTGACCGATGTTGTCTCCGCAGCAGTTGTGGTCACAGCAGTTGTCTCCGCGGAGCTGCTTTCGGTTTCTGTGCTGTTTCCGCTGTTGCAGCCGCATAGCGTGAGAGCTGCTATCAGCATAACAGGTAATGATATTTTCATAGCTTATCTCCGTAATATAAAAGTATGCTTAAACAATGGCAGCCCTTTGCGGACTGCCATTACACGTTACTGCGGTTCGAGCTCTGTATCGCTTGAAGCGATGCCTAAGCTTACAGTGATAACGTCCTCACTGTCGAATGTGATTATCTCCATTTCGGGAGCTGTGTACTGTGCTTTCATGCTGTGACCTC